>JAWWPY010000146.1:0-45006 GCA_033854735.1 Streptosporangiaceae bacterium | reverse complement strand
GCACTTATGGACACTCTGGGCCTCTAGTCAGTTACCTTCCGCAATCGGCTCGATTCCCAGCGCCCGGAGCAATCCCCCCGGCTGGCGATCCTCGCCCGGCCAGCGTCTGGCGGCCAGTGTCTGGCGGCCAGTGTCTGGCGATCAGTGTCTGGCGATCAGTGTCTGGCGATCAGCGTCTGGCGATCAGCCTGGCGATCAGCTTTCGCCGAATACGGCGGCCCGAATTTGCGCGAGCTGGTCCTTAACGTCCCGGGAAACCTGCCTGTTGCCCTCGGCGGCAGGCTCGATCCCCAGCGCCCGGAGCAAGGCCGCGGCTGGCCCACCTGGGTCGCCCGCGTCCCCCAGCGTGGGGTGCAGGCCCTGCTCCGCCAGATGGTGAAAGACCAGGTTGACGACGCTCCACGGGTTGTAGGTCTCCTCCGGCAGGTCATCTGGCCGGTCCATCGAGCGCCTCCCGGTTAGTTCCCGCTAGTTCCCGCGAGCCTACGTGAGGCATGAAATGGCCGCAGGGCCAAAATAGTGGTCTCAACATGAGACACGTATCGGGGAAGTCGGGCTTATGTTGGGGGTACGACGCAATCTCGAACCCGACCTCGCGGACAGGGTCGCCTGCGGGACGGTACAGGGAGGCGCCATGCCCCGACCCCACGCCACCGACGGTGAGCGGCTCGCCAAGACGCGCGAGCGGTTCCTGACCGCCGATTCCTTCGAGCCAAATCACGTCCGCGACACGATCCTGGCGTCCTGGTGGCGTTCCCGGCACTGGAACGTGGCTGCCGACCGGATCGAGCTCAACTACATCCGGGATCCGAACCTGGACACCCCGCTGACCCGCAATGCGCTGCCTGTGCTGCGGAACCTGCGGGACAACCTGGATGGCCAGCCGATCAGCGTCATCCTGACCGACGCCGCCGGCGTGGTGCTGGTCAGGCTGACCGGCGATCGCGATCTCGAGCGGCACCTGGACAAGGTCCAGCTCGCGCCCGGTTTCAGCTATGCGGAGGAGTTCGTCGGCACCAACGGGATCGGCACGGCGCTGGAGGGCGGCCGGCCGATGCACGTGTTCGGCCACGAGCACTACGCCGAGAACCTCGAAGACCTCGCGTGCGCCGGGGTGCCGATCCATCACCCGACTTCCGGTAAGACAATTGGCGCGGTGGATCTCACCTGCTGGCGCCGGGACGCCGACCCGCTGCTGGTCGCCCTGGCCAAGACCACCGCGGATCAGATCACCCAGGCGCTGCTGACGGACAGCAGCGCGCGCGAGTTTGAACTGCTGTCCGAGTACCTGCGGGCCTGCAAGCGCACGGCTGGGATCGTGCTGGCGCTCAACAACGACGTGGTCATGATGAACGACTACGCCCGGCACGTGCTCGACCCGGCTGACCAGGTCGTCCTGCTCGGGCAGGCCGCCGACGCGCTGGCCAGCCGCCAGCCCGGCCCGGTCACGGTCGAGCTGCCTACCGGCATCAAGGCCCGGCTGCACTGCCGTCCCGTCGGCCGCGAAGGGCGGCCCGCCGGGGGCGTGGTGCACGTGAAGCTCGTGGACTGGGGCACCCGGCAGGGCGTCGATACCGGGGCGCAAGCCCGGATGTTCCTGCCTGGCCTGGTCGGCACCGGGCCGCTGTGGCTGCGCGCATGCCACCAGGTGGACTCGGTCTACGCGGCGTCCGAGTGGCTCGCGCTCGAGGGTGAACGCGGAACCGGCAAGCTCGCCCTGATCCGGGCCGTACACCAGCGGCGCAATCCCGCGCGCCACTTCCAGGTGCTTGACGCCGCGGATGCCGGCGACCCTGACTGGCCGGCCAGGGTCCGCGCCGAACTGCTCGACGGCGAGGGCGACCTGGTGATCAGGCACGTCGACAAGCTCAAGATCCGGCGGCTGGATGCCCTGACCACAGCGCTGGACGAAGCGCTGGCCGCGGGCAGGCAGCACTCGATGTGGGTCGCCGTGACGCTGAGTGATGGCTCTGCTGACCCGGGAGGGCGGCCCGCCGGAACCCTCCGGGCCAACGGGGACCTCGCCGAGCTGCTGCGGTCCTTCCCCAGCACCGTGGAAATGCCGCCGCTCCGCCATCACAGCGAGGACCTGCATGAGCTGGTGCCGTTCTTCCTGGCCAAGCTCAACCGGCCGGGCCAGCTGACCTGCTCGCCCGAGGCGATGCAGCTCCTCCTGAGGTCGAGCTGGCCAGGTAACACCGAGCAGCTCTGGAACATCCTCAAGCAGGTCGTCCAGCACCGGCGGACCGGGATGATCCACCCCAGCGACCTGCCGCCGGAGTGCTGGACGGTAAGCCGCCGGCTGCTCAGCCCGCTGGAGTCGATGGAGCGCGATGCCATCGTGCAAAGCCTGCTGGACCATGAGGGCAACAAGGTCAAGGCGGCCAAGTCGCTGGGCATGTCCCGGGCGACGATCTACCGGAAGATCCACGAGTACCGGATCGTCGTGCCAGCTAACTGAGCACGGCTCGCGGAGCACGGCTCGCGGAGCACGGTGCGCAGCTACCCGGGACCGCGCCATTCATGCATGGCCGAGCCAGCGTTCCATGCAGCTGAGAAGCTCCTCCGTGTCGACCGGCTTGGTCACGTAGTCGCTGGCGCCAGCGGCCAGGCTCTTGTCCATATCGCCCTGCATGGCCCGGGCGGTCACCGCTATCACGGGCAGGTCGGCGCACTCCGGCATCGCGCGGATCGCGGCCGTCGTCGCGTATCCGTCCATCTCCGGCATCATCACGTCCATCAGGACAAGATCGATGTCCCGGTTGGACTGCAGCATCCCGATGCCTTGCTGCCCATCGGGCGCATGGATGACGGTGAGCCCGTACAGCTCGAGGATGCTGGTGATCGCGAAGGCGTTACGCAGGTCGTCGTCGACGACGAGGACATTCCTGCCGCGCAGGCTGTCGTGCGCTCCGGTTCTGGGGACCGGCCGGGCCGTGACCGCGGCCGGTGCGTCCGGCGCGGGACTGGCCGCGAGGCGATCCGCTCCTGGCGAATGCCCAGCCGCCGCCGCGCCGCCCGCTGGCGGCGCCGTCAGCCTCCCCGCTGTGGCATCCGCGAGATCATCCGTACGGCCCGGGGTGAACGGCTCGACCGCACCTGGATAGGCCACCGGGAGGTAGAGGGTGAAGGTGCTGCCCTTGCCAGGCTCGCTCTCGGCGGTGATCCTCCCCCCGAGCTGGGCGGCGACCTCTCGGCTGATCGCCAGGCCCAGGCCTGTCCCGCCGTAGCGACGGCTCGTGGTGCCGTCGCCCTGCTGGAAGGCTTCGAAGATCGTCTCGAGGTTGTCGTCGGTGATGCCGATCCCGGTATCGGTGACCGAGAACGTGATCACAGGTTCCTCGTCCGGAGCCCGATGCTGGGCCAGGCCGATCCGGAGTTCCGCCCGGCCCTCCGGGGTGAACTTGACCGCGTTCGACAGCAGGTTGTGCAGGATCTGCCGTAGCCGCTGCCGGTCCGTCAGCACCTCGGCGGGGACATCGGCCTCTGTATCGACCGCGAATTCCAGGCTCTTCTCGGCGGCCAGCGGCTCGAAGACGGTACGGAGGTCCTCGGCGAGCGACGCGAGGGCGAACTGTTCCGGATGGACGTCCAGCTTGCCCGCCTCCACCCGGGACAGGTCGAGGATGTCGTTGATGAGCAGCAAAAGGTCAGTTCCTGAGGAGTGGATGACGGTTGCGTACTCCACCTGCTTGGGCGTGAGGTTGTCGGCCGGATTCTGCGCGAGCAGGCGCGCGAGGATGAGCAGGCTGTTGAGCGGGGTGCGCAGCTCATGCGACACGTTCGCGAGGAACTGTGACTTGTACCTGGACGCCAGGTCGAGCTGCCTGGCCCGCTCCTCGATCTCTTGCCGGGCCTGCTCGATCTCGGCGTTCTTGGTCTCGATAGCCCGGTTCTGCCGGGCCAGCTGGGCCGCCTTGTCCTCCAGGTCGGCGTTCGAGCGCTGCAGCTCCTCCTGCCTGGCCTGCAGCTCGCCCGAGCGGGACTGCAGTTCCGACGCGAGCCGCTGCGACTCGGCGAGCAGGTCGTCGGTCCGTGAATTGACGATGATCGTGTTGGCATTGACGCCGATGGTCTCCATCAGCTGCTCCAGGAAGTCCTGGTGCACCTGGGTGAACAGGCCGAACGAGCCGGCCTCGATCACGCCGAGGACCTGCCCTTCGAAGACGATCGGCAGCACCATCAGGTTGAGCGGCGCGGCCTCCCCCAGCCCGGAGGAGATCTTCACGTAGTCGGCCGGGGCATCGGTCACGACAATCGGCTTCTTGGTTTTCGCCACCTGGCCGACCAGCGACTGGCCGAGCCGGAACTCGATGGGTACCGCCGTGTCAACCCGTAGGCCGTAGCCGGCGATAAGGCGCAGGACGGTGCTATCGCCGCCCTCCTCGGTGATGAAGAATGTGCCGTGCTGCGCGCCGACCAGGGGGATGAGCTCGTTCATGATCAGCTCACCAACGGTGGCCAGGTCCCGGTGACCCTGCAGCAGGCCCGCGATCCGGGCCAGGTTGGTCTTCAGCCAGTACTGTTCCTGGTTGGCCTTGGTCGTCTCGCGCAGCGACTGAACCATGGCGTTGATGTTGTCCTTGAGCTCGGCGACCTCGCCCTCGGCCTCGACGCTGATGGAGCGGGTCAGGTCGCCCGTGGCGACCGCGCTGGTCACCTCGGAGATCGCCCGGACCTGGCGGGTGAGGTTCCCGGCGAGCTCGTTGACGTTCTCGGTCAGCCGCTTCCAGGTGCCGGACACGCCCTCGACTTCGGCCTGGCCGCCGAGCAGCCCCTTGCTGCCCACCTCCCGCGCGACGCGGGTGACCTCGGCCGCGAACGACGAGAGCTGGTCGACCATCGTGTTGATGGTGGTCTTCAGCTCCAGGATCTCGCCGCGCGCATCCACGTCGATCTTCTTCGACAGGTCGCCCTGAGCCACCGCGGTCGTCACCTGGGCGATGTTGCGGACCTGGCTGGTCAGGTTGCCCGCCATGAAGTTCACCGAGTCGGTCAGATCGCGCCAGGTGCCGCCCACCCCTGGCACCTGCGCCTGGCCGCCCAGGCGGCCTTCAGTGCCCACCTCGCGGGCCACCCGGGTCACCTCGTCAGCGAACGCCGAGAGCTGGTCGACCATCGTGTTGAGGGTGTCCTTCAGCTCGAGCATCTCGCCCTTGACATCCACGGTGATCTTCTGGCTGAGGTCGCCCCTGGCCACCGCCGTCGCGACCTGCGCGATGTCCCGGACCTGACCGGTGAGGTTGCCGGCCATGGCGTTCACCGAGTCGGTCAGGTCCTTCCACGTGCCCGCGACACCTGGTACCTGAGCCTGGCCGCCGAGCTTCCCATCGGTGCCCACCTCCCGGGCCACCCGGGTTACCTCCGAGGTGAACAGGGCTAGCTGGTCGGTCATGCTGTTGAACACGGTGGCGATCTCATCCATCAGCGGATCACCCTTGTGCGGCAGGCGGGTGCTGAAATCCCCGCCCCGTACGGCGGTCAGGCCCGCCAGCAATAGCTGCAGCCGCGGGTCCGCTGGCGGGCCCGCCTGCTGTGTGCCCTCTGTCATCGACGCTCCCTCAAATCCCGCCGCCGAGAAAGCGCCTCTTTACGCGCTTCCCCCACAGGCCGATACTCCCACGGCCGTTGGGACAATAATTGCCGGTACAGGCCAATCGTGGCAGGTAGCGTAGTGTCAATGGGCTGGCCCCGGGAAGGCGTGACCGCGACGGTAGCAAGCAACGGCGAGTTCGCCAGGCTAAGCGCGCTGATAGCACGGCAACGGCGCGAGCTGGACCGAATGCAGTCAGCAGCCGCCGCCCGCTCGGTCGCGGATCTGGCCCGGGGGATGCTGATGGAGCGGCTCGGCTGCTCCGCTGCCGAGGCTCAGGAGCAGCTCGCCCACCTCTCGGCGGAATCCCGGACGAGCGTGCCGGAACTCGCCGCACAGATTGCCGGTCAGGCACCGCTGGCCGGTCAGGCACCGCCCGCAGGTCAGGCACCACTCGCCGGTCAGGCACCACTGGCCGGTCAGGCCGAGCACGGGATCAGGCTGGCCGCGGCGGCCATGGAGACGTCTCCCGACGCCGCCGATGTCGCGGCCGCGCTGCTTGAGGAGGCACTGGCTCCAGCGGGTGCCGTTGCGGTGGCGCTCTGGCTGACCGAACCCGACGGCGGCCTGGCGCTGGCCAGTGAGGCCGGTTTCGGTGCGCGCGAGGCCAGCCGGTGGCGCCGGATACACCCGGACATGTGCTCGCTGGCTCAGCGGGCGGCACGCGACGACGTCGAATTCTGGTGGCCTGCCGGGCGCCCCGAGGGGGACAGCACTCCCCTGATGGGCCGCTGGCCCGCTGGGGCCCGGGCGGTGCTGCCGATGCGCAGCGACCGGGTAACGCTCGGTGCCGTGGAAATCTGCTGGCCAGATCGGCGCGCGGCCTTCGCCACCCCGCTGCGCCGCCAGCTCACCGCCCTCGCCGAGGTCTCCGCGCAGGCCCTCGGCACCCGGCTGACGCACGGTGATCTCGCCCATGACCAGGCGCCTTGGATACTCGGGCTGCTGGACGGACTGCTTGAGTCGGCCATGTTCGCGCGCCGCATCGGCGATGATGGGCACCTGGTGGATTTCCTGATCTGCCACCTCAGTGACGGCTTCCGCGATCCGGCCGGCCGCAGCGCCGCAGACCTGACGGGGCGGTCCCTGCTGGAGGCGTACCCGGCGGCGGCACTCCCGGGCGGCCTGTATGACCAGGCGGTCCAGGTGCTGGCGACGGGCGAGCCGCAGCACGTGTCCGGCGAGGTCATCAGCATGTCGGTGCGGCACGGCGCCATGGCGCCCGTGATGGAGGTCCGCATTGTCCGCCTCTTCGACGGCGTCGTCATCGCCTGGCGGCGCGCGGACGAGGTCGAGCGGCTCGCGGCCTTGCTCCAGCACGCCCAGCGGCTCGGCCACATCGGCGGCTGGGAGGAGAACCTGCTCACCGGCGACGTGCATTGGACCGACCGGACATTCGCCCTCTTCGGGCAGCCGCCCGGCGACCCGGTCCCGGTCGCGGACCTGCACAGCCACGTACCCGCCGAGGACATCGCCGGGGTCGAGCGATTCCGCGGCATGCTGATGACCGAGCAGAGGGCCACCGCCGCCGTCTTCCGGATCATCCACTCCGAAGACCAGAGCGTGCGGCAGATCCGGGCCTTCGCCGAGCCCGTCACGGACCCGGCGGGCACCCTGGTCGCCCTGCGCGGCGCCTATCAGGACGTATCCGCCGACTACCACACGCAGGTGGCGTTCGCCGCGACACGCGACCAGCTCGCCGACACCGAGGAGCGGGCCGAGGAGGAACGGGTCCTCGCACTGCGCCTGCAGCAGGCGATCACGCCACGGTCAGCACAGCCGGTCGACGTGGCCGGCCTGGAGATCGCCGCCCGGTACCGGCCTGCCGGACCAGGGAGCCTGGTCAGCGGCGACTGGTACGACACCGTCCCCCTCCCGGGCGGCGAGGTGCTCCTGGTCGTCGGGGACATCGCCGGGCACGGGATGGACGCGGTCACCGGCATGGTCGCCCTGCGCAACTGCCTGCGCGGGCTGGCGATCACGGGGGCGGGTCCCGCGGCGCTGCTCGGCTGGCTGAACGGTGTCGCCTGCCATCTCACCGATGGCATCATCGGCACTGCCGTCTGCGGACTGTATGATCCCGCAGGCCGGTCCCTGCGCTGGGCCCGGGCCGGTCACCTGCCGCCCGTCCTGGTGCGCGGCGGTGCAGCGCAGGAACTCAGCCTCCCTCATGGGATGCTGCTCGGCGCGGACCCGAATGCCGCCTATGAAGAGGTGACGACCTCGCTCGAGCCGGGCGACGCCTTGCTGCTGTTCACCGACGGGCTGATCGAACGCCGGCACGAATCCATCGACGACAGCATGGCCTCGCTGCTCCACATCGCCAGCCGGCCGGTCGGCAGCGTCTCGCACTACGCCGACCACCTGCTCAGCCACGCGCCATCCGATACCGGCGACGACGCATGCCTGGTCGCCGTCCGGGTTTCGCTGACGGCCGGTGGGCGTCAGTAGCGGGCGCCGACGACCTGATCGCCCAGCGGGTCGAGCACGGCCAGCTCGTCTGGCGTGAGCGCGACGTCGAGCGCGGCCACGTTCTGCTCCAGCCACTTCACCCGCTTGGTGCCCGGGATCGGGGCGACCGGAACGCCAAGCCGCCCCGCCTGCCCGTGCACCCACGCGAGCGCCACCTGCGCCGGCGCGACGCCCTTGGCCTCAGCGACCCGGCGGACCGTGTCGGCGATCGCCTGGTTGGCAGCTCGGGCATCGCCGGCGAAGCGCGGGTTGTGGCCCCGGAAATCCTTGGCATCCAGCGTCGTCACGTCCACCGTGCCGGTGAGGAAACCGCGGCCCAGCGGCGAATACGGGACCAGCCCGACGCCCAGTTCGCGGAGCGCGTCCAGCACCGTGGTCTCCGGGTCCCTGGCCCACAGTGAGTACTCGCTCTGCACCGCCGTGATCGGATGCACCGCGTAGGCCCGGCGCAGCAGGTCGTTGTCCACCTCGGAGAGGCCGAGGTAGCGCACCTTGCCCTCGGTGACCAGTTCGGCCATCGCGCCGACGGTCTCCTCGATCTCCGCCGTCTCCGGCGGCCGGTGCAGGTAATAGAGGTCGATCACATCCACGCCCAGCCGCAGCAGCGACGACTCGCACGACCTCTTGACGTACCCACGTTCGCCGCGGACCGTCCGCTTCGCGTCCCCACCCGAACGGTCGATGCCGAACTTCGTCGCGAGCTGCACCTCGTCCCGTCGGCCACTGATCGCCCGGCCGACGAGGACCTCGTTGTGGCCCGCTCCGTAGATATCGGCGGTGTCGATGAAGGTCACGCCGAGATCGAGGGCCCGATGGATCGTCGCGATTGACTCATCCCAGTCAGCCCTGCCGTACCACTCGCTCATGCCCATGCAGCCCAGACCCTGCGCCGACACGGTGAGTTCGCCCAGTGAAACCTTGTACACGTCTGTGTCCTATTCCTGAGTTGCGGGTTCCTGCGTCGCCGCAGGGACGTGACGGCGGTAGATTCCGATTTTCGTGTCCAGCAGATGCAGGCATTCCTGCTGCTCGAGCAGCCCTTGGCGGACCCGGTCGCGGTGCCGTTGCAGCAGTTCCAGCCGCTCCGATCCGCTCATACCAGCGCAGGGTGTGCTGAGTGAGCCCGCACTTCTCGGCCGCCTGCCTCGTCGTCCAGCTTGTCACTCCACCGACACTAGATGTTGGAGTGCACTCCAACGCAAACGGCCCCGGCCGGGCCGGGCCAGCGGCCGTCAGCTTCCCGTGCCGGTGAGCCTCTCGATGAGCTCTGGGGTGATTCCCAGGCCCTGGAATGCGGCCAGCGCGGACAGCGGGATGTTGGCGATGATCCTCATGAGTTCGCTGCGGCCGAGGATGCCTGCTGGCCGCCCATCGGGATCCAGTCCGATGGCGTCCCGCAGGGCGGGCCCCCCCACCGGGTCGGCCAGCCACTCCTGCAGCGTCGACATGTCGGTCAGCGGCTGAGGCGGCAGCTCAGCCTCAATGCCGATGCTCTGGATGCAGCGGATGTCGCGGGATGACGCGCCGACCGCGAACTGGAAGTCGCCGGGCTCGAGGACCCAGCGCCGGTGGACCGCGGACCAGTAGGACAGGTCCCGGGCCGTGAGGCTGAACGTCAGCTGCTGGGCCGCCCCTGGCGCGAGGTCCAGCTTGGTGAACGCCTTCAGCTCCCGCGGCGGCCGCGCCACCGAGGCGACGGGATCGGCCACGTACAGCTGGGCCACCTCGCGGCCCCTCCGCGCACCAACGTTCGCGATGGTGCACGTCACGGTCACCATGAGATCATTCGTGTCGGCCGAGCCTGCCTGGCTTACCTGCAGGTCACGGTACTCGAACGTGGTGTAGGACAAGCCGTGGCCGAACGGGTAGGCCACCGGCAGATCGGCAGCGTCGAATCCCCGGTAGCCCACGAACACCCGTTCGCCATACCGGACATGGCCCTGCTCCCCCGGGAAGTTCAGGAATGACGGGCAGTCCTGCAGGCGGAGCGGGATCGTCTCGGCCAGCCGGCCAGAGGGATTGACGGCGCCGGTCAGCACATCGGCCAGGGCCCCGCCGGTGGCCTGCCCGCTCAGCCAGCATTCGAGCACGGCCGAGGCCGCATGGTCCCAGGTGCTGGTGCGGACCGCGGACCCGTTGAACAGCGCCACCACGATCGGCGTGTCCGGGACGGCGCCGGCCAGCCTGGCCACCAGGTGAGTCTGGGCGGCGGGCAGGTCGATATGGCTGCGGTCGAGCCCTTCGGACTCGTCGGCCGGCGGCAGGCCCAGGAAGGCGACGATGACGTCGGCGCCGGCCGCGGTGCGCAGCGCTTCAGCGGCCAGATCGGCGTCCGCGCTGTCGTCGCCGAGACCGAAGCCGGCCGCGAAACGGATGGTCGCCTCCGGCAGCGCCGCGGTCAGCTCGTCAAGCGGCACGTCGACCCGGGTCGGGTTCACCTGAGAGCTGCCCATGCCCTGGAAGCGGGGGGTACGGGCAAACTCGCCGACCACGGCGACCGTCAGGTCCGGCGAGTCGGTCAGCGGCAGCACGCCGCCGGTGTTCTTGAGCAGCACCAGGCTGTCGGCCGCGACGCGGCGGGCCAGCGCATGGTGCGCGTCGCCGGGCATGGCGGCCGGCTCACGGCGCCGGGCCCGCTGCACCAGCCGCAGTACCCTCGCGACGGCCTGATCGAGCACCGCCATGTCCAGGCGGCCGCCGGCGATCGCCTCGACGATCGCCCGGTCGCTGACTCCGAGGTTGGGCGGCATTTCCAGGTCCAGCCCGGCCACGAGCGCGGCGACGCGGTCGTGCACCGCTCCCCAGTCGGACACGACAAGACCGTCGAAACCCCACTCGCCGCGCAGCACATCGGTCAGCAGCCAGCGGTTCTGGGACGCGTATTCGCCGTTGACCTTGTTGTAGGAGCACATCACGGTCCACGGCTGCGCTGTCGTGACCACGTGCTCGAACGCCGGGAGGTAGATCTCGCGCAGCGTCCGCTCGTCGAGATCGGCGCTGACCCGCATCCGGTCGGTTTCCTGGTTGTTGGCCGCGAAGTGCTTGACCGAGGCGCCGACCTGCTGCGACTGCAGGCCCTCGACCATCGCCGCGGCCAGCCGGCCGGCCAGGTGGGGGTCCTCGGAGAGGTACTCGAAGTTGCGGCCGCACAGCGGCGACCGCTTGATGTTGATTCCTGGGCCGAGGACGACCGCGATGCCCTGCGCCCGGGCCTCGACACCCAGCGCCGTGCCCACCGCGCGGGCCAGGTCCGGGTCCCACGAGGAGCCCAGGGCCGACGCCGTCGGGAAACAGGTCGCCGGCACGCTGTCGCGCAGGCCAGCGTCATTCGCGCGCTGCGGCTGCTTGCGCAGCCCGTGCGGCCCGTCGGACACCATGATCGGCTCAACGCCGACGGCCTCGACCGGGGCGGTGTGCCAGAAGTCCGAGCCCAGGCACAGAGCGGCTTTCTGCTCGACGGTCAGCTCGACGGTCAGCTCGCCGGCCAGTGCGGGCCATGATTCAGCTTCAGCCATGAACCACATCATTCCGGGTTACCCGGCGGGTTGCGCTGGCAGCGGCCAGGGCGTGCCCTAGCTGTTCGCCTCAGGGCACGTCATCGAGCACGTCATCAAGCACCTCGTCGGACGCGCCTGCCCGGCCGCGGCTGATCGCCGAACCGGGCCCGGGCGGCGGTGCCGGGTGCTCGAGCACCCGGCAGGGCTGGTCATGCCGGCCGGTGAGCAGGTCCTGGACCCGGATCTTCGCGCGGATCACCGGCAGGCGGAGGCGTTGTTCCCGGCTGTTGGCCCGGGCGAGCCTCCCCGGCCGTTCCCGGTAGCGCCAGCGGGCCCACGGCGATCCAGGCCGGGCCAGCCGGATGGCGCCGGCGATGAAGAGCGGCGGCAGCAGCACGCCGAACAGCCCGGTCCAGACCTTGCCCTTCAGCAGGGTGATCACGGCCAGCACGAACAGGATTGCCACCGTCAGGATGAGCCCGACGACCGCGCCCGGGCTTCCAGGCAGCCGGTGGTAGTCAGCCACGGACTTCACGCCGACCGGGCCGACGCCGATCAGGAGCAGCGCTGTCACACCCGCGGCGACGAACACGGCGTCGACTGACAGCCGTCCCTCGTTGCTCCAGTACACGTCGCGCAGGTGCAGCAGGAGCGCGAACTCGTCGAGAACCAGTGCGGTGCCCAGCCCGAACAAGGCGGCTGCCGCGGATCGCCATTCCAGCGAGTTCAGTGGCGCGGCCAGCTGGGCGACACCGCCGATGCCCATGAACACCACGCCGAAGACCATGTGGTGAACATGCACCGTGCCCGCGACGAGATTGCCCGGCCACCAGCGGACCTTCGCGCGGATGAGGCGCGAGGACACCCGGATGAAGCCGAAGCCCGCCACGAACGCCACGAAGAAGCAGAACAGCGGCAGCCGTCCGGTATCCACGATCTGGGCCTCGAACCAGCCGTGCATGGGAACCCCTACCTGGCGGGTGCCGGGACGTGCAGGACCCGGGTCATTGCGGCTGGCTCCCCCCAAAGATGACTGCTTCCATACTAGCGCTGACATAGAGTCGCCGCCGTGCGTGTGCTCGTACGCTCCACCGAGGGAGCGGGCCATATTGGCCCGCTGATGCCGGTGGTGGAGGCGGCGCGGCGTTGGGGATGACGTGCTGTTTGTCGTCCCCCCTGGGCTTACCGCGCGGGTCGAGGCGACTGGCCACCCGTTCGGGACGGTTACGCTGGCCGGGTGGCGCGCCGATTCGACCGCATCCGGACCGCTCGCCTGGTGATGCGCCGATGGCGCGACGCGGACCGGGACGCGTACGCCGCGATGAACGCCGATCCGCTGGTGATGCGCTACTTTCCGGCCCCCCTCGACCGGGCCGCAAGTGACGCCAGCGTCGACCGCATCGAGGACCTCTTCGACACGCAGGGATTCGGGCTGTGGGCCCTGGAGGTGGCCGATACCGCTGAGTTCATCGGGTTCACCGGCCTGAACCGGATGCCCAATGGTGTCCCCGGCGCGGGTGACATGGAGGTGGGCTGGCGGCTGGCCCACCGGGCCTGGCACCGCGGGTACGCCACCGAGGCTGCTACCGCTGCTGTCGAGGTGGGCTTCAACGGGGCAGGTCTTGACCAGATCTGGTCAATGACGGCCGTCCTGAACCAGCCATCGCAGGCGGTGATGCGGCGCCTGGGGATGAGACCGCACGTGCACTTTGACCACCCGAAGCTCGCCGTCGGCCACGCCCTGCGCCCGCACGTCGCCTACCGTCTCCGGCCGCCCCATGCGGGCCAGGAAAACGGCGGCGGGCCGTAGGGCCTCCTCTCCCGAGCCCGCCCTGATGTCCTGGCCGGCCAGCAGGTCATTTCGCGCTCCAGCCGCCGTCAATGGTGAACGACGAGCCGGTGGCCATCCCGGCGGCCGGCCCGGCCAGCCAGACGGCCAGTTCGGCTACCTCGGCTGGCTCAACCAGCCGTTTCACAGCGCTCTCGGCGAGCAGGACGGTGGCGACGACGTCCTCTTCGGCGATGCCGTGCAGCCGGGCCTGGTCGGCGATCTGCTTTTCGACGAGCGGGGTGCGCACATAGCCGGGGCTGATGCAGTTGCTGGTCACGCCCCGGGCCGCGCCTTCCAGCGCGATGACTTTCGACAGCCCCTCCAGGCCGTGCTTGGCGGCCACGTACGCCGATTTGTGTGGCGATGCGCGCAGGCCGTGCACGGACGTGATGTTGATGATCCGCCCGAAGCCGCCGGCGTACATGTGCGGCAGCGCGGCCCGGACAAGCAGGAACGGCGCCTCGAGCATCAGCGCGAGCATGCGGCGGAACGTGCCGGGCGGGAACTGCTCGATCGGCGAGACGTGCTGGATGCCAGCGTTGTTGACCAGCACGTCGACATCCAGCAGGAGCGCCTCCAGCGCCGCGGTGTCGCTCAGGTCGACGGTCCACGGCTCGCCACCAAGCTCCGCGGCGATCTGCGCGGCGCCCGCCGGGTTCACATCCGCGGCGACGACGTGCGCGCCGGCGTCGGCCAGGCCCCGGGCACACGCGGCACCGATGCCGCTGGCCGCGCCGGTCACCAGGGCGCGGCGCCCGGCCAGCGGCCGGGGTGATGCAGTCACGATGCGTCTCTCCTCGCTGGTCCGTCTGCAGCGTACCGTGCGGTGCTGGCCACCTCGGGCCGCGACAAGTGCGAAGCGCTTCGATGATCATCGAGGCCAATGTGATCCCTGCTGAGCCCAGCTACGGTGTCGGCCAGGCCCTTGTCAGGCCCGCGAAACACTCTTGACATGACCCTGTAACGGTGAAAATGTCGAAGCGCTTCGATAGGGCGGGGTCGCCAGGTCCATTGCACCAACGGAAGGGAGAAACGCCATGATCAGAGCGCTGCGGTACCTTGCGCTGACCCCGGTGCTAGCGGTTGCCCTCGCACTGGTGACGGCCACCGCCGCGTCCGCCGCCGTGTGGTCGTCGACCGCTAAGTTCGGCTCCTGGTCGAACGGGGGCTACACGCTTTACAACGACGTCTGGGGCAGCGGCGCAGGGCCGCAGACCATCTGGGCCAACTCGTTCAGCAACTGGGGGGTCTGGTCGAATCAGCCCAACACCGGCGGCGTGAAGTCGTACCCGAACGCCACCAGGTATATCGGCGCGTCACTCAGTTCGCTGAGCTCGGTCACGTCCAGCTTCAACGTGACGAACCCCAGCGGCGGCGCGTATGAGACCGCCTACGACATCTGGGACAGCGGCAACGCCTACGAGACGATGCTCTGGATGAACAAGACCGGCGCCGTCGGGCCGCTCGGGTCCCAGGTGGCCAGTGTCACCGTCGGCGGGTACAGCTGGCACGTCTACAAGGGGAGCAACGGCTCCAACCAGGTGTTCTCCTTCGTCAACACCGGCTCCGCGACCTCGGGCACGGTGAATATCCTCGCCGTGCTCAGGTGGATTGAAAGCCAGGGCTGGTTCGGCAACATCACCCTCGGCAACGTCCAGTTCGGCTGGGAAATCACCTCGTCCAGCGGCGGGGAGAATTTCCAGGTCAACAGCTTCTCAGTCAGCGGCTGACCGTCGCGGGCAGGCCGGGGGCCCGCCATGGCGGGCCCCCGCTCCGCGAGTAGCGGGGCGGCCGGGTCAGTTCCCGCTGGAAGGCTCGAGGACGAACACCGGAATCTGGCGCGTGGTTTTCTGCTGGTACTCGGCGTAGGGCGGATACGCGGCGACCGCCCGTTCCCACCACTCGGCGCGCTCATCCCCGGTGACCTCCCTGGCCACCATGTCCTGCTTGACCGAGCCGTCCTGAAGCTGGACCCGTGGGTCCGCGCGGAAGTTGTAGTACCAGACCGGATGGGCGGGGGCGCCGCCCTTCGATGCCACCGCCGCGTAGCGGCCGCCATACTCGACCCGCATCACCGGTGTCTTGCGCAGCTTGCCACTGCGCGCCCCCCGGTTGGTGATGATCACCACCGGAAGGCCGGTATCGCGCAAAGTCGTCCCCTGCGCGCCGCCTGAGCTCTCGTACAGCTCGACCTGCTCGCGGACCCAGTCCCGCGTGCTCGGCTCATACTCATCTTCAACAGGCATACCGCTAGTCAACACCCTCGGCGGGACGGCGCCACGCGCGGCTCGCCCCAGCGTTGCGCCACGCGTCCGAGTTTGTCCGAGTAAGGCTGAGTGGCCTGATTGCGCTAATAGGTTTTAGTTCCTGCGGTGCATTCTTGAGGCATGGGGTGGTTAGTTGTACTGGCCCTGCTGGCTGGTGGGGGCTATCTGATTTCGTTGCGGCTGCACCCGTTCCACCGGTGTCCCGCATGCAAGGGGCTGTCGGCTCCCGGGCGGCATCATGGTTCGGTGTTCACCTATGCGCACCGCCGGTGCCGCAGGTGCGGCGGCACCAACCGGCAGTTGCGACTCGGCACACGGCTGGGCCTGGGCGGCCCGCGGGAGCGGCTGAGCGGGCGCGGCCGGGGACGTCCGTGATGGCCGGAGGGTGCCGGTAGGCTCGCCAGCATCGCTCCGCCGGACCGCACACCGCTCTCATCTTCAGCCGTCAACCGGGCCCTGAACGGCCCGGACGGTCATCTGCCCGTCCGGAAGCCCGCCGAGAAGCGCGTCCTCGCCGCGATCCAGGCGGAGCTGAGCCGGGTCATCCGCTACGACGACGAATCCATCGTGCACGACACCTGGATCAGGCAGCGCTACGACAGTGGCTTCCCCACCTTCGCGCCAGCCCGGAAGTCTGCGGTCGGGACCGCCTGGCACGAAGCCGGTCACGCGGTGGCGGCGCTGGCGGTCGGGGCACGCTTCAGTTCGGCCAGCATCAGGCACGGCCGCGACAACGCGGGGCGGGTGCACGCCATCAGCGGAGCCGGCGAACTGGCGTTCGTCATCGACGCGGCCGGCCAGATCGCCGAGCGGCTGATGAACTGGACCATGCTGGAAAGCGATGACGCGCTGCGCGAATGGCTGCCAACGTGGCAGGCCGACGGCGGGGACGCCAAGCGCTTCCGCGGCAGCCTTCGCGGCCGCTTCGGCACCGATGAAGTCAGGGCCTGGCGCTACAGCGAGGAGATGCTGGCCCCGCTGCGGCTGAAGATCCGCCTGGTGGCCAGGGCGCTGCTCGTTCATCCCCAGTACCTGCCCTACAGCGTGGTGGCGGCGATCGCGGCCAGCGGCTGATCCCGTGACCGGTGGTCAGTTGGCGATGGCGATGTGCCTGTGCACGGACGCCTCGTCGTCAAGCAGCGAGAGCATGCAGGTGACGAGGTCAGCGCGCGAGATCGTGTATCCGCCCGGCAGGTTGCGGTCGATCGCGGTGCGGTAGGTGCCCGTGGCGGCCTGGCCGGTCAGCCGGGGCGGCCGCATAATCGTCCAATCCAGGTTGCTCGCGCCCATCGCCTCCTCGGCGCGGCGCATGTCCGCGCAGACGTGACGAAGCAGCGTGCGGCGCACTATGGGCTTCAGCAGGTAGCTCATGAGGGGCCCCTCACCAACGTCGGAGACGACGGAACCACTGACCGTGATGAGCCGGCGCACACCGGATTCCTGCATGGCCTGGATGATGCTGCGCACGCTGTCCTGGCTGACGGTGGTGGGGCCGGACCCACGCGGGCCCACGGCGGACAGCACAGCGTCCGCGCCGGTCACCGCCGGGCTGATCGCTGCCGGGTCCATGACGTCGGCAGTCAGGATGCGCAGCCGCGGGCCGGCCGGGGTGGCCAGCCGGGCCGGGTTGCGGACGACGGCGGTGACCTGATGACCGGTCGCGACCGCCTGTTCGACGAGGCATGCGCCGGTGGCCCCCGTTGCGCCAAAGATTGTGATTTTCATGGTGTTCGCCTTTCGGCGATCTCCCTCCGAGCCGAGGTGCGGATTATTCCGCATGCCATATAATATGAAAACCATATCATATGGCATGAGCAGGGCTCACCATCACTCGGCCAGGTGGGTCAGCGCCGTAGCGCTAGCGCCGTACCGGGACAGCGCCCAGGATGGGTGTCGTGCCTCGGTGGACATGCCCCCGCTGTGACCGCGAGTTCAGTCGCGCTCACCAGTCGCATACCTGCGTCCCAGGCTGCACGGTCGATGCTGCGTTCGCAGGACATCCGGCCCAGATGCGTGCCGTGTACGACGCGATCATGGCCCACCTGCTGGATCTGGGCCCGGTCCACGAGGACGCTGTCGGAGTCGGGGTCTTCCTCAAGCGTGACCACAAGCTCGCCGAGGTCCGCCCGCGGTCGCGCGATGTCTCACTGGCGCTGTACCTGCCCCGGCGCGTGGACCATCCCCGGATCGGCCGTGTGCTCGGGAACAGCGCCTCCCGGGTGGTCCACCTGCTGCTGCTGCGCGAGGCGGACGACGTCGACGAACAGGTGCGCGACTGGCTGACGGAAGCGTTCCTGCACGCCTCGGTCTAGCCGCCGCTCTTGCGGCGGAACGATCGCCGGCTCGCGGCCGGGCCGTGGACGCCGCTGACCTTCCCGGCGTTCTTCCCGCCCCGCCCCGCGTTCGGTTCCGCGTTCCTCTCGCGCTTGCGTTCCAGCGCCTCCCGGAACTTGCGCTTCACCTCGTCCTCGGAACCCTCAGGTTCCGACGCGGCGGCAGCCATGCGGACCTCCTGCCCTCGGCCGGATATCACTACAGCCTCGCACACCTGGCGCCCCCAGTTCACCTCCCCCCCGAAGCGCCGACAGCAGCGCCCGAAGCGCCGACGGCAGCGAAAGAGCGCCCAGCCATCCAAAGGCTCAGCATGGTCCAGCCAGACCCAGCGCGGATGCCAGCCAGCCCGCCCTCCGCCGTCTCCCCGCTCGGGGCCCACCATGATCACGGAACATCCCGGACACATAGACCCAGAAATACTCCGTGATCACAGAGATCGGCGCGGCGCGCCCTTGGTCGTTCCGCGGCTCGCTGCCTTAGCTGGCTGCCTCGTTGTGGAGGGTGGCGACCGCCTTGGCAATGCGCCGCTGACGGGTCTCGGGTGCCTTCGCGCCATCGATCGCGAGGACGTGTGCCCGCTGGTGGCTATAAGACAGGCTGTCGAAGCGCCGTTTCGCGCTCGGATCATGGTCGAGGGCCTCAGCGAAGTCGGCCGGGACCACGACCTCGCGCGGACCTGCGTCGAGTTCAAGTTCTACGGCCACTTCCTCACCGCCCGCGATACCAGCACTCTTGCGGTTCTCCGCGCTGACCGGGATCATGAACGCCCCGCCCATCACGGCCACCGTGCTGCGGTAGGTGTGCCCGTTGATCGTCACCCGAACGGGTGGCCGCTTGCCCGTGCCCAGCCGCGCGACGGCGTCCGCGGGCACCTCGATGCCGGTAGCGGTCTTGCCGGCCTGCACGACGGTCGTCCGGAATGTGACGGTTGGGACGCCTGCGCCGGTCGCAGATTGACCGGCGTCTCGTGAGACTGGCTCTGCCATAGCGCCTCCTCAGGTCGTAACCCGGCTTCATCAGCCGACTGCCATGTCGCTAGGCGGGAGACTACTGACCGAAATGGCACCCGGCCGCATCGCCGCCACGCTGGCCCGGGCTCATTCAACGACACCAATGCCCACACCGCTGCCGCCAGGACGACACCATTGCCGCTCCGGTGCGTTCAGAGGCAGTCTCGCCCTGGCCCGTGTCGCGGCTCCTCAGCCTTTGCGGCCTACCCCGCCCCACAGAGCGGCCGGGCTCCTGGCCTCGACCTCGGAACTGGGCCGCCATTGCTGAACCCGGACCAGCCCAGGCTCGACCATCTCCAGCCCGTCGAAGAAACGCATAACTTCGGCGTGACTGCGGTAGGTCTGCTTGACCGGCATGTACTTGCTGACCCGGTCTCTCGCCTCGCCCAGCGCTTCTGTCTCGATGTCCGAGGCAATGTGGGACAGGGTCAGGTAGCTGCCGGGCGGCACCGCATCCATCAGCGTGGCCACGATCCCGTACGGGTCGTCCTCGTCGCCGATCAGGTGCAGGATGGCCATCAGCACGACCGCCACCGGGCGGGAGAAGTCCAGGGTCAGGGCCGCCGTGTCCAGTATTTTCCCGGTGTTCCGCAGGTCGGCGTTAATGTAGCTGGTATGCCCCGCCGGGCCGCTGGTCAGCAGCGCGCGGGCGTGCGCCAGCACGATCGGGTCATTGTCCACATACACGACGCGGGCGCCGGGGGCCACAGACTGGGCGACCTCATGGGTGTTGTTCGAGGTCGGTATGCCGGTGCCGATGTCCAGGAACTGCCGTATCCCGGCCTCGGCCGTCAGGTACCGCACGGTGCGGGCCAGGAACGCCCGGTTGGCGCGGACCGAGAACACGATGTCCGGGTAAGCGGCGATCGCCTGCTCCCCCGCCGCCCGGTCTACGGCGAAGTTGTCCTTGCCGCCCAGCCAGTAGTCGTACACCCGGGCGACGTGCGCCACGCTGGTGTCAAAGGTCGGCGAATCCTCGTCGCCGCCGGCAACGTCACCGGGCCGTTCGTCAGGTCTCGGTGCGCCTTCGCTAGTCACTGATACGCCTTTCGAGCGTGCTGCCGACACTTCGATCACGGTGCTAGCGGACCGCCCCGCCTTGCCCGCTAGATTTCCCGGTTGATCTCCCCGAGGAAACCCGCGGTCTCGGCGGGGGTCAGGGCATCGGCGCTGAGGCGGTTCATGACCTCCATGTAATGATCCACGTGTGCTCGTCGTTCCAGGTAGAGAGCGCTAGTTAGCTGCTCGAGGTAGACGACATCCGGCAGGTCCGGCTCTCCGAAGCGCAGCACGGTAAACGAGCCGCCCGCGCCCGCGTGGCCGCCCCGGCGGAACGGCATGACCTGCAGGGTGACCGTCGGCAGCCCGGCCACCTCCTGAAGGTGGCTCAACTGGGCCCGCATGACTTTCCGGCCGCCTAGTGGCCGCCGCAGCGCGGCCTCGTCCATCACGGACCACATACGTGGCGGATCCGGGCTGGTGAGCAGGTCCTGGCGTTTCATCCGGAGCCTCACCCGGCGTTCGATCTCGTCGGCGGGCGCGGAGCTATGGCCGAGCATGGTGACGGCATGCGCGTAGGCCTCAGTCTGGAACAGGCCGTGCACGAACTGAAGCTCGTAGGTGCGGATGAGCGAGGCGGCCTCCTCGAGGCCCAGGTACGCCTCGAACCAGTCAGGCAGGATGTCTCCGTACTGGGCCCACCACCCTTGGGCATTGGCCTGCTGGACCAGCGACAGGAGCCCTTCCCGCACCTTCTCGTCGGTGACGCCATAGACCGTGAGCAGGTCGGTGACATCCCGCTCCTTGAAGCCCACCCGGCCGTGCTCCATGCGACTGATCTTCGAGCGGGAACCCCGGATGGCATAGCCGGCCTGATCAGGCGTGATGTCAGCGGTCTCACGGAAGCGCCGCAACTGGGCGCCGAGCATCATGCGCAGGACAGTTGCGCCCGCCCGTGGCCCACCGAAGATGGGGGCGGGCATCTCGCTGCCCGGCTGAACCGTGCTCATCCTGGCTCCCAGACCATTGGATCAGCGCTGCTTGCCCGCTTCCGACCTAACACCCCAACGGCGACATCGCACCGCCCCAGTGCACCCCAAGGGTCGGTGAGTGTCGCAACAGCGCGTCGCACCGGCGGGGCACGGACAGAACGATATCACCGCATGCCCGAACTGTCGTGGCGCCATTGTGCCGGCCCGTGCGTTAACAGCAGGCTGCCATCCTGGTACAGATCATCGAACTCGCCGTTCTTCGCCCCGCTGAGAAATGCGGCGACCTCGGCGCGAGTGTAGATCAGGGCCGGTCCGGACGGGTAGCGGGAGTTACGGACAGCGATCGCGTCGTCGGGTAGTTCCGCGACCTCGACACAGCTTCCGCTCGGATTGCTGACCCGGCTCTTGCGCCAGCGCGCTGCGAGCTGATCAGCCTGGACGCCATTTTTGACCAGCATCGGTTTTTCCTCCGCGAGGGGACATCAGGGGAAACATGCAGGCGGGGCGCACGCGGCGTTACGGGCACAACCTTGCACGGTGCAGCCTAACAGACTGATGCACGTGCGAAGGAACGTGCATCAGTCCCTTGCAGCAGGGATCCGCATACGGCACGATAGGGGCGTAAGCGCCATTTCCCACCGTCCGCGACGAGATCATTCGGAAGGCGATGACAGCGAACCCATTACGCTTGGTGAGCAGTGCGGCGGGCGGGGTGGGCTGGCACTGGTTGACGTCAGCTGTGGAGATGGCCGCCCTGGCGAGCGGGAATTGCCCGCTGGTGCCAGAGCCAGACGCCACGGGCTGGACGTGCTCCTCGCGGATCGCCCGGCGGACGCCGACGGCCGACGCCAGTTCCGTGTGCGCTGCCCGGGGGTTCACCGTGGCCACACTGCGGCACTGGGGCGCGGCAGATCGCTGCGAGGATGTCGCCGTGGTCGTATCTGAACTGCTGACCAATGCGCTGCGGCACGCGGTGCCGCGGGCTGATGGGACCCTGCCGCGCGCTGATGGGACCCTGCCACGTTCAGTGGGGACCGGGCCACGTTCAGTGGGGACCGGGCCACGTTCAGCAGGTACCCGGCGACGATGGCCGATCCGGCTTGGCCTGCTGCAGTGCGGGCCCTGCGTGCTGTGCGCGGTCGCCGACCCCAGCGAAAGCGCTCCGGCGCAGGCAAAACCCGGTGAGCTCGCCGAGACCGGCCGCGGCCTGGAGGTCGTCGGCGCGCTCAGCGACGGCTGGGGTTACATTCCGGTCAGCGACATGGGGAAAATTGTGTGGGCCATGTTCTCCACCGAGGCCGGCCCGGCGCGCCCAGTCTCTGATGAGTGGTCCCACTGGCTAACGAACAGTCGGGGTGAGAGCGCCTTCCAGTAAGCGTGAACAGGACTGCCCCAGCCGCCGCGACCACGGCGGCCACGGCCCACGCTGCTCGTGGTGGTCGCGTGCCGGCGGCCGGCGTGCCGGTGGTGGCTGCGGCGATGAGAAGCAGGACCGCTATGCCGATGGCGGTGCCGAGCTGGGCGGCGGTATTGATGATGCCGGATGCGGTGCCGCGCCAGTGCTCGGCCACATCGGTGCCCAGGCCGGTGGCGGCAACCGAGGACAGCCCGATGCCTGCGCCCGCCACCGCGGCACAAAGCGGCACCGCCCACGGGATCGCCGCGGATGGGATCAACGCCAGATTGGCGGCCGCGACGGCCGCGAGTCCAAGCGCGACCACGGACTGCGGTCGCAGGCGGCGCAGTAGCGCGGCGGACAGGCTCGCCCCGCCGATGACTGTCACGCTGAACGGCAGCAGGGTGGCTGCGGCTTCCAGCGGGCTCCGCCGGAGGGTGTTCTGCAGGTACAAGGTGACCAGTGTGATGGCCGAACTGGTGGTCGCGGTGTTGAGCAGGCCGCCAAGCGCACCTTGGCGCAGCCGCGGAGACCGGAGGAGCTCGGGTGGCAGCAACGGCGCGGCGGCGCGGCGGTCGATGACGACGAACGCGCCGCTCAGCGGGACGCAGCACGCCAGCAGCAGGCCGCCACTCAGCCGGTGAGCTGGCTGAGCGATGAGAGTGGCGCCGACAACGAAGGCCATGATGGCCGCGGTGAACGCGGCCGACGCCGCCAGGTTCAGCGACCTCGCTGGGCCTGCGTCGCGGTCAGGCGGCACCGACGACGCGATGGCCGCAGCCAGTACGGCGGCCAGGGGGACATAGCCCCAGAACACGAACCGCCAGCTGGCCAGGTCGGTCACGATCCCGCCCACGACGAAGCCGCTCGCTCCAGCCGCGGCGCCAGCCGCGCTCCATGCTGCGATCGCCCGCCGGCGGGCCTGGCCGTCGGCGGTGACCGTGGTCAGCAACCGCAACGCCGAAGGCACGGATGCCGCGGCGGCCGCTCCCTGCAGGCAGCGACCGGCCGTCAGGGCGATGATGGAGCCGGCCGTGGCCGCCACGACGGCGCCCGCCGCGAACACGGCCAGGCTCGCGATGATCGTGCGGCGATGGCCGAAGCGGTCGCCCAGCCGCGCACCAAGCATCAGCAGGCCGCCGAAGAACATGGCGTAGCCCGTCGCGATCAGGCTCCCGAATGACTCGGGAGCGTGCAGGTCAGCCAGCATCGAGGGCAAGGACGTCACGACGACCGTGACCCCGAGCACGTCGACGAACTGCACCAGGCACAGCGACACCACGGCCACGAATCCGCCCGCCCGCGGCGGCGACAGCGGTGGAGCGCCGCTGCCAGTCAGGGCATTTCCCGCACCACCTCGGCGGGATCCTTGTCCCGCCGCAGGCCCTGGAACCTGGGATGGCGCAGCTGCCCCTCGGTGGTCCATTCGCTGAAGCCAACCTGGCCGACCAGACGGGGCTCGACCCAGTGCACCCGGGACCGCGGCAGCACGCCGCGCTCGAACGGCGGGCGGTCTCGCTCCAGCGCAGTCAGCGTCTCGTGCAGGCTGGTCAGGGTGCGCTGGTCGAACCCGGTGCCCACCTTGCCCGCGTAGGCAAGCTTCCCGTTGCGGTCGTAGTAGCCGAGCAGCAGAGCGCCGAACCCGGTCCGTGAGCCCTGCGGGTCGGTGTAGCCGCCGATCACGAACTCCTGCGCGTTCTCGCACTTGAACTTGAGCCAGTCCCGGCTGCGCCCGGCCCGGTACGGCGCATCCGCGCGCTTCGCGACGACACCCTCCCAGCCCGCCGTGCAGGCCTCCCGCCAGTACGCCTCGCCGTCAGCGTCGCGGTGCTCGGTGAAACGCAGCGGGTCGCCGAACGACAGCAGGCTGTGCAGCAGCCGCTTGCGCTCCCGCAACGGCACTGGCCGCGTATCCTGCCCGGCGGCCCACATCACGTCAAAGAGGTAGAAGTAGACCGGCACCTCGGTAAGCAGCGGCGGCCCCGGATCATGGACCCCCAGCCGCTGCTGGAGCCGGGCAAAGCTGGTCCGGTTCCCGTCGAAGGCAACGACCTCCCCGTCGACGATGAAGTCGTCCGCGTGCTGGGCCTTGAGGGCGGCGGCCAGCTCGGGATAGGTGGCGGTGACCACCTTCTGGTTCCGGGTCATCAGCCGCAGCTCGGACCCGTCCCGGAAAGCCAGGCAGCGCTCGCCATCGAGTTTGCGCTCGAAGATCCACGCTGGGTCGGAGAATCTCTCCCGGGTGAGCGTGGCCAGCTGGGGATCCAGCCAGGCCGGCTGGGCCGGCCTGGCCGACCGTGACCGGCTGCCGGTTTCCGTTGCGCTGGATGGTTTCATTCTTTAACCCTCGCTGCTGACGACCGCCGTCCTGGTGGCCTAGGCCGGTTCTCCTACCCAGCGCGGCGGGCGTCCTCACCCAGGATGGGCCACGCCCTGACGTTTGACGCGCCGCCTGCGGGTAGTAGGGGGCGATGCCCCGGCCCGAGCCCCTCCGTGTCACCGTCACGAACGACGACGGGATCGACAGTACGGGCTTGCGGCTGCTCGCGGCGGCCGCACTCCGGACCGGCTGCAAGGTCCTGGTCGCCGCGCCCGACCACCGGGCGCCCGACCACCGGGCATCCGACCACCGGGCATCCGACCACCGGGCGTCCGGGTCGAGCGCCGCGATGGCGGCTGTGCGTGATGGGCGCATTGTGATGGAGCGCCGGAAACTGGCCGGCCTCGACACGGTTCCCGCCTACGCGGTCCAGGCCACCCCCGCTTTCATCGCGTTCACCGCCGTCCGGGAGGCCTTCGGCCGCCAGCCAGATTTCCTGCTGGCCGGCATCAACCTCGGGCCGAGCACGGGTCAGGCCATCCTGCATTCCGGCACGGTCGGCGCCGCGATGGCAGCGGCCAGCTACGGTGTCCGCGCGGCCGCCTTCTCCCTGGACGCTGACGACGATGCCGCACACCTGCACTGGGAGACCGCCGCAGCGGTGGCTACGCAGGTCATCCTGGCTCTTCCTGACCTTCCGCGGGGCGAGGTCCTGAACGTCAACATCCCCAATGTGCCGCAGCACATGCTGCGCGGGATCCGCCGGGGACAGCTGGCGGCGTTCGGCGCCGTCCAGACCGACATCATCGAGGCGGCCGAGGATCACCTGCAGGTCACGGTGTCCGAACGGGCCGCTGGGCCGGTGCCAGGGACCGATTCGGGACTGCTGGCCGCGGGCTACGCGAGCGTCACGCCGCTGCTGCCGGTCTCCGAGGCTCCGGCCCCCTGGCTGCCCTGGCCCGCGGTGACCGGCGCCGGCATGCTGGCCCACCCCTGAGCGCGCTGGCCTACCCTGAGCCAGTGGCACCCAGCACGGTTACGCCCGGCCGCTACTTGCGGTGGCGCACGAGCGGGAACGCGAACCACAGGCCGCCGAACAGGCACACGACAAAGGCGCTTATCACGACCGTCGGCAGGCCCTGGGCGACATAGCTGGTCACCAGCAGGACCGCGGCCGAGATGGCCAGCGCGACGGCGCCCAGGCCGAGCAGCGCCATTACGTTGGCCGCGCGGATCAGGCTCTCCTTCTCATGGCGGCGGAACACCAGGCGGTGATAGGCGACCGGCGCTACCAGCAGCGCCGTGGAGACGGCGGCGAGCAGGATGCTGGTTATATAGAGCTCACGCTGGGCGTGGCTGAGCCTGGCGAACCTCGTGGTGAACGGGAGCGAGAGCAGGAAGCCGAACAGGACCTGGACGCCCAGGCCGGCCACGCGGAGTTCCTGGAGCAGTTCGGCGAGGTTACGGTCGTCACGCTGCTCTGGTGTCTCATCCCGCGGATCCCGGGCTGACACGGATCCCATCGTCGCCACCTCCGCGGCACCGCTCTAGAGGATCACCGGACTACCCGCGCGCGAGGGCCCGAAACGACACCGACCGTAGCCGCCCTGGGCATCGCGGCCTGGCCGGATGATAACGCGATTCCGGCTCCGGCCCGGGTTTGAGACCGGCCTGTGCAGGTTTGAGACCGGCTTGTGCAGGTAGAAGAAGGCCGACCGCTCGTCCCGGCGGCGCACCCCACCCCCCCGGTGCGCGGCCGGGACGTAGTGGCGAAGCCATGGCCGGCGGTGGCCGGATGTGACCAGGCGTGACTGAACGCGGAGGGAGCCAAGACCATGCCGACGGCATCAGATGCCCGGACGCGCCCAGCCATCGCTGACGCGCCGCCGCTCGATGACATCTCGGCCGCGGTCTACGTCATCCCCACGGACGCGCCAGAAGCGGACGGGACACTCGCCTGGAACGAGACGACAGTGGTCCTGGTGACCGCCACGGCCGGAGGCCAGCAGGGAACCGGCTGGACCTATGGCGCCGCCGCGGCGGCGGCCGTGGTGACTGACGTGCTGGCCCAGGCGGTGCTGGGA
Source organism: Streptosporangiaceae bacterium (assembly GCA_033854735.1). Classification (GTDB taxonomy): domain Bacteria; phylum Actinomycetota; class Actinomycetes; order Streptosporangiales; family Streptosporangiaceae; genus JAWWPY01. The sequence goes on along the minus strand of JAWWPY010000146.1, from coordinate 18,211 downwards.
CGCAGTGCGTTCGACATCGCAGCCGCCAGCGAATCCATGGCGCGCGCCGTGCGCAACATCGGCCGCGGCGGCGTCGCGTCTATGGCGATCTCCGCGGTGGACGTCGCGCTGTGGGATCTCAAGGCACGCCTGCTCGGCGTGCCGGTCACAGACCTGCTCGGGCGGGTGCATGAGCAGGTGGCAGCCTACGGATCGGGGGGGTTCACCAGCTACGACGAACGCCAGACGCGTGAGCAGCTGGCCGGCTGGGTCGAACGGGACCGCATTCCGCGGGTCAAGATCAAGATCGGCGAATCCTGGGGCAGCAGGGAGTCCAGGGATCTGGCCCGGGTCGCGCTGGCCCGTCAGGTCATCGGCCCGGACACCGAGCTCTACGTGGACGCCAACGGCGGCTACACCACGGGCCAGGCCGTGCGTGTCGCGCACCGGATGGCCGACTACGGCGTGACCTGGTTCGAGGAACCGGTGTCGTCTCAGAACCTGGCCGGGCTCGCATCCGTCCGCAGCCAGGTGCAGCCAGACGTCGCCGCCGGGGAGTACAGCTGGTCGCTGGCCGACTCAGCCCGGCTGATCGACGCGGGGGCGGTGGACTGCCTGCAACTCGACCTGACCCGGTGCGGCGGGATCAGCGAGTTCGTGCGGGGCGCGGCGCTCGCCGCGGCGCACAGCATGCAGGTCTCCGCGCACTGCGCGCCGACCCTGCACGCACAGGTCGGCGCCGCCACGGCGAACCTGCGGCATGTTGAGTACTTCCATGACCACCAGCGCATCGATAGGCTGCTGTTCGACGGAGCCCTCGACGCCCACGGCGGCGTGCTCACCCCGGATCCTGGCCGTCCCGGTCTCGGCGTGCAGCTACGGGCGGCCGACGCGCAGCAGTACCGGCGGGCGTGATGACTCCGATCCCCCGAACGACACTCGGCCACGACCACCAGGCCCGCCCAGGCCTGCCCGCCCGCAACCCCCGGAGGGATGACCGATGAAAATCGCGCCCGGCCTGACCTTAATTGCTTTCGGTGCCATCTTCACCTTCGCCATCACGTCCAGTCCCAGCTGGCTGAACCTGCAGGTCGTCGGGGTCATCTTGATGGCCACCGGCGTGGCTGCACTGGTGCTGCCGCAGCGGACGCGGGACCTGGTGCGCCGCCGGATCCTGGTCCGGCGAGGCCCCAGGGGGCCCATCGTCAGCGAGGTCGACGAGACCCTCCCGCCCTACATCCGGCTCAACCCGGGATCCGCCGCCGACGGCCACGAGCAGCCAGGGATCCCCGTGGAGCGGACGGTAATCGTGCCAGCCACTGAGGACCCGGCAGCGCAGCGAGCAACCGGTGCTGACACCACACAGCCCGCGGCCACCGAGATAGTGGACGAATACCTCGAAGAATGATGGCGGTACCAGGCAGGGAGGTCGCAGCGCCGGGCAGGGAGACCGCAGCGCCGGGCAGGGAGACCGCGTTAGCCGGACAGGAGAGAGTCATTGTGGTTTCCGCCGCACGTCCTGCGGGACTACGCGCTGATCGCCGATGGGGAGCGCGGCGCCCTGGTCGGCCCGCGCGGAGACATCGTGTGGCTGTGCGCGCCGCGGTGGGATTCCGACGCGGTTTTCGCTTCCCTCGTCGGCGGCCCGGGCCTGTACGCCGTCACGCCGGCCGGCCGGTTCGTCTGGGGCGGGTACTACGAAGAGGGCACGCTGATCTGGCGTAACCGCTGGATCACCGAGCAGGGCACCGTCGAGTGCCGGGAGGCGCTCGCTTGCCCCGGCGAGCCGGACCGGGCGGTTGTGCTCCGCCAGATCCACGCTCGCGGACATCCCGCGCACGTCGATGTCACCCTGGACGCGCGGGCCGGATTCGGCCGGCATGGCCTGCGCTCGCTGAGCCGGGATGACCAGGGGCGCTGGACCGGCCGGACCGGCGACCTGTACCTGCGCTGGTCCGGCGGCGTGGCCGGGGCCAAGGCCCATCAGGCGGGGGGCGGCTCCCGGCTGGAGCTCAGCCTGACCGTGCCGCCCGGGCAATCCGTCGACCTCGTGCTCGAGCTGTCCAGCCAGCCGCCAGCCGCGCAGCCACCCGACGCCGCCCGGCTGTGGGCCGCCACCGCCGCCCAGTGGGCCCGCGACCTGCCCGCATTTGAAGAGAGCATCGCCACCCGCGACTCACGGCAGGCGTACCAGGTGCTGCGCGGCCTGACCAGCTCCAGCGGCGGCATGGTCGCGGCCGCCACGACCAGCCTGCCCGAGCGGGCCGAGGCAGGCCGCAACTACGACTACCGGTACGCCTGGATACGGGACCAGTGCTACGCGGGCCAGGCGGCGGCGGCCGCGGGCGCCGGCTCGGTTCTCGATGACGCCGTGCGCTTCGTCTCCGAGCGGCTGCACGCCGACGGCCCCAAACTGGCCCCGGCCTATACCGTCAGCGGCGGCCCGGTGCCCGACCAGCGCAGGCTGGATCTGCCCGGGTACCCCGGAGGATTCGACCTGGTCGGCAACTGGGTGAACCAGCAATTTCAGCTCGACGCTCTCGGCGAGTCGCTGCTCCTGCTCGCTGATGCGGGCCGCCGCGGCCGGCTGGAGGCCGCAGGCTGGCGGGCCATGGAAATCGCCGCCGACGCGGTCGCCCAGCGCTGGCAGGAACCCGACGCCGGAATCTGGGAGATCGACAACCGGCCCTGGACGCACAGCCGGCTCACCTGCGTCGCCGGGCTGCGGGCCGCGGCGCGCAGCGGACGCCCCGAGGCGCAGGCCTCGGACTGGTCCGGTCTCGCCGACGCCATCCTCTCGGACACCGCCGCCCGGGCGGTGCATTCATCCGGGCGCTGGCAGCGGTCACCGGATGATCCGGGAATGGACGCCGCGCTGCTGATGCCGGCGGTCCGCGGCGCCGTGCCCGCCGACGATCCCCGCACACTGCAGACGCTGCGCAGCTACCTGGCCGAGCTGACGCAGGACGGTTACGGGTACCGGTTCCGGCACGACGAACGGCCGCTGGGCGAGGCCGAGGGCGCCTTCGTGCTGTGCGGTTTCGTCGTGGCCCTGGCCATGCAGCAGCAGGGCCACGAGATCGCGGCGACCCGCTGGTTCGAGCGCAACCGGGCCGCGTGCGGCTCACCCGGCCTGTATTCGGAGGAATACGACGTAGCGGAACGCCAGCTGAGGGGGAATCTCCCCCAGGCGTTCGTGCACGCACTGATGCTCGAATGCGGGGCCCGGCTGGGTTCGCCCTGGAATGCGCGGTAATCAGTGGCGCAGGCAACTCCGTTGAGGAAAAAGGAGGCAGGGTCCATGACTGAGACAGTGGTGATCACCGGAGCGAGTGCCGGGATCGGGCGTGCGACGGCCCGCCTGTATGGCCAGCGAGGAGCCAACGTTGCGTTGATCGCGCGGGGCGAGGCCGGCCTGGAGGGTGCCGCCCGCGACGTCGAGGAAGCGGGCGGGAAGGCGCTCGCGATCAGCGCCGACGTGGCCGACCACGCGCGGGTAGAGGACGCCGCCGCCCAGGTGGAGCAGTTCTTCGGCCCGATCGACGTCTGGATCAACGTCGCGTTCACCTCGGTCTTCTCCCCCTTCGCGGACATCTCGGCGGAGGAGTTCCGGCGCGTTACCGAGGTCAGCTACCTGGGCTTCGTGCATGGCACCATGGCGGCGCTGGCCCGGATGAGGCCCCGCGGCGGTGGCACCATCGTGCAGGTGGGCTCCGCCCTGGGATCGCGGAGCATTCCGCTGCAGTCCGCGTACTGCGGTGCCAAGCACGCCATCAACGGGTTCACGTCCGCGCTGCGGTGTGAGCTGCTGCACGAGCACTCCGGCGTGAATGTCACGGTGGTGCAGATGCCGGCCGTGAACACCCCGCAGTTCTCCTGGGTGCGCTCCCGGCTGCCCCGGCACCCGCAGCCGGTCCCGCCGATCTACCAGCCGGAAGTCGCGGCCCGCGGGGTCGTGTTCGCCGCCGATCACCCGCGCCGGAAGCAGTACTGGGTCGGGGCGAGCACCGCCGCGACGATCCTGGCCAACCGGGTGGTTCCGGCGCTGCTTGACCGCTACCTGGCCCGCACCGGCTATGACTCGCAGCAGACGGGCCAGCCGGTCGAGCCGGGCCGTCCGGACAATCTCTGGCAGGCCGCGGACGGGCCCAGCGAGCATGACCGTGGCGCCCACGGCATCTTTGACGACAGGTCCCATTCCCGCAGCCCGCAGCTGCTCATGTCGCAGCACGCGCGCCTCGTCTCCGGCCTGGCCGCCGGCGCGGCGATCAGTGCCGTGATCCTGGCCGGCAGGCGAGCCCGGCGCCGGTGAAGGCCACGGCCGCTGACTGCTGCCCGCATGTGTGAGCAGGCCGGATCTGGGCAGCCTGAATGGACCGAACCGGCCACATCCGAGCCGGCCGACGCACCACCCGACGCCACCAGGGAGCATCCGTGCCCGCTACCAGCCGCAGCGACAAGTCGCCCGTCCCTGCGGACGACGACGCGCGCGGGCAGGGGGCGGTCGACCGGGCCCAGGGCGCCGTTGACGACGACCAGCAGGCGGTAGACCAGGCTCAGGGCGCCGTTGACGACGACCAGCAGGCCGTGGACCGGATGCAGGAGGCGGTCGACGAGGCCGCCGCCATAGCCGAGGAGACGGGCGGCCTGGGGCGCCCCGGCCGCCCGATGAACAAGCGCTCACCGTTTTTCGTCGGGATGTCGGCCGCCGCGGGGGTCGCGGTCACCTACGGGCTCGTCGAGTTGGTGATCCGGGCCCGGGCCGTGCTCGTCCTGATCGGCCTGGCCATGTTCATCGCGGCCGGTCTCGAACCCGCTGTCAGCTGGCTGACCCGCCATCGCTTCCCACGCTGGGCCGCGGTCACGACGATCCTGCTGATCGCGGTCGGCATCTTCGCCGGATTCCTCGCCGCGGCCATCCCACCGCTTACCACCCAGGCGACCGCCCTGGCCAATGAGCTGCCCCACTACCTGCACACACTGCAGGATCACAATTCGTCGCTAGGACGGCTGAACACCCGCTTTCACATTCAGCAACGACTTTCCAAGCTCCTCTCCACGAAGAGCACGGCACTCGTCGGAGGGGTGCTCGGAGCTGGCGCACTGGTGCTGAGCGCGGCAACGTCGGTGCTGGCCGTGGCCGTCCTGGTGGTCTACTTCCTGGCCGCCATGCCGCGTATCAGGCTGTTCGTCTACCGGTTCGCGCCGCAGTCACGCCGGGCCCGCGTCATCCTGATCGGCGACGAGATCTTCACCAAGGTCGGCGGCTTCGTGCTGGGAAACTTCCTGACCTCCGTGATCGCTGGCCTCGGCACCTACATCTGGCTGCTCATCTTCGGTATCCCCTACGCGATCCTGCTGGCGCTGCTCGTCGCCCTGCTGGACCTGATACCGGTCGTCGGATCCACCGCCGGCGGGGCCATCGTCTCCCTGGTCGCACTGACTGTGTCGCTCCCGGTGGCGATCGCTACGCTGGGCTTTTATATCGCCTACCGGCTAGCAGAGGACTACCTGATCGTGCCCAGGATCTTGGGTCGGACCGTCCAGGTGCCCGCCGTGGTCACGGTCGTGGCACTCCTGGTCGGCGGCGCCCTGATGGGCATCGTCGGGGCACTTGTCGCGATCCCGGTCGCCGCCGCCCTCCGCCTCCTGCTGCACGAGGTGGCCTTCCACCGCCTTGATTCCAGCTGAGCCGGCGAGCGGTGGCTGACGACGGCCGGGCAGCACGGCGGCGCGGGTGGTTCCGGGCCGCCCGGCGCCCGCTGCGCCGCGTGGTGATCCTCTTTATCCTGGCGCTCATCATCGAGTACCTGGTCATCCCCGAGCTGGTCGGGGCGAGCAAGGACGCCTACCTGCTGGGCCGCCTGAACGTGGGCTGGCTGATCGCGGGGCTCGTGCTCGAGTCCGTGTCGCTTTTCTGCTACGCGCTGCTGACTCGCGCGCTGCTGCCGCCCGAGGGGCGGCCGAACATCTCCAGGCTGTTCCGCATCGACCTGGCCGCCGCCGCGGTGGCGCATGTCATCCCGGCGGGAACGATCGGCAGCGCCGGGGTCGGGTACCAGCTGTTCACCTCGGAGGGCCTGAAGGGCACCGATGTGGGCGTGATGATGGCGACCAAGGGCATGGGCTCCACGGTCGTCCTGAACGTCCTGCTCTGGCTGGCATTGGTGATCTCCATCCCGCTGTCCGGCTTCCGGCCCATCTATGTGACGGTCGCCATCGTCGGTGCGGTGCTCCTCGCCGCGATGGCCGCGCTGGTCGTGGGGCTCACCCGCGGCGGGAAGCGGGCCGCGCGCATCCTGCGGGCGATCGGGGACAAGATCCCCGGCGTCGGCGGCGAGCGCCTCGAAAAGATCCTGCTGCAGGCAGATGGGTCGCTGCGCCGGCTGGCCAGCGACCGCGACGTCCTGATCGGCTCGCTGACCTGGGCCGCGCTGAACTGGCTGCTCGACGCGGGGTCGCTGTGGTGTTTCGTCGCCGCGTTCGGCAGCTTCGCCAACCCGGTCGGGCTGTTCGCCGCGTACGGGATCGCGAACGTGCTCGGCGCGATCCCGGTCACCCCGGCCGGGCTCGGTGTGATCGACTCGGTTACCCCGGTGCTGCTGGTGAGCTTCGGCCTGACCAGGAGCGTGGCCACCCTCGGCGTGCTCAGCTGGCGGCTGGTGAACTTCTGGCTGCCTATCCCGAGCGGCGCGGCCGCGTATGTGTCGCTCAAGGTGCCACGAGGCGCCGGCATCACGGCGATGCGCCGGGCCCTCGCCGAACTGACCGCACGAGGCGCGCACGCCCCGGACCCGCCCGAACAGCACTCCCCCGACCCAGCCGAACAGCACTCCCCGGACCAGGCCGAACGATCGACCAGACAGCCCCCGGAAACGGCTGACGGGTCCTGAGCAGGCCGGGAAACGAAGAGCAGTGAACTTTTTGCCCTTATAGGGGCAAAAAAGTTCACTGATATCGGTTATCCACAGGTCCAGCCGAGCAGCGCGTCCACGGGGCGCAGGCTGATCCAGTCACCGAGCCGGTAGCTGGCGATGGGCCCGTGCGCGCGGGTGATGGCGGCGAGCCCGGAACCCGCTCCTGACCGGGCTCAGATGACCCTCAGCCCAGGCTGAGGACAGCCACCGCGGCCAGGGTTCCGGCTATCGCGTAGGCGGCGTAGTCGTTCGCCGAGCCGGTGTGGATCGCCCTCAGCCCGCGGATCACGCGGGGCTCCCGCATCCGGAGGTAGCCCCACGCCAGGGCGGCGGCCCCGGCCACGCTGGCCGCCACGGAGCTGAGCTCGGCCGGCGAGAAGTAGTCGAAGGGAATACGCAGCGCGGCCAGGCGCGCGGACCCGGACAGCACGGCGGCCGCGTACTGGCCGGGGTGCAGCAGGCCGCTGGCGGCCGGCGCCATGAGCCGGGCGAGCACGACCGGCCCGGCCACGCCGAACGCCACGCAGCACGCGCCCAGGCTGGCGAACCCGGCGAGCATCCCAGGCCGCAGGCTTTCCCGCCACTCGTAGTCCTCCGCGCGGCGCCGGAAGAAAGCCAGCCATGCCGCCCGGCCGAGCGCGGCCATGGTGATCACCTGGGCGGCCAGCGTGAGCGCGTAGGGAACGGTTTCGTGGGCGCGCTGCAGGCCCTGGTGGATCAGGCTGACCGAGACGTAGCCGTTGAACGGCGGGATGCCGGCGATGGACACGACGCCGAGCACGAAGGCGCCCGCGACGACCGGCATGTGCCGCGCCAGCCCGCCCATGCCCGACAGCTTGGTCAGCCCGGTCCGGTGCACGATGGCCCCCGCCGCCAGGAACAGCAGGGATTTGAACAGCGCGTGGTTGACCAGGTGGTAGACGGCTCCGGCCACGCCCGCCGCATTGCCGGCCGCGAACCCGACCATGATGATCCCGACCTGGGAGATCGTGTCGTAGGCGAGCAGCCGCTTCAGGTCGTCCTGGGCCAGGGCCATGATCGCGCCGAGCAACGCGGAGGTCAGCCCGAGCGTCATCAGCAGCCCGAGGACGGGCGTGCCGCCGACCCCGTATATCTGGAAGGCGATTCGCGCGATCGCGAGGACACCCAGGCTGTCCATGATCGCGGAGAACAGGGCGTTCACCGGGCCCGGCGCCGCGGTGTGCACGTCGGGGAGCCAGCCGTGAAACGGCACCAGTCCGGCCTTGGTGGCGAAGCCCGCGACCAGCAAGCCGAGCGCGATGGCGTCCGGGGTGGTGATGTGGCCCACCAGCGACTCATGGAGCTGGGCGAAGTTCAGCGCGCCGGTCTCCGCGTACAGCAGCCCAGCCCCGATGAAAACGGCGAAACTGGCCAGCGTGGTCAGCACGAGGATCTTGAACGCGGCCTCCAGGGCGAGCGGCCGCTCCAGGAAGAAGCCAGCCAGCCCGTAACTCGACAGCGCCGCTACCTCGAACCAGACGAAGAGGTTGAACAGGTCGGCGGTGAGCGCGGCGCCGATCACGGCGGCGATCAGCAACTGGAACAGGCACGCGTACCCGCCGAGCTCGCGGGGGCCGAGCCCGCCAAGCTCGGACAGGGTGTACAGCATCAGGATGGCGCCGATTATCGCCGCGGACAGGGCGAGCAGCAGGCCGAACGGATCCGCGGCGAACGCGATGCCGAGCGCCTGCCCACGGACCGGGATCCAGTGGCCCATGTAGTGCGCGATCATGCGGCCGCCGAAGACCTGAGGGTCCTCAAGCAGCAGCACCGCCGCGGACCCGGCCAGGGCGGCCACCGAGACGATGACCGGCAGCTGGCGGGACACCCGCGCCAGGAGCGGCGCGGCGACCGCCCCGCAGAGCGGGATGGCGACCGGCAGCGGCAGCAGCGATGCGAGCGCGGCCGCGCTCACCCGCGCATCTCCCGGACCTTGTCCGTGTCCAGCGTCCGGTAGTGCTGTGCGATGCGCACCACGACGCTGAGGAATACGGCGGTGACGGCGACGCCGATGACCACGGCAGTGAGGCAGAAGTTCTGCAGCACCGGGTCGGCGACGTTGCCGTGCACCAGGGAATGCACGCTCTGCCCGGGCGGCGGGCTGAGCAGGACCGGGGCGGTCGACCCGGCCCGGTAGGCGAGCGAGATCATGAACAGGTAGGTGGAGGCTTCCATCAGGGACAGCCCCATCACCATCTTGATCATGTTGCGCCTGGTCAGCACCGTGTACAGGCCGATGCACAGGAGCGCCACCGCGGCCAGGTAGTTGACCAGGATCACTGCGGGCCTCCCTGGTCATCGGCGCCGGAGCGCTCATCGGGAGACCAGTCATGGCCCATGCCGATCAGGGCGAATACGGCGATGGCCAGCCCGGTGCCGACCTCGATCAGCTCGCTGGCGGAGAAGAGCTGGGCGATACCGCCGGACAGGATTGTCGCCGGAGGGGCGAGGGGCAGCCAGTTCGCGCTGAACGACCCGCGCAGCGCCAAGCCGAGCAGTTCGGTCACGATGATCGCGGCCGCGCCGGCCAGTTCGATGGCCTCCAGCAGGCCAGGCCGGATGACTGCGCTGATCCGGCGGCGGCCGAACCCGGCATAGACCAGCAGCAGGACGCCGAGAATGACGGCGCCGCCCGGGAACCCGCCGCCTGGCGAGTAGCCCCAGGCGACCAGGTAGAGGCCGGCCACCGCCAGCACCGGGAGCGCGATCCGGATCGCCGTGCGGACCACCACCGTCATCGCGTCCGCGGTCTCCGGTGCTGGAGTGCCCAGCGGGATGGCGTCGGGGGTAGCCGGCCCGGGCGCATCACCCGGCGCGAGCCCACCCTGTTCCCGGCGTTCCGCCGACCGGGCCGCCCGCTCGGTGGCATCGGCCTGCTCCGGCGGATCGCACTGCGCCTGCTCTCGCTGGCCAGCCTGGGCCTCGCCGAAGTAGCCCCGGCGCGCCTCACGGGACCGGGTGATCAGCACCACGCTGATCACCGCCGCGAGCAGCAGGAATGTCTCGCCGAAGGTGTCGAATCCCCGGGTTCCATAGACGATCTCGTTGACCGGTTCGGTCAGTCCCCACCGGGGCAGGGACACATCCAGGGCGTAACGGGCTACCGCGGGCAATGCCACGTGTTCCCGCGGGATGCCGATCATCGCCGCCCCCAGGGCCGCGGCCATCCCGGCGGCCAGGATCGCGCCTAGCCACCGGCGGTGCTCGGGCTCGTGCTCGGCTGCCTCGTCACGGACGCCGGGTGACTGAGCCGGCTTCGCCGGCTCGGCCGGCTCAGCCCGGCTCATGGTCGCGCTCCCCGGCCTCGTCCAGTTCGGGCTGGTCCGTGATGTCGGTACGGGCCTTCCCGATGGCGACCAGGTACAGGACGGGCAGGGCGATGGCCCCCACCACGACCTCCGAGTGCGCGACGTCGGGTGCCCCGAGCACCACGAACAGGACTGACAGCATGGTGCCGGCGGCCGACAGGGCCATCACCGCGCCGCTCAGGTTGCGCAGCTTGACCACGAGCACCGCGCTGGCCAGGATGACGGCGAGGATGAGGTAGTCGAGCGCCCAGAACGCGGTCACGGCGTGGCCTGCCCGCCAGGACCGGCGGGTGGTGCCCGATCCGCTGGCTTGTCGTCAGGCGGCCCTTCGCCCGCGACCTGCCTGGCCACCTCGTCAGTAACCGCGCCCGCCCACATCGGCACGCCTGCCTTGTACGCCGCCCGGGCCAGAGCGTGGGACGCGACCGGGTTCAGCACCAGCAGCGCCGTGGCGACGAGCAGGGCCCGGCTGCCGTACGGGCTGACCGGCCCCTCGGCCACGACCAGGGCGATCAGCACGGGCAGCGCGCCCATGGTGATCGTTTTGCTCGAGCACTGGATCCGGCTGTACACATCGGGCATCCGCAGGATTCCCACCACGCCCGACAGCGAGAACGCCAGCCCGATGACGGCCAGCCCGATGACGAAGCCTTCCCTCACAGCAGCCCCCGCTCCAGGTAGCGCGACCACACGATGGCACCGAGGTAGCTGAACGACGCCAGCCACAGCGCGACGTCCAGGTAGATGGCCCGGCCGGCGAACGCGGCGAAGAACAGAACGGCCAGCGTGGCCTGGGTCGACATCGTGTTGAGCGCCACGATCCGGTCCGATACGGTCGGTCCCGCCGCCAGCCGGACGATGAGCAGGGCCGCGATCGCCACCTCGGTGATCGCGACAGCCAGGCAGATCTCAGTCATCGGGCTGCCGGGCTCTGCTCGTCGGCATCCTGCCCGGAGCGGTACGCCGCCAGCAGGTCCTCCACCGGCCCGTTGATGGCTTCCCGCGCGTTCTCCGGGCCGCCGCCGGGGACCTCGACCGCGTGATACTGAAGCTGCGCCCGGCTGGGGTCCAGGTCGACGAGCTGGTTGTCGACGATGAGCGAGGTGATCAGGCCGACCGCGGTCAGGCCGCCCGCCGAGCGCTGCGACGTGGGCACGATGACCATGCCACTGCGCAGCGGTATGCGCGGATGCCAGATCAGCCAGGACAGCCGCAGGTTGGCCAGCACGATCCGCCTCGCGGCCAGCGCGAAAAGGCCCACGGTCGCGGCCAGCCGGCGCGGAGCCAGCAGCCGCCACGGGCCGGCTACCCGGCCCAGCGGTGCGAGCGCCACCGCGACGCCCACCGAGATCCCCGCCCCGAACAGCATCTGCTCCAGTGTCAGTGTCCAGGTCAGCAGGACCCAGACCAGGAACGCCCAGCAGAACAGCGCGATCACCCGGACGGCCATCGTGTGCCCTCAGCCGATCGCTTCCCCGAAGACCTGGACCAAGGCGTCGCAGAAGGCGGGCAGGTCGTGCGGACGGCGGCTCGTGACCAGGGTGTTCGGGCCGGCCGAGCAGACCACGACCTGCTCGTCGACCCATGTGCCGCCCGCGTTCCTGATGTCGGTCCGCAGGCTGGGCCACGACGTCAGGGTGCGCCCGCCGACCACGTCGGCCTCGATCAGCGTCCACGGTGCGTGACAGATCGCGGCGACCGGCTTGCCCGCGTCGAAGAAGCCCCGGGCGAAAGCGACCGCGGCCGGCTCGGTGCGCAGCTGGTCCGGGTTCGCGACCCCGCCGGGCAGCACCAGTCCGGCGAAGTCCGCTACCAGGGCGGTCCCGGCCTGGACGTCCACGGGCATGGTGTCACCACGGTCCAGATGCTCGAACATCTGGATCGCCTCCGGTGCGGGCGAGATGAGCACCGGATGCCCGCCCTGCGCGATCACCGCATCCCAGGGATGCTGCAACTCCGACTGCTCTGTGCCCTCGGCGGCAGCGAGAAACGCCACCGACGCGGACTTCAGCGCGGTCCCCATGGTCTTCCCTCCTCCGGCGCCTCCACCTGCGGCGAGCGATGAGCATCCGCCGGTCCAGGGCGCACGTCTATGGCCCGGGGTCGTCTACCCGCCGATCTGCCCCACTAACATCGCCCGCTGGCGTGGCCGCCCGCGAATGCCGCGCGCCCGGCCCGCATGAAGTGGGGCCGGGCGGACAGTGTCAGGGCGGACGGGCACTGAGTACGACGGCCCCGTGAGGAGGTCCTGATGGAACGCGACACGGTCCAGCGCCCCGGGGACAGCCAGCTGGATGTGGCGTCCGCTGAAGCTGGGTTCGCCACGCTGCTCGAGAAATGCGACCTCGCCCTCGAGGAACTCGGATGCGCGGTTCCCATGGCCGAGGTGCGTGCGCTGCTCCTCATCGACCGGGCCGGCCACCTCAACCTCGGCCGCCTGGCCAGGGCGCTGGGCCGCTCCACGTCGGCGACGAGCAGGCTGTGCGACCGCATGGAGGCGGCTGGGCTGCTGACGTGTGGCCGCGCCGCCGCGAGCCGGCGCGAGATCGTGCTGCTTGCTACCGGGTCGGGCCGGCGGCTTGTTCGCTGGGTGCGGGGCCAGCGCCGGACCGTCGTGGCGCAGGTGCTCCGGTCGATGACGCCGGATGGCCGCCAGGCGCTGGCCCGCGGGCTGAGGGAGCTTGCCGGCTGAGTCCTAGCCGGCTCCGGCCGCTGGTTGCACAGCCAGCTTGCGTCGGCCCGGGACCGTAGACCATAATGCGTCGCGCGGCTGGTCCAGATGGCCAGCGCGCCATTTCTCCCGCCGGTTGAGTCCTGAGACGCGGCTCGCTAGCTCTTCGTGTGCACCCGGAATGGGCCGTGGGTACCGGTAGCCAGAGCTGTCGCGATGTCTATGACGACGGAGTGCTGCGGATCAGCCGCACGGACTTTCCGGCCGTCCTGGTGATAGCCGGTGAGATCGACGAGGCCACCTGCCCAGGCCTGGTGCACGCGCTGGCGGGGCTGGCGGATGAGCCGCGCGAAGCCCACATCAACCTGGCCGCCGTGACTTACTGCGATCTCACCGGTCTGCGGGCCATACTCAGCCTGGCCGGGACCGGCGGCGACGGCCAGGGCCGGAGCGCAAAGCGGCTCATCCTGCACGAAGTTCCGCCCTACCTGCGGACTATATTGCAGGTCATAGGCTGGGATACCACGCCTGGACTGTTCTATGATGGCGCCTGAGGATGACAGGCGACCTCGGACTGGACTGTTGACGTGCCGCTGATGCGACGATGAGCATGACGCAGGTGCCCCTGGGAGAAACCGCCCGCGGGTACCGCCACGAGGCATTTCTGTACGCCGACACAGCCGAGTTCCGCACCGGGACGATGTCGTTCATCCGCCGGGCGATCGATGCGGGCGACCCGATCCTCGTCGTCGTGAGCGGAGCGAAGATCGACCTGCTCCGCCAGGAATTGCAGGCTGACGCCGACCACGTGCACTTCGCCGACATGGCCGACGTCGGCGACAACCCGGCGCGGATCATCGCGGCCTGGCTGGCATTCGTCCAGGCCAATGCCGGGGCAGCGCAGCTATGGGGTATCGGGGAACCGATATACCCCGAGCGGTCCCCCACCGAGCTGGCTGAATGCCAGCTTCACGAAGCACTCCTGAACGTCGCCTTTGACGCGGCCACCCCGTTCTGGCTGCTGTGCCCCTATGACCTCGAGGCGCTCACCGCCGACATCATCGATGAAGCACAGCGGACCCACCCCTACGTCGCCCGGGGCGGCGAGCAGCGGCCGTGCGGAACCTTCCAGCCCATCGACATCGCCGACCCGTTTGCCCGGCCGGTACCTCCCCGGCCCGCTGATGCGGCCCACATGTCCTTCGCCACCGGCGGGCTGCGCCGGATGCGGGCGTTCGTCGCGGAGCAGGCCGAACGGGCCGGACTTGAGCAGGAGCCAGCCGCCGCCATGGTGCTGGCGGTCAACGAGATCGCTACCAACAGCCTCCGGCACGGCGGCGGCCAGGGCGAGCTCCGGATGTGGCGGGACGAGCACTCGGTGGTCTGCGAGGTGTCCGACCGCGGGCACATCACGGCACCCCTCGCTGGCCGGCTACCACCAGTTCTTTCCGCCGGTGACGGAGGCGGCCTCTGGCTGGCCAACCAGCTCTGCGATCTCGTCCAGATCTACTCCTCGCCTGACGGCACCGCCATCCGCGTCCACCAGGACCTCTGATGGCCTAACGGGGACTTCTTCGGCTGAGTCGCCCCGCCCCCTTGACTCGGGCCGCCACCCCGGACCATACTTTCCCGGCGCAGTACGCGCCCCGGAAAGTAGCCCAGCAGCGCGGCTACTCCTGTCACTCGTGACAGCAGGAGTTAGCCATGCTCACAGACGAAGCGGACGGCGTCCCCACCCCCGAAGCCGCTGCTGCCCTCTCATCCTTCTGCGACGAGATCCCAGCTCCAGACCCGGACGTCGTGGATAACGCGCGCTCCCGCCTTGCCTCCCGCTATTTGGTGAGCGGCGGGGATCATGCTGGTGAGATGCCTGCCCGGCCGATGGACGATGTTCACGCCATTAATTCGGTGATCGACGCGGCCCGCGGCGAGGCGGGACGCCGGGCCGACGCGCTCGACGTCGGCGCCGCCCTCGTGATGCTCTGCAATCTTCGCCTCTATCTCGACCAGCTCGAGACCGACCTGCTTGACGGGGCCCAGCAGGTTGATCTGAGCTGGGATGTGATAGCCGCGATCATCGGCATCCCGGCCGAGGAGGCACAGCGCAGGCATACCGCTCTGCGCGCGCGGGGGCATCCCGTGTAGGCCATCGCGACGGGCGTTCACGCGGGCTGCGGCCGACCGCCCAGATTCGGTTTTGAGCCATCCCATCTGTGGCAAGATAGACGGCTAGTGTCTAGAAGCAGGCACACCATCGCGCTCTCATGGCGTCGTGGTGAGGTGTGCCTGCTGGCGCTCCGCTGATAGGCCGGCTGTAGCGCAATCCTGCTTTCCTGCCTCCTCCACGGCACGTGATCCCACGGAACCTCGGAGGAGGCCCGGTGATGAGGATCGCCCTCGTCCCGCAGAACGTCAGTCCGCCCAACCCGCCAGTCGATCCGGAACCGGGTGACCTACTCAGCAGTCCTACCAGCCAGACAGGGGGTGGCCGTAGTGGCGCCCGACACGCCGTTGCCGTTGCCGTTGCCCAGCGAACGGTACGAGACGCTCGTCGAGTCACTCACCACGTTGGCCCGGACGCTGACTGAGGACGAGTCGGTCCGCGACACGCTGCGAAGCATCCTGGTGCTCGCACTCCGCTCGATCCCGGGGTGCCACGCCGCGAGTGTCACGGTACTCGACGACAAAGGTCAGCCAAGTACCTTCGCGGGCACCGACGAAGAAACCTACGAACTGGATCGCCGCCAGTACCTCTTGCTGGACGGCCCATGCCTGGACGCCGCCCGGCGTCAGCAGGTCAACCGATGGAGCCTGCGCGAAGCGGAGCAACGGTGGCCGGAGTTCACCAGCCTGGCCAAGGAACTGGGCCTGCGCAGTTACCTTTCGGCCGGCCTCAGCATGGCCGGGCGGCCGGTGGGCGCCCTGAACCTGTCCAGCCACGACGACGACGGCTTCGACCGGCTGGACGAAGAGCTCATCTCGCTGTTCACCGCACCTGCGGCGGCCGCCATCGTGGTTATCAGCCGCTACTCCGAGGCCCGTGATCTGGCTGCTCAACTTGAGCAGGCCCTGCGGTCCCGGGCGGTAATCGACCACGCGATCGGCATCATCATGGCCGAGTCACACTGCGACGCCGCCCAGGCGTTCGCGGCGCTGAGCCGGGCCTCGAACAACCGCAACATGAAGCTCCGCGAGTTGGCCACCGAGATCGTCACGAGGGTGGGCGGGCGCCCGGCGCCGGATACCGCCGACTAGACCCGGCAGCGATTAGGCAGCCTGCTCCGGGGGCATCGGCGGGTCGTCGCCAATGATGACCCCGCCACCGTGGCTCCAGGTCAGGTAGCGGTACGACAGGTTGACCAGCGCGGAGATCCGGTTGCGGTTGCCGAGCAGCGTCACCAGGTGCAGGGCGAGCCACGCCAGCCAGGCCAGCGTGCCCCGGACGCGGATATGGTGCGGCAGCTGGACGACGGCGGACCGGCTGCCGATCGTGGCCATGGTTCCCTTGTCGTGGTAGCTGAACGGGACAGTCGGCTGCCCGGCGGCCAGCCGGCGGATCTGCCCGGCGGCGTGCCTGCCCATCTGCAGGGCCGGCTGGGCGAGCTGCGGCAGCGGCTGCCCGTCGATCAGCGCGATGTCACCCACCGCGAAGATCCGGTCGTGCCCGGCGACCCGCAGATCCGGGCCGGTCACGAGGCGGCCTCCCTGGCCCTGAGGAAGATTCCAGCTCCCCGCCGATTCCGGTGCGCTCACGCCCGCGGCCCATACGGTCAGATTGCTGAGCAGATCCTGGCCGTCAGCGAGCAGCACCCGGTCTTCGGTGATCTCGCTGATCTTGGTGTCCAGCCGCACGTCGACGCCGCGCGCGCGGAGTTGCTGGTGCGCGTACTCACGCAGCGCGGGATCGTACGGCATGAGCAGCCCGGGAGCCTGCTCCACCAGGCTGATGTGCACCCGGGCCGCGTCGACCTCGGGAAACGAGCTCGGCAGGGCGATGCTGCGCAGCTCCGCGAGCGTCCCGGCCAGCTCGACGCCGGTGGCACCGCCGCCCACCACGGTGATACCCACGTCCGGGCCCTCCCCCGCCACGCCGAGCCGCTCCAGGCCCGCCATGATCTGGTCGCATAGGAGCACCGCGTCGCGGCGGGTATAGAGGCCGAAGCTGTGCTCGGCCGCGCCGGGCACGCCGTAGTAGGCGGCGGACACCCCGGTCGCCAGGACCAGGTAGTCATAGGAGAGCTGGCCGCCGTCGGCCAGTGTGATCCGCCTGGCGGCGGGATCGAGGCCAGACACCTCACCGTGCCGGAACCGCGCGCCGTACTTGTGGGCGAAGCCCCGCAGCGGGTAGGCGACGTCACTCGGGCTCAGCCCGGCCGTGGCCACCTGGTAGAGCAGCGGCTGGAACGTGCTGTAGACGTTGCGGTCGACCAGCGTCACCGACAGCCCGGCGCGGGCCAGCCTGCTTACCGTGGCCAGCCCGGCGAAGCCAACCCCGGCGACCACCACCTGCGGCGAGTCGCGGCCGGCCTGGCCCCGCCTCCGCAGTCTTCTAGCCACGGCACCCTCCAGCCAACGCTGCACTCCAGCCGCAACGAGCCTCCGGCCACGTAGTGCGGCACGCACGGCGTTGGTTCGTTAGGTTACTGGCGCGGGCCAGCGCACCACGACCGGGTGTCAGCCCGCCAGCAGCCCAGCCTGACCGTCGCGGGCATGCCGGATGGCCCGGCGCTCGTCCTCGCTCATCCCGCCCCACACGCCATGGTCCTGGCGTGCCTCGAGCGCATAGCGCAAGCATGCTTCCCGCACCGTGCACCGCGCGCACACGGCCTTGGCCGCGGCCACCTGGGCCACCGCGGGCCCGGCGGAGGTGATGGGGAAGAACAGATCGGGATCCTCGTCCCGGCAAGCCCCGGGGTCGAGCCAGTCCAGAGTCCTGTCGGCTATTGCATGCATGTTCATCGGCACAACCTCACGGGAGCGATCACGGTCGCTGGCAGCCGAGCCGCTGCCCGCCAGGGGCCAAGTTATTCAGCCAAGTTACTCAGCCAAGTTACTGGCCGATGCGGAAAGCTCCCGCAGCCCTCGCATCAGGGCCTCCCGGCCCTCCGCCCCCATCGCCGCCAGCAGGTCATCCAGCGCCCCCCGGCGCTGCTCCCGCACCCACCCCGCCAGCCGCCGCCCCGACTCTGTCAAAACCAGCACAATCTCCCGCCGGCTCCCCGCAGCCCGCTCACGAGACAGCAAACCCGCCGCCGCCATCCGGTCACACAACCTGCTCGACGCCGACGCCGACGCCCCCAGCCCCCGCGCCAGCT
>JAWWPY010000145.1:0-20030 GCA_033854735.1 Streptosporangiaceae bacterium | reverse complement strand
CCAGCTCCGGCCCCACCACCCCGCCCAACGACCGACAGTGACTGGCTGGCCGGTGCCTTCGAGGAGCACCGCGAGCACCTGCGTGCGGTGGCCTACCGGCTGCTCGGCTCGATGACCGACGCCGACGACGCGGTGCAGGACACCTGGCTGCGGCTGACTGGCGCGGACACCAGCGAGGTAGAAAATCTCGGCGGCTGGCTGACGACAGTCGTCGCGCGGATGTCCCTCAACATGCTCCGGTCGCGCCGCCACCGGCACGAGGAACCAGTCAGTGATTCCTGGCCGGGTGCCGCGGAGATGGCGGCCGGTAATCCGGAGGACGAGGCGGTGCTCGCGGACTCGGTCGGCCTCGCCCTGCTGGTCGTGCTCGACACGCTCACGCCGGCCGAACGGCTCGCGTTCGTGCTGCACGACATGTTCGCCATGCCCTTCACGGAGGTGGCGGCCGTGCTCGGGCGCTCAACGGAAGCGACGCGGCAGCTCGCCAGCCGGGCCCGGCGCCGGGTACTCGGTGCGCCCAGCCCGGATCGCGCCGCCGACCTCGCCCGCCAGCGGGAGGTGGCTACCGCGTTCCTCGCCGCATCCCGCGGCGGCGACCTCTCGGCCCTCATCGCGCTGCTGGACTCCGATGTCACGCTGACCGCCGATGCTTTCGCCGTCCCGTCCGGCCAGCCCGTGCTGCTCCAGGGCGCGGACACGGTCGCCGGGGGCGCGTTCGCGTCCTCCAGCCGGGCCGGGCAATCCCGGCTGGCCCTGGTGGACGGGTCAGTGGGCATCGTCTTCGCACCCGCCGGCCGGCTGCAGGTCGTGCTGGCCCTGACGGTCAGCGCCGAGCGGCGGATCACCGCCATCGAGGTGATAGCCGATCCCGGGCGGCTGCGGCGGCTGCGGCTGGCAGTCCTGCCGGACTAGACATGCCGTAGTGCACTACTACAGCGGGCCCGGGCCAATTTGCTAAGGCCGCAGTTCATGCTGATCATCTGGCTGCAGGGAATCTGGCTGCCCTAGCCCGCGAGCCGGTGACCGGGTGCTAGCTATGGCGTCTGGCTCGGAGCACGGTGTCGTGAATCGTGACGGCACGCCCCTCGGGGTCGGTGACCGGCCGCGGCGCGGCCGTGTTGCTGATGACCTCCCATTCGCCACCGTCGAGATAAGCGATGATGTCATCGCCGGTGAAGTACAGCTCGGGCAGGTGCGGGCGGGGCATCGTGGTCTGCTGGTCTGACGGGTGGTGGCCGACGATGAGCAGCGAGCCGCCCGGCCTGACCGACGCCGCCAGCCGCCGGAACAGCGTTTCCCGCGGCCCGGGCAGCAGCTGCATGTACTGGGCGGAGACCAAGTCGTAGCGGGCCGCGCCCGGGTCCCACGCGGTGAGGTCCGCGTGCCGCCAGTCGATGTGCCCGGCGATCTCAGTGCCTGCCTGGGCCGCATGGGCGGCGGCGCGCTGCAGCGCGACGGTGGACAGGTCGACCGCGGTGACCTTCCAGCCGCGCTGAGCCAGCCAGATGGCGTCCGCGCCCTCGCCGCAGCCGACGTCCAGTGCCGTGCCGGGTGTGAGCTGCGATGCCTCGCCGATCAGGTGGCGGTTGGGATTTCCGCTCCACAGCGAGCTTTGGGAGCTGTAGAGCTCGTCCCAGAACGCTTGGTCGAACTGCTCAGGCACGGCGGATCCCTCTCCGTGGTGATGGGGGTGACTGGCCCGCTTGAGCCGCGAATCCCGGTAGCCGGTCACAGCCTGCCGGATGTCCTCGGCGATCAGGTCGGCGTTGATGGCTGCTGCCGCCGTCACGCCCGAGGCCGCCGCCCCGGTGACCTGCGCCATGAGGTCGGTGACATTGCCGGCGACCCAGACACCGGGGACAGTGGTCAGCCCGGTCGCGTCGGCGGCGATGTACTCACCCATCCCGAGCGGATGGGCGGTGGGCTTCAGGCCGAGGGTGGCCAGCACGTCAGCGCGGGCCATAAAACGCGGCATGACGACGAGCGCCTGACGGCGGATCAGTGTGCCGCCACGCAGCCGCACCCCGGCGAAGCGGTCGTCGGCGATCTCGAGGGATTCCACCTCGCCGGGCACGACGCTGATGCCGCGGGCCGCGAGCTGCTCGGCTTCCTCTTCGCCCAGTGGCGGCGTGGTGTGCAGGAAGAGGGTGATGTCGGCGCTCCACTGCCGGAACAGCAACGCCTGATGCACCGCCAGCGGCCCGCTGGCCAGGACGCCGATGCTCTGGTCGCGGATCTCCCAGCCGTGGCAGTACGGGCAGTGGTGCACATCGCGGCCCCACCGTTCCCGGATTCCGGCCACGTCCGGTAGCTCGTCGACCAGCCCGGTCGTGACCAGCAGCCGCCGGGCGCCGACCGTCCGCTCGTCGGTGAGTGTCACGGTGAATCCGGCACCGTTGCGGGTCACCGCGCTGACCTCTCCTTCCACCACCCGACCGCTGTAACTCCCGACCTCGGCGCGGCCGATCTCCAGCAACTCGGCCGGGTGCACGCCGTCACGGGACAAGAACCCGTGCACACCCGCCGCCGGTGCGTTGCGTGGGGTACCCGCATCGATGACCACTACCGAACGTCGCGCCCGGGCCAGCGTCAGCGCCCCGCTCAGCCCGGCGGCACCGCCACCGACCACCACCACGTCATACTCGTTCATCAGCTGCTCCATCGTGACTACCTCCACGATGACCATGCACCTGCGGGGGTCAGGTGTGCAATCTCCGTTGCCACTATGGCAAACTCCGGGCATGGACGACGACCTGGACCAGGTCCTCACCGCCGTGGGACCGCGCTTGCGCGCGCTGCGTCAGCAGCGGGACATCACGCTGGCTGACCTCTCCGCGGTAACCGGCATCTCCGTCAGCACCCTGTCGCGGCTGGAGTCCGGCCAGCGGCGGCCGAACCTCGAGCTGATGCTCCCGCTGGCCAAGGCCCATGGAGTCCCGCTCGACGAACTGGTCGGCGCACCACCCACCGGGGATCCCCGCATCCACCTTCGGCCGATCACGCGGCACGGGAGGACGATGATCCCGCTGACCCGGCGGGCCGGCGGCGTGCAGGCTTACAAGCAGGTCATCCCGGCCAGTCAGCGCCCCCAGAAGCCCGAGACCCAGGTCCACGAGGGCTACGAATGGCTCTACGTCCTGAACGGGCGACTGCGGCTCGTGCTCGGCGAGCAGGATCTCGTGCTCTCGCCCGGCGAGGCGGCCGAGTTCGACACCCGCGTACCGCACTGGTTCGGCAGCGCCGGGAGCGAGCCCGTCGAGTTCCTCTGCCTGTTCGGCAGGCAGGGCGAGCGCGCGCACATCCGGGCCCGGCCGAAGGCTCCGAGCTCAGGCTGACCAGGCTGATCCTCGCTGCGCCCGGGCCTGGCCGCGACTGGCTGACGTTTGCTGAACGGCGGCGCGGGTAGCCCTCCGGCCAACCCAAACCGGCTCATTCCTAGCCGGATCGGGGCAGAGGCGAGGAGGCCCTGACATGTCGTCGGATACCAGAGCCGCGCAGCCGCCGGGGCGCAACCCGCTCGAGGAACTGGATGCGCGCATCCCGACGAGCTTCTACTGGTATCTGGCCGTCCTGGCCTGCGTCGGCGGTTTCCTCTTCGGATACGACACGTCCAACATCGGTTCCGCCCTGGACTTCATTCCCTACCATCTGTCCAGCTTCGCGACGGGCTACCTGGTGGCCGGGGCGTCCCTGGGCGCGGCAGCCGGCGCCCTGGTGGCCGGCCCACTGACTGACCGCTTCGGACGCAAATCCCTGCTGATCACGGACGCCGCGATCTACGCCATCGGGGCGATCTTGTCCGCGGTCACCGTGAATGCCTTCATGCTGCTGGCGTCCCGTACCCTCATCGGTCTGGCCATCGGAGCAGACTCCGCGATCGCGACCGCCTATATCGCCGAGTTCGCGCCGCGCAACCGGCGAGGTCAGCTGAGCATCATCCAGCAGTGGATGATCACCGTGGGGATCCTCGTCTCCTACCTCGTGGCCGTGGTGATACTCAAGGTGGCACCGCATGAAGCCGGGGGCCTCGACTGGAGGCTCATCCTCGGCCTGGGCGCGGTTCCTGCGCTGGTAGCCGTCGCGCTGCGGGCCCGGATGCCGGAGTCCCCGAGATGGCTCATGCTCAACGGCCGGTTCGCCGACACCAGCAAGGCCTTCGGCCTGCTGGGGATGGAAGTCACCGAAGAAGAGGTCAGGGCGGCCGCGGACGTACTCGCCCGCCGGCAGGAGGAGCAGCAGCACAAGACTCTTTGGACGCCGGGCGTCAAGCGGGCACTGGCCGTGGTCTGCGTCTTCTTCATCTTCCAGCAGATCACCGGGATAAATGTGCCCTTCTATTACGGCCCGCAGCTGCTGGGCAGTTTCTTCAAGAGCGGGTCATCCAGCGCCGTCGATGCGGCCGTGGCCGGCGTCGAGGTGACCGCCATCCTGGGCGCGGTCAACGTGATCGCGACCTACTTCGCCTTCCGCTACATCGACAAGCTGGGCCGGCGCCCGCTGGCCATCTGGGGTTATGTGGGCATGGCGGTCTTCATGCTGGTCGCCGCGGCCGGTGTGGGGTTCCTGACCGACCTGCCCAAGACCGTGGTGGTCATGGTGGGGTTCTCCTTCTTCATCACCTCGTTCGCGATCGGTGTCGGCGGCACGGGGTGGCTGATTCAGGGTGAGGTCTTCCCCACGGCTGTCCGGGGCCGGGCCGCCGCGATCGGCGCTACCGTCGACTGGCTGGCCAACTTCGCGGTCATCGAGATCTTCCCGGCCTGGCAATCAGGGATTGGCCTGGGCTGGGTGATGGTGTGCTTCGCTGTCCTGGCCGTGCTGGCGATAGCGTTCGTGGCCCGGTTCCTGCCCGAGACCAAGGGCCTGTCGGTGGAGGAGGCCGTCCATGTCTTCGACCGGCAGGCCGTGGCCGGAAGCCGCCCGGCAGGCTAGCGCGGCCAGGGGGCTGGCTGCGGCTAGCGCAGCCCGGCGAACAGGTCGTCCTCGGGCACCGGCGCTCCGGTCGTGTCGCTGGCCCTGATGAAGCTCTCCCGGCCGAAGGCCTGCGCCGCGACCTCCGGCGGGATCTTGCTGAACCAGGACTCGCTGATCTGGCTGGCGTGTGCGAGCAGCGCGTCGCGCTTGCGCTCAAGGACCGGCTGGATCTCGACCGTGGTCGTGATGCGCGCCTCGGCTTCGTCCATCTGCCGCTGGACCTCGGGGCTCACGCTACTGAAGTCGGGGACATCCTCGCCCTGATCGCGCAGCGCCTCCCAGACCTTGCGCCAGTCGCTGCGCCGCATCGCCGTCAGGTAGAGCTTGGCCGGGATGCCGGTGGCGGTCACCGCCGCGGCCGCGGCCTGGCTCGCGTGCACGTGATCAGGGTGCTGGTAGGCACCCTTATCGTCGTAGGTGATCACGACTTGCGGCCGGTACCGCTCGATCAGAATCCCGATCCGGGCCGCCACCTCAGCCACTGGAACGTTGCAGAACGCGTCCGGAAGGTCCTTATAGTCCCATTCCGGCATGCCGGAATCGTGGTAGCCGAGCGTCTCAAGCTCGGTCACACCGAGAATCTTGGCCGATTCCCGTAGCTCCGCCAGCCGGGTCTGGGCGACCGCCGCCTCGTCATGACCGTCCATCCCCGGTTTGACGCCGCCTGGCCCGTCCCCGAATTCCCCGTTGGTGCAGGTGACGAGGATGGTCCGGACGCCCTCGTCGGCGTATCTGGCCAGCACCCCGCCGGTGCTCGACGCCTCGTCGTCCGGATGCGCGTGTACTGCCATGAGGGTCAGAGTCTCTGCCATGCCCCCAGCCTGCCCGAACTGGCCGGGTGCCGTGGACGGTGGACGTGTCTGATGGGCCGTCGCTATGGTCAGCTAGGCCAAGGATCTTCCGCCCGCAGCCCCGCTAGCAGCGGGGACGGCGGCTCAAATGACCGCTCGAGGGCACGATATCCCGGAAAAAAGGATCACCCACATGTCCGCACTCCCCTCCGGTGTGGAAGCGACCGACATCGCGACCTCGCGGCTCCGCACTCATGTCCTGCACACGGGTCCGCGCGACGCACCGACCGTCGTGCTCGTGCACGGCAATGTTTCCGCCGCGCGATTCTTTGCTGAGACCATGACCGTGCTTGGTGAGCGCTGGCATTGCGTCGCGGCTGATCTCCGGGGCTTCGGCCTGTCAGAGCGGGCCCCTATCGACGCGCGTCGCGGGCTGCGGGATTTCGCCGATGACCTGCATGTGCTGCTGGCCGGATGTGATCTGGTTCCGATCGGCCAGCCGGTGCACCTGCTGGGCTGGTCGCTCGGCGGCGGGGTTGCCCTGCAGTACGCGATTGACCATCCACGCGCGGTCACGTCGATCGTGCTGGAGAACCCCATGTCGCCGTTCGGCTTCGGGGGTACCCGCGATACCGCCGGCACGCCGTGCTGGCCGGACTTCGCCGGGTCCGGTGGGGGTACCGCCAGTGCCGAGATGGTGCGGCGGATCTCGGCGGGCGACCGTGGCGCCGACGATGCCACTTCTCCCCGCCGGGTGCTGACCACGCTCTACGGGCAGGCACCGTTCGACCTCGCCCCGGACGTCGAGGACGCGCTGGTTGAGGCCATGCTGGAGATGGCTATCGGGGACGACTATTACCCGGGCGATCAGGTCGGCTCGGCTAACTGGCCCGCTACCGCGCCGGGCGAGCGCGGCGTGAACAACGCTATCTCGCCGAAGTTCTGCGACGTGTCCGGGTTCGCGGACGTCGCTGACCGGCCGGACGTGCTGTGGATCCGCGGCGACGCCGACCAGATCGTGTCCGACGCCTCACTGGTGGACCTTGGCCACCTCGGTGCGCTGGGCGTGGTACCGGGCTGGCCAGGACAGGACGTGTATCCGGCCCAGCCTATGGTGAGCCAGATGCGCGCGATGCTGGACCGCTACCGGGCGGCCGGCGGTCGGTACACCGAACAGGTGCTCGCCGGCTGCGGGCACTCGCCCCATCTGGAGCGCCCGCAGGAGTTCAACGGCATGGTGGCTGGCTTCCTGGCCGGCATCGACGAGCGCGACCACGGCTAGACCTAGAGACACGGGAAGGTGAACGATGGCGACCCTGGATGATGCGATCACAATCGGCCGGCGTGAGGGGTTCCTGGCGGTGGTCTCGACCGTCCGGGCCGACGCGACCATCCAGTCCTCGGTCGTCAACGCCGGTGTCCTGACTCATCCAGTGACCGGCGAGCGTGTGGTGGGAATCGTCACCTACGGCCGGGCCAAGCTCGCGAACCTGCGGGCCCGCCCGCAGATCACGATCACCTTCCGGTCCGGCGGCCAGTGGGCCAGCGTCGAGGGCCGCGCCGAGCTCGCCGGACCGGACGATCCGTATCCCGGCCTTGATGCTGAGCGACTCCGGCTGCTGCTGCGTGAAATCTTCCAGGGGGCCGGCGGCACGCACGATGACTGGGCGGCCTATGACCAGGTCATGGCCGAACAGAGGCGCACCGCCGTCCTGGTCACGCCCGCCCGCGTCTACAGCAACTGAGTACCGCGCGCATCGTCCGGTACTGTCGGGTGAATCGGATCTTCTCCCGCTGACAGTGCCGCATCGCCCGCGCAGGCCGCCCGCGCCCCGGCCGCCCCGCACGCTGGGCTACGGGCCGCCCGGGCCGCAGTAACGGCGTACTTCGCCCTGTTCGGCGTCGTCCTCGCGGTCTGGATCACGCGCATTCCGGCGATCAAGGAGCGGCTGCACCTCAGCGACGGTGTCCTCGGCATCGCACTGTTCGCCATCCCGGCCGGGCTGCTCCTGGTCACCCTGGTGGCCGGCCGGCTCGTGGACAGGTTCGGCAGTGCCTGGGTGACCCGGGTGGCCGGGGTAGCCATGGCCCTGACCCTGATCCCCCCGGCCCTGGCCGGCAACCTCGGATGGCTCATGGCGGCGCTGTTCGTGTTCGGTGCCTCGGCGGGGGCCCTCGACGTCGGCATGAACTCCAACGGGGTCCTGGTCGAGCAGGCCCGCGGCCGCCCCGTCATGTCGTCCCTGCACGCCGGCTACAGCATCGGCGCGCTGGCCGGCGCGGTGATCGGCGGCCTGTTCGCCGGGGCGGCCATCGGGCCCTTGGCGACCTTCCTCGCGGTCGGGCTGCCGTCTGCCGTGGTGGGCGTGCTGGCCGGCCGGTGGCTGCTCACCGAGCGCAGCAGCGGGCCGGCCGGCGCAGGCCAGTCTGCGGACGCGGGCCCAGCGGCCGCAGGCCCGGCCGGTCAGTCGGCCGGCGCCGGCCGTCCCGGGCCGGCCAGGCGCCGGGGCCGGTCACTGCGGCCCGGTGTGCTGACCCTCCTGCTGGGCACGGTCGGCCTGTGCGGGCTGCTCGTGGAGGGGGCCACCGCCGACTGGAGCGCCGTATACCTGCATGACAACCTCGGGACCTCGGCCGGGTTCGCAGCGGCCGGCTTCGCCGCGTTCGCACTCGCGATGACGGCCGGCCGGCTGCTCGGGGACTCGCTGGCGGCGCGGTTCGGGCCGGTGCGGCTGGTCCGTGCCAGCGGGCTGGTGGCCGCGGCTGGGCTGGCGGGCGGGCTCATCAGCAATAACCCGGTGGGCGGCGTGGTCGGGTTCGCGGTCCTCGGGGCCGGCCTGGCGTGCATCATTCCGCAGGTCTTCCTGGCCGGCGGGAAGGCCGATCCGGCCCGGCCCGGGCACGGCCTGGCCCGCGTCGTCGGAATGAGCTACCTGGGGATGGTCAGCGGCCCCGTCCTGATCGGCGGGGCGGCCACCCTGGTCGGGCTGCCCGTCGCGCTCGGCATCCCGGTCCTCCTCGCCCTCTGCGTCGCGGCCCTCGCGGGGCTACTCACCCCGCGGGAGGATGCCCAAGCGGCGCGCAATGCGTAAAGATGGCACCATGCGCGTAGTGGTGGTCACGGAGCACGGCGGCCCGGACGTCCTTCAGGCCAGCGACTGGTCGGCCCCCAGCCCGGGCCCGGGCTGGTTGCTGGTTGACGTGGCCGCGTCCGGAGTCAACTTCATGGACGTCTATCAGCGGGAGGGCCGCCCGCCCTACAGCGGCGGCCTGCCCTACGTGCCCGGCATGGAGGGCGCGGGAACAGTGGCAGCGGTCGGTCCCGAGGTAACAGGCTTCGCGAAGGGCGACCGCGTGGCCTGGGCCACGGCGCCTGGCTCGTACGCGCAGCAGGCCCTCGTCCCGGCCGACCGGGCCGCCGCTGTTCCCGACGGGGTGGATCTGGAGGTCGCCGCCGCGGTCATGCTGCAGGGGATGACCGCCCACTACCTGTGCCACAGCACCTACCCGGTGGCGAAGGGCGATCCGGTGGTCGTGCACGCGGCCGCGGGCGGGGTGGGCCTTCTGCTCACCCAGATGGTCCGGATGCGAGGCGGCATCGTCGTCGCGACCACCTCCACCGACGCCAAGGCGCAGATCGCGAAGGCGGCTGGGGCTGATCACGTCACCGGCTATCAGGACTTCACCGCGGTAGTCCGGGAGGTGACCGGCGGGGCCGGCGCGGCGGTCGTTTACGACGGTGTCGGGCAGGCGACGTTCGACGCCAGCCTGGAGGCTCTGCGCCCGCGCGGGTACATGGTCTTGTACGGGGCGGCCAGCGGCCCGGTGCCCCCGCTCGATCCGCAGCGGCTGAACACCAGCGGGTCGCTGTTCCTGACCCGGCCGACGCTCGGGCACTACGTCGCCAGCCTCGGCGAGTTCGGCCAGCGGGCCAACGACCTGTTCAGCTGGATCGAGGACGGCCGCCTGACCGTCCGCATCGGTGGCCGGTACCCCCTGGAGGAGGCGGCCCGGGCCCACGACGACCTCAGCGCGCGGCGCACCACTGGGAAACTGCTCCTGCTGCCAGGCTGAGTTCCGCCGGATCAACCGGGGTAACGCCCGCCGGTGCAGTTCACCCGGAGCGAGTAGAGCGAGCTCGTGGCGCACAGGAACAGGTGATTGCGCTGCTGCCCGCCGAAGGTCAGGTTGGCGACCACCTCGGGGACGTGCAGCTTCCCGAGCAGCGTGCCGTCGGGGTCGAAGCAGTGGAGCCCGTCACCGGCGGCCGCCCAGACCCGGCCCCTGTCGTCCAGCCGGACACCATCGAAGGTGCCCGCGTCGCAACTGGCGAAGACCTTCCCGCCGGTGAGCGCGGAGTCGCCAGCCACGCCGAACAGCCGGATATGCCTCGCCTCGCTGTCGGTCACGTAAAGCTGCCGCTCGTCCAGGGAGAAAGCAAGGCCGTTGGGGCGGATGAAATCATCGGCGGCGAGCCGCACCTCGCCAGTGCCCGGGTCGATCCGGTACACGTTATGGCGGCCGATCTCGCTCTCGGCCTTGTGCCCCTCGTAGTCGCTGTCGATGCCGTAGCCAGGGTCGGTGAACCAGATCGAGCCGTCCGCACGTTCCACGACGTCGTTGGGGCTGTTCAGCCGCATGCCATCGAAGCGGTCCGCTAGCACCGTGACCGATCCGTCGGGTTCGGTCCTGGTGACCTGCCTGCCGCCGTGCTCGCAGCTGACCAGGCGTCCCCGGCGGTCCACGGTGTGCCCGTTGGCAAAGCGGGCGGGCTGGCGGAACACCCCCACCGCGCCGGTGGTCTCGTCCCAGCGGAGGATCCGGTCGTTGGGGATGTCACTGAACACGAGGTAGCGCCCGGCGGCGAAGTAGGCCGGGCCCTCGGTCCAGCGGCATCCTGTGTGCAGCCTCTCCATCCTCTGGTCGCCCTTGATGTCGTGGAACCGCGTGTCCAGGATCTCGAACTTCGTCCTGACGGTGTCGCTCATCGAACCTCGCTGCTGGCCGGGAAAGCGCGTTCCGGACTCATGATCCACCATGTGGTGCCGGCTCGCCGCGGGGAGCGGGCTGGGCGGGCTACGATCGCGGGCATGGCAAGATCTCCGCTCCGGGTGGGGCTGCTCGGTTACGGTTTCGGCGGCCGGTACTTTCACGCTCCGCTGATAGCCTCCGCACCCGAATGCGAACTTATCGGCGTCGCCACCCGCTCGGATGAGCGCCGCGGCGAGCTGGCCCGGGATCATCCGGGCACGCCGGCCTGCGGCTCGCTGGCGGAACTCGCGGCGCACGGCGCACAGGCCGTGGCCATATCCACCCCCGCGGCCACGCACACCGTGCTGACCCGTGAGGCCATAGCCATGGGCCTGCCGGTGGTCTGTGACAAGCCGTTCGCGCTCGACGCGGCGTCAGCGCGGGAAACGGTGCAGCTGGCCGAGCGGGAGCAGGTACCGCTGACGGTGTACCAGAACCGGCGATGGGACTCTGACCTGCGCACCCTGCGCCGGGTGATGGAGGAGGGATGGCTCGGGGCCGTCCGGCGGTTCGAGTCACGCTTCGAGCGGTTCGCGCCGCAGCCGGGCCCGCCCGCCGCTGGCGGCGGCACCCTGCTCGACTTCGGCAGTCACCTGGTGGACCAGGCGCTCGTGCTGTTCGGGCCCGCGCGCGCCGTCTACGCGGAGATCCACTCATCCGGAGACCGGCCCGGCACTGATGACGACTTCTTCGTCGTGCTGCAGCACGACAGCGCGGTCGTGTCGCATCTGTGGGGCAGCTGGGTACAGGGTGCCCCCGGGCCGCGGTTCCGGGTCACCGGCACGGCGGGCACGTTCGTGGTCGCCGAGCCCGACGGGCAGGAAGCCGCCCTGGTCGCCGGCCGGTCGCCGGCCACGGAGGGCGGCCGGTGGGGCGCCGAGCCTGAAGAGCGCTGGGGCTGGCTCCGGCGCGGTGAGGTCAGCGAGCGGGTGCCGGCGGAACGCGGCCGCTGGGACACCTTCTACCCGGCATTCGCCGCCGCGGCCAGCGGCCATGGTGAGGTGCCGGTCAACCCGTGGGACGCCGTAGCTGCCCTTGAGGTCATGGAGGCGGCCCGGAGCAGCGCCGAGACGAGGCGCGTGGTCGAGTGCCGGTGAACGCCCGCCCTACTGATCTTCCCTCTCCCTGACCAGGGCGCCCAGCAGCCAGCCCACCACGCCGACGATGATGGCCCCCCAGAAGGCGGGCCAGAACCCGGTGATGTGGAACGGCAGCGACAGCTTGCCCGCGGCCCAACTGGTCAGCCAGAGCAGCAGGCCGTTGACCACCAGGCCGATCAGCCCGAGCGTGAGCAGGTAGAACAGGCAGCCGACCGCCTTCACGATGGGCTTGATGACCGCGTTGACCACGCCGAAGATCACGGCGACGACCACCAGGGTGGCCACTTTCCGGAGGGTGCCGCCCGGTCCCAGTTCGATGCCGGGCAGCAGGGCCGTCGCCACGGCGAGGGCGGCAGCGGTGATGACCGCCCGTAGCACGAGGCGCATAGGGCAATCCTGCCATGGCGGGCGCCCGGCTGCTGCGCGGCGCCCGGATCGTCGCGGTGCGGCCGGCCTGCGGTAAATCGCGAGTAATCAGCGGGGCTTTAACTGCTAATCCATTTAGTATTTTGAATTGCGTTCCCCATTCACGCTTTGACTGGACATCTGTATCTCGGCCATGCGATGATGCCAAAGGCGCGAGTTAGTGTGGCGACCTGGGGGTGTGGGTGCCTGCTCGCTGGCCTGTGTGGGGAGGATAGGGGCGTTTACCGCCTTCTTCCCAGGGGGAGTGACAAACTGTGTGGGCTGCCCGGAGTCGGTGACTTGCGGGCGCGATGCGCCGTATGCGGGCTACAGCCCTGCCCAGAATACGGTCGTGCGAGGGGGGAGTGCCCGTGGGCTGTGTATGGCAATCAGTGGATGCTCCTGACCGCAGGTTCGCAGATGCCCGGGTCCATCAGCGTTTCCCGCCCCGGCACCGCCGGCCGTCCAGGCTGGTCAGGATGGCCCGGTGGACGCCGTCGGCGCTGACCCGGACGCGAGATTGGCTATTTCCACCTGAAATGCACGAAGAGCCGGCCGAAGTTCTTTGAGTCTTTCTCGACCCGGTGATAGAGCATTTTGATTTCTTTCTGCTCGAGAAACCTGAGGACGTGCTTCTTGAGCTGCCCCGAGCCCTTGCCTGGAATGATCTCCACGACGGGAGCCTTCTTCGCGACGGCCTCGTTGATAATCGCGAGCAGGGCCTGGTCGATGTCCTGGCCCCGGTTGTAGATGTCGTGCAGGTCAAGCTTTAGCTTCATGGAGCCGTCTCCGATCCGCGACTGGCTCTACGCTACGCCAGCCCGAGCCTGCAGATGATCTGCTCGGCCACCTGATCCGCTGGGCCCACGGCAGGCACCGTAAGAACCCGCTCGCCCGGCTGCGGGCTCTCGAGGGTGGCCAGCTGGCTGTCCAGCAGATCCGCGCGGAAGAAATGGCCGTGCCTCGCGGCCAGCCTGGCGGCCAGCAGGTCGCGTCCCGCGTCGAGGAAGACCAGGCGGGCCGCTGGCCGGCCGGTCAGCAGCAGATCCCGGTAGGAGCGCTTGAGGGCCGAGCAGGTGATCACGGCCGACCGGCCCGCGGCGATGTGATCATCCATCGCCGCCGCCACCGCTTCCAGCCAGGGCCGGCGGTCCTCGTCGTTGAGCGGCACCCCGGCTCGCATCTTGGCGATGTTGGCCGCCGGATGCAGCGAGTCCCCGTCGATGAAGGGCCAGCCCAGCCTGCTGGCCAGCAGCTGGCCGACCGTCGACTTGCCGGATCCGGAGACGCCGGCCAGGAGGACGATCATGGCGGGCCAGGATACCCGGCTGTCACATTGGCGGGAGAGGCGCTGTTAGTGTCGTGGGGCACGCCTGCGGGCGCCGTCGCCGCCCGGCCCGTCGTCACCCGGGAGGTCTTCGATGGCCCTGCGCCGACCGCTGACCGTGTCCGCGGGCATCTGCGCGCTGGTCTGGGGAGCCGCCGGTCTCGGTGGCCTGGCCCCCGTGCTGGCCGCCCCCGCCGTCGCTGCCCCCGCCGTCGCTGCGCCCGCCGTCGCTGCGCCCGCCGTGCTCATCAGCCCGGCCGCGCTGCACATCCGCAGCGCGGCGCCGACCCCGCCGACCACCGCGTACTGCGAGCAGCACTATAAGATCGCTTGCTACGAGCCGGGCCAGGTGCAGCAGGCGTACAACCTGCCTCCGCTGCTGCACCGCGGGATTGACGGAGCGGGCCAGACCATCGTCATCGTCGACTCCTTCGGTTCCCCGACCATCGCCCATGACCTGTCCGTTTTCGACCGGACGTTTGGCCTGCCCGCCCCGCCGTCGCTGAAGGTGATCCAGCCCGCCGGGAAGGTCGCGCCGTACACGCCGACCGCCACCCGCGAGGGTTGGGCCGGGGAGACGAACCTGGACGTCGAGTACGCGCACGTGATGGCGCCGGGCGCGAAGATCCTCCTGGTCGAGACGCCCACGTCGGAGGAGGAGGGCACGACCGGGTTCCCGCAGATCGTCAAGGCCGAGGAGTACGTGATCGACCACCACCTGGGCGGCGTGATCAGCCAGAGCTTCAGCGCGACCGAGCAGACCTTCCCGTCCCAGCAGTCCCTGCGCCGCCTGCGCGGTGCCTACATCGACGCGGCGCGCAAGGGTGTCACGGTCCTGGCCGCCTCCGGCGACAGCGGCGCGGGCGACGTCCGCTACAACGAGGTCGACTACTACCTTTCCCGGGTGACCTCGTGGTCCGACAGTGACCCGCTGGTGACCGGGGTCGGCGGGACCCAGCTCCACCTGAACGCGGCGGGAGAGCACATCGCGCCAGACAGCGTCTGGAACGACACCTACAACGTGCCCGCCAACGAGTTCATCGTCGGCGACGCCGGGCCGAACCCGCTCGCCGGTGGCGGTGGCAAGTCGGTCGTTTTCTCCCGGCCGCGGTACCAGGACGGCGTGGCCGGGGTCGTGGGCCCCCGCCGTGGGGTGCCCGACATCGCGATGAGCGGCGCCTGCAACGGCGCGGTGGACAGCTACCAGAGTTTCCCGGGGCAGTCGGCCGGCTGGTACCCGACCTGCGGCACCAGCGAGGCGACCCCGCTCTTCTCCGGTGTCGTGGCCCTGGCCGACCAGGTCGCCGGGCATCCGCTCGGGCTGATCAACCCGGCGCTGTACGCGCTCTCGGCCAGCCACGCCCGCGGTATCACGGACGTGCGCAACGGCAACAACACGGTCTCCTTCACCCAGGGCGGCAAGCTCGACACCGTCAAGGGGTTCACCGCGCGGGCCGGCTACGACCTCGCGTCCGGTGTCGGCACGGTGGACGCGGACCCGTTCGTCTTCGAACTGGCCGGGCTGGCCGGCCGCTAGACCATCTGGTCCCGGGGGTCCGTCTGGTGCCTGTGGTCTCTGCGCACGCTTACGGTTATGTCATGACCGTGGCCAACCGCCCCCCGGGCCAGGGGCCGCCGTCCGGCCGGGCCGGCACCAGCGTGCTGGTGGTCGAGGACGATCAGGACCTCGCCACTCAGCTGGTGCGCGGGCTCCGGCGCGGCGGCTACTCCGTCAATCACGTGCTGACTGGCCGCGAGGCGATGGCCCAGCGTGAGCCGGACGTCGTGCTGCTCGACCTGGGCTTGCCTGACCTGGACGGAGTGGCAGTCTGCCGTCGGCTGCGCGAGCAGTCCGACATGGCCATCATCGTGGTCACGGCGCGGGGCGAGGAACCAGAACGGGTCCTGGCGCTCGACGCGGGTGCCGACGACTACCTGGTCAAGCCGTTCGGCCTGGCCGAACTGCTGGCCCGGATCCGCGCTGTGCTGCGCCGCAGCGTCCGTTCCGAGGGGGAGACGCTCCGGCATGGCCCCCTCGTGGTGGACGTGCGGACCCGCAAGGTGACCGTGTCAGGCGACGAGGTGGCGCTGACCCCGAAGGAGTTCGACATCCTGGAATGCCTGGCCAGCGACCCCGGGCGGGTGATGAGCCGTCAGGAGATTCTGGACAACGCCTGGGACGCGCACTGGTACGGGCCAACCAAGGTGCTTGACGTGCACGTGGCCGCGTTGCGCCGCAAGCTGGGCATCCCTGGGCTGATCGAGACGGTCTACGGCCGGGGATTCCGACTCGGCGGAGCCTAAAAATGACACGCCGCATCATGCTCACGATGCTCGTGCTGATCGGCGGCCTGCTGATCGGCGCGGTGGTGCCGCTCGGCCTGATCACCAGCGGGCATGAGCGTGCGTTCTTCCGGGATGACACAGCCTTCTCCGCGGGCACACTGGCCAGTTTCGCCGAGGACAGGATCGCCGACCACGCGCCGGGCTCCGGCCTGGCCAGGACGCTCGCCCGGGCGCGGCGGCTCGGCGAGCAGGTCCGGGTCTATGGCACCGGGGGCCATCTGGTCGCCGGGAACGGCGGAGCCGGGATGACCATCGGGGTGGCCGCCCTCGCCCGGGTGCTCGGCGCCCGGGACGGGACGGTCACCGAAACCACCCAGGTCGGTGACCGGTTGCGGGTCGTCGTGCCCGTCCGCAACGACGAAGGCGACGGGATCGTGGGCGCGGTGGTGCTGTCCCGCTCCACCGCAGGACTTGACCAGCGGCGCCGGACGCTGTGGATGTGGCTCGGCTTGGTCGCGGTGGCGGGGCTGGCGGCGGCGACGGTGGCCGCGGCCGCCCTGGCCCGCTGGGTGAGCCGGCCCCTCAACGCGCTCGACGACGCGGCGCAGCGGCTGGGCGGGGGCACCCTGGAGACGCGGTCGCCGGCCGGGCAGGGGCCGCCGGAGGTGCAGCGGGTGGCCCGGAATTTCAACACCATGGCCGGCCGCCTGGAGACGCTGGTCCACGGAAACCGGGCCGCCATGGCCGACGTCTCCCATCAGCTGCGCACCCCACTGACCGCGCTCCGGCTCCGGCTCGAGCTGCTGACCCAGGATGCCGATCCGACGACGGCGGGCGAACTGGCCGACGCTCAGGAAGAGATCTCCCGCCTCTCACATCTCGTCGATGGGCTGCTGGCGGTGGCGCGGGCGGAAAACGTGATAGTTGAGCCCGTCCCGGTCGCGGTCAACGAGGTCATCCGGGACCGGGCCAGCGCCTGGCAGCCGGTCGCCGACGAGCGGGCGGTCGTGCTCGCGCACGCGTGCCCGGGGCCGGTCCGCGCGCTGGCCGGCGCCGGTCATCTGGAGCAGATCCTGGACAACCTGCTGGCCAACGCGCTCGAAGCCGTCCCGTCGGGTGGGCACGTCGAGGTTAAGGCGTGGTCGAACGGCAACGGGATCCGGGTCGTGGTGGCCGACGACGGTCCGGGCATGAGCCCGGCTCGCCGCGAGCAGGCGTTCCGCCGGTTCGCGAGTACGGCGCCCGGCGGAGCAGGCCTCGGCCTGGCGATCGTGCACCGCCTGGCCGTCTCCAACGGCGGCTGCGCGGTCCTGTCCGACACCGCAGGTGGCGGGCTGACCGTGACCGTGGACCTGCCCGCGCTTGGCCTGCTGAGAACGGGCGGTGCCGCCGAGTAGCCGTGTACTCGGCGGCACCAGGGGTCAGGTCAGCTGTTCCAGACCTGGAACTCGGAGACCTGTCCGGCGGGCCACCCGGTGTTGGCGGTGAAGTTCAGCCGCACGTACCGGGCGTTGGTGGAGGCGAAGGTGATCGTGACGGTATTGCCAGTCGAGGGGTTGAAGGTGTATCCGGCCGACCCGACGATCGTGGCGAAGGTTGAGCCGTCGGTGCTGCCGAGGACGGACAGCGTCTGGGTTCTGGTGCTCCACGAGGTGGACGGCGGCAGGTCGAGCACGATCCTGGTGAAGCTCTTCGTCGCGCCGAGGTCGACCTGGAGCCACTGCGGGAAGGCGTTGTTCGCGCTCTCCCAGTAGGTGCTGGTGTTACCGTCCACGGCGTTGGCGGGCACGTACGTCTGGGTGGACCCGCTGGACGAGGCCGGCTGGTTCAGGGCCAGGTTGGTGCTCACCGTGCCGGCGCCGGTGCCGGTCAGCGCGGCCGTGGCCGGGCTGTTCGACGCGTTGCTGGCGATGGTGAGGCTGCCGGTGCGGGTCCCGGACGCGGTCGGCGTGAACCTCACGCTGACCGTGCAGGAGGCGCCGGCCGCGATCGACGTCCCGCAGGTGGTGGTCTCCGAGAAGTCGCCCGTAGTGGAGATGACGGACAGATTCGCGGCCGCGGTTCCGGTGTTGTTCACCGTGACCGTCTGGGCGCTGCTGGTCGTGTTGAGCGCCTGGCTGGCGAACGTCAGGGAGGCCGGGGCGACCGACAGCGTCGCGGTTGAGGAGCCGCCCACGGCGGGGAAGACCTCGAAGTCGGACAGCTGGCCGGCGTTCCACCCCGTATTGGCGGTGATGTTCGCCCGCACGTACCGGGCGGTGGTGGCGTTGAACGTGATGGTGACGGTGTTGTTGTTGCTGTTCGGATCGAAGTTGTATCCAGCCGAGCCCACGATGGTCGAGAAGTTCGAGCCGTCCGTGGATCCGAGCAGCGACAGGGTCTCCGTCCGGGCCGCCCAGGCCGTCGAGGGCGGGAGCTTCAGGGTGACCTGGTCAATGCTGTAGCTCTGGCCGAGGTCGACCTGGGCCCACTGCGGGAATGAGCCGTTCGCGCTCTCCCAGTAGGTTGACGGGTCCGGGTCGGTGAGGTTGGCGGCGACGTAGGGGCTGTTGGCCGAGCTCGCCGACGCTGGCTGGCCGGCCGCGATGTTGGTGGTGCTGCCGATGCCGCTACCGCTCAGGGTGACGGCGGTCGGGCTGTTGTTGGCGTTGCTGGTCACGGTCAGGGTGCCGGTCCGGGTCCCGGACGCGGTGGGCTTGAACGTGACGGTCACCGTGCAGGAGCCGCCGACCGCGATGCTGGCGCAGTTGTTGGTCTGGCTGAAGTCCCCGGTCACCGCGACGCCCGAGACGGCCGCCGAGGCGGTACCCGAGTTGGTCACCGTCACCGTCTGCGCGGCCGCGGTGGAGCCGACCACCGTGCGGGCGAAGGACAGGCTGGCCGGGGCGGCGTTCAGCACCGGGCCGGGCGCCGTGCCGGTACCAGTGAGGCTCACCGTGTTGGTGACGCCACCGGCATTGACCGTGAGGCTCCCGGTGCGGGTGCCGGCCGCCGTCGGCGCGAATTTCACGCTGACGGTGCACGAGCCGTTCGCCGCGATTGACGAGCCGCAGGTGTTGGTCTGGGTGAAGTCGCCGCTGACGGAGATCGACGAGACCGACGCGGCCGAGCCGGTCGGGTTGGAGACCGTCACGGTCTGGGCGGCGCTGGTCGTGCCGGTCGCGACCGAGCCGAAGCTCAGCGCGCTCGGGGTGGCCGTCACGCCGGTGGCGGGGTAGGGCGGGTACACCGGCGCCGGCCAGCCGTTGCATTGCGTCGGGGTGATGCCGGAGTTCCCGCCGCCGTCGGTGATCGCGAAGCCCCCGCCCTCGCAGTTGTAGCTGGGCGCGTTACCGGCGTTGGCCTGGGCCACGCCGGTCGCGGTCACGTTGGTGAACGAGGCCGCGCCGCCGGTCTGCTCCTGCAGGGCGAAGGTTCCGGTGCCGGCGATGGTCACGTTGCTGAGCGAGACCCCGCTGACCGTCCCCTCAACCCACTGGACCGCCTCGTACGGACTCTGCTCGATCAGCGCGTTGGTCACGTTGATCGGGCCGGTGATCGCGCCCTGGCTGCCGTCGAACCACAGCGCGCCGACGCCGAACTGCCAGTTCGGGTCGAGGCTGCCGTCCCGGATCATGGTGTTGTTGGCGATGGTGGTCGTGCCGACCGGCGTTGATGAGAAGCGCTGCCCGACCTGGATGCCGCCGCCCTGGGTGATCCCGGTGTCCTGCACCAGGTTGCCGCTGACGGTGTTGTCGTGACCGCCGTAGATCGCGATGCCGTTGGCCAGCTGCTGCAGCTCCACGGTGTTGTTGGAGATCGTGTCGTTGGCGTCGGCGCCGATGCTGGAGTCGGCCCAGGTCGCGATGCCGTCGTCGCCGGTGTTGCGGATGTCGCTGTTGGTGACGGTCGAGTTGGTGACGCCGCCGTGGAAGTTGATGCCGTCCGCGGTGGTGTCGCGGATGCGCATGCCACTGAAGGTCAGGCCGTTCATGGGCCCGTCCATCCAGGCGCCGACCTTCATGTGGTCGATCCAGATGTTCGACACGGTCGAGCTGCTGAGCGCGCCGCCGATGCCGTTGACCTGGGCGCTGTCGTTACGATCCTGGACGTTGCCGAAGATCGCGAAGTTCTGCA
>JAWWPY010000144.1:0-14685 GCA_033854735.1 Streptosporangiaceae bacterium | reverse complement strand
CTGGTTATCAGTGAACTTTTTTGCCCCCCGGCGGGCAAAAGAGTTCACTGATAAGAGTTATCCACAGATAAGTCGCTGTCCACAGAACGGGATTCTGTTGGGCACAGGGAAGCCGCGCCGTTCGACGCTGGGGGGATGCCAGACGACATCCCGGAGTGCGTGCGCGATCTGCTGATCGCCCAGCATGGCGTGCTGACCAGGGCGCAAGCCCTGAACGCCGGGATCACGGACAAGGCGATCGTGGCGCGCCTGCGCACGGGCCGCTGGCAGCGGCTCCAGCGTGGCGTCTATGCGGCCTTCAGCGGCGAGCCTCCGCGGCCCGCGCTCATCTGGGCGGCCGTCCTTCGCGGCGGCCCAGACGCGGTGCTGAGTCACCAGACTGCCGCCGAATTGTCTGGGCTCTCGGTGCCACCTGAAACCCTCATTCACCTCACGGTGCCGAGCGCAGCCCCTGTCGATCGCATCCCCGGGGTCGTCCTGCACTATTCGGGGCGGTTAGCGCAGACACGCCATCCGGTGCTCGAACCGGCCAGGACCCGGATCGAGGAAACGGTCCTTGACTTAGGCCAGGCAACCGCGCACTGGACCAGGCACTCGGCTGGGTATTCCTAGCTTGCGGGAGCCGCAAGACCACAGCGGAGCGGATCGCCGCCGCGATGGCCCTGCGGCCCAGGGTCCGCTGGCGTGCTGACTTGGCCATGGCGCTCGATGTGGCGCGCGAGGGCGCGCATTCCCTGCTCGAGTTCAGGTACGTGAACCGGGTCGAGCGGCCGCACGGCTTCCCGGCGGGCGTCCGGCAGCACCAGGTACAGCGCGGCGGACGTCATCAGTACCAGGACGTCCTATATGAGGCCTATGGAGTGGTCGTCGAGCTTGACGGGCGCGCCGCGCGCCCGGAGGAGTTCCGCCTGCGCGATGTCCGGAGGGATAACGCAAACATCGCCGTCGGCCAGGTCACGCTCCGCTACACCTGGGCGGACGTCACTCGGCGCTCGTGCCCCGTGGCCGCCGAGGTGTCCGCTGCCCTCAGTCAGCGGGGCTGGACCGGCGCCCTCCGCCGTTGCGGCTCGCACTGCACCCTCCCGCGGTAGTGATCCCAGCGGAACTGAACTCAGCCGGACGTGTCGGGCCGGACCGGGTTCCTCGAAGTCAGGGCGGCTGTGCATCCGCTGGGCCTGGCTCGACGCAGAATTCGTTGCCCTCCGGGTCCCGCATCGTCGTCTGCGTGGCGTCCCGGCTTACTACCGTGGCGCCCAGTGCGGTGAGCCGCCCGACTTCCGCGGCGACCTCGCCCGACGCCCGAAGGTCGAAGTGCATCCGGTTCTTCGCGGTCTTTCCCTCGGGTACCCGGA
The DNA here is from genome assembly GCA_033854735.1 of Streptosporangiaceae bacterium. Classification (GTDB taxonomy): domain Bacteria; phylum Actinomycetota; class Actinomycetes; order Streptosporangiales; family Streptosporangiaceae; genus JAWWPY01. Next base: position 13,333 of record JAWWPY010000144.1, on the reverse strand, counting down.
TGAACCACATGTTCGGGCCGCCCCAGCCGGCCGCCTCGACGTATGCCTTCGACGCAGTGGACTCCTCGTCCACGTCAGAGCCCAGCGCGGCGGCCCAGAACCGGGCGGCCAGCAGCGCGTCGGCGCAGTCGAAGGTGACGGCCTTGATCAGGCTTGGCATAACCCGACGCTAGGCAGCTCGGGGCAGGCCCGCAACGAGATTTCCACCCGGGCCGCCGCGAGATTTCCACCCGGGCCGCCGCTGCAGTGCCCGGTGGCACCGTCCGCCGCCGGCCGGTCATGACAGGCTGGGAACGTGATCGTGGGCATCGGCGTGGACATCGTGGACATCTCGCGTTTCGAGGCGGCGCTGAGCCGGACTCCGGCGCTGGCCCAACGCCTGTTCGCGGAGAGCGAACGGACCGCACCGCCGGCATCGCTCGCCGCGCGTTTCGCGGCCAAGGAAGCGGTCGCCAAGGCCCTGGGCGCGCCACCGGGCCTGCGCTGGGCGGACGTGGAGGTCGTTCACGACCCGGAGGGGCGCCCAGCGCTGGAGGTCCGCGGCACCGTCGCACAGGCGGCCGGGCAGCAGGGTGTCCGCCGATGGCATCTCTCGCTCAGTCACGACGCGGGCGCGAGCATCGCCATGGTGGTGGCCGAAAGATGAGAAATGCCCACCAGACAGAAAAAATACGGATAGCTGAACGCGCTCTCATGGCCACGCTCCCGGCAGGCACGCTGATGCAGCGAGCAGCGGCCGGCCTGGCGTCGGTCTGTGCCGGTCTGGCCGGAAGGATGTATGGGGCCCGGGTGGTCGTGCTCGTGGGCAGTGGCGACAACGGCGGCGACGCCCTGTACGCGGCGGCCAGGCTGGCCCGCCGCGGCGCCGTAGTGCTAGCGGTCGCGGCGGGCTCCAGGGTGCACGACGAGAGCGCCACGGCGCTGCGCGCCGCAGGCGGGCGGCTGACCGGTGCCGACGACCCGGCGGTCGCGGCCGCGATCGGCCATGCAGACCTGGTCATCGACGGCCTGCTCGGCATCGGCGGTCGTGGCGGCCTGCGGGAGCCCTACGCGGCGCTCGCCGGGCTCGCGGCGCGATCCCCCGCGGTGGTCGTCGCCACCGACCTGCCGAGCGGGGTGGACGCGGACACCGGCGTGGTCGACGGCGCCGCCGTGCGCGCGGACGTGACGGTGACGTTCGGCACCTGGAAGCCGGGACTCCTCATCGACCCTGGCGCCAGGCACGCCGGAGTGGTCGAGCTGATCGACATTGGCCTCGGGCCGTATCTGGAGCCGCCCGATGTCAGGGGAATGCAGGCCTCCGACGTGGCGGCACTGCTCCCGCAGCCGTCGGAGAACTCGGACAAATACCGCCGCGGAGTGGTGGGCATCCTGGCCGGGAGCGACCGGTACACCGGCGCCGCCACGCTGGCCGTCGGGGGCGCCCTGCGCGGTGGCGCAGGGATGATCCGGCTGGTATCCGCGGAATCCGCGGTGGCGGTGGTGCGGCAGCGCTGGCCGGAGACAGTGATCACCGTGACCGGGGGCAAGCTGGCGGCCGGGGAGGAGATCACGGCCGCGGGGCGGGTGCAGGCCTGGGTGGCCGGCCCGGGCATGGGCACGGACGAGGCGGCCCGTGCGCGGCTGGCCGCGGTACTCGCTACCGACGTCCCCGTGCTCGTGGACGCGGACGGCCTCACGCTGGCCGCCGCTGACCGGGGGATGCTCGCCCGGTCCGCCCCGACGCTGCTCACCCCGCATGCGGGCGAGCTGGGCAGGCTGCTAGGCATCGACCCGGCCAACGTGGAGGCACGCCGCCTGGAACACGCCAGGATGGCCGCTGCCGAGCTGGGCGCCACGGTCCTGGTGAAGGGCTCGACCACCGTTATCGCGGCCGCTGGTGACGGCTCAGAGGCCGGGGCCGCCCTGGTGAACCCGACCGGCACCTCGTGGCTCGCCACCGCCGGCACCGGGGATGTGCTCTCGGGCCTGGCCGGATCCCTGCTGGCCCAGGGTCTGAGCCCAGGCGAGGCCGCTGGGGTGGCCGCGTATCTGCACGGCCTGGCCGCGCGCCTGGCGGCCGCAGGGGAGGGCGGTGGACCCGGACCTGCCGAGGGCGGGCCGGGGCGAGCGAGCGGCCACGGTGCCAGGGACGTGCCGGATGCGCCCATCGGGGCGGCCGACGTGATCACCGCCCTGCCCGCCGCGATCCGCGTGGCGCGCCGGCGCTAGCAGCCCAGCACGGGTCGCCTGCCCCCTCCGGACGGCCAGCCGCACACGCGAGGTGAGCGGGCGCGGTGCGGTCTGGCCCGGCCGGTGCACCGGCCCGGTGCACCGGCGAAACTGCTGGCCCACCGGCCCACTGCTGGCACACTGGAACGTCATGGACGGTCAGCCGGAAGCACTCATTGACCTGGCCGCGGTTCGGGACAACGTTACGGCGCTGCGGGAGCACGTGGGCGGTCCGCAGGTGATGGCCGTGATCAAGGCCGACGGATATGGGCACGGCATGATTCCCGCCGCGGCCGCCGCCCTGGCCGGCGGCGCGGACTGGCTCGGCGTGGTGCACGTGCACGAGGCCCTGGCGCTGCGCCGGGCGGGCATATCGGCCCGGGTGCTGTGCCTGCTGGGGGTGCCTGGCGCCGCGCACGAGGCCGCCGTCCGCGAGAACGTCGACTTGTCGGTGGCCACGACGGCCATGATCGAGCAGATCGCCGGCGCGGCGGTGCGGGCTGGCCGGCCCGCACGCCTGCACCTGAAGGTGGACACCGGTATGTCGCGCGGTGGCGCGACACTCACCGACTGGCCCGGCGTGGTGGACGCGGCCCTGGCCGCCGAGGCCGCCGGGCACGTCCGTATTGCTGGCCTGTATTCGCATTTGGCCTGTGCCGACATGCCCGGGCATCCGTCGATCGTCGCGCAGCAGGAAGCGTTCGGTACTGCGGTGCTGATCGCTGAAAAGGCCGGTGCGCGCCCCGAGGTCCGTCACTTGGCCAACACGCCCGCGACGCTCACCTTGCCAGATACCTGGTTTGACCTGGTCCGCCCGGGCGGGGCGGTGTTCGGCCTGTCCACCCTGCCGGGCGGGGCGCCGGACTGGCTGCGCCCGGCCATGACGGTGCGGGCCCCGCTGGTGCAGGTCAAGCAGGTGCCCGACGGGACGGGCGTGTCGTACGGACTCCGCTACGTGACGCAGGGTGACAGCACACTGGGACTGGTGCCGCTCGGCTACGCCGAAGGCATTCCGCGGCACGCTTTCGGCGTGGTCGAGGTCGCTGCCCGGGGGCGGCGCTGGCTGATCTCGGGAACGGTCTGCATGAACCAGTTCATAATCGATTTCGGCGCGGAGCCCGCGACGACCGGGGACGACGTGATGCTGTTCGGGCCGGGCGACTCGGGGGAGCCCACGGCCCAGGAATGGGCCGATGCGCTCGGCACCCTGTCTTATGAGATCGTGACCAGGTTCGGAGGTCGGCTGCCCCGAACCTACTCTGGAGTAGCATACGAGGAAGAGTCTGTGCACGACGGTGCGGACACAGGTCGGCCAGGCCCGGAGCTCCCTGACATGGGATTTCCGGGCGCGGTGACTGCGCCAGGCGGCTGATGTCACCGGACGCGGCAGGCTCGCGGCTGGAGGACCGATGGCTAGCTGGCGGCGGATTACCGGTGTAGCTGGGCTGGCCGCTGGCGCGGCCGCCGCGGGGGCAGGAGCGATCCTCGCGGCAGAGCGCCTGGCGGTGGGGCACGTCCGGGTGATACGCGGCGCAGCCGAGCCTGAGCCGCTCGGCGCGCTGCGCGGGCGGGTGCTGACGGTGCTCGCGGACGATGGGGTTTCGCTCCACGTCGAGATCGACGAACCGGCCGCTGCGGATGACCCGCCAGAGGCCGAAGCGGCGCAGGGCGACCCGGTCACCATCATCTTCTGCCACGGTTACACGCTGAACCAGGACAGCTGGCACTTCCAGCGCAGGGATCTCGGGCACCACCGGATGGTTTTCTGGGACCTGCGTGACCATGGCCGCTCCGGCCGGTCGCCAGGCGGGCCGGCCAGCATCGACCGGCTGGCCGCAGACCTGGACCTGGTCATCAAGGCCGTAGCGCCAGAGGGCATGCCGGTCGTTCTCGTGGGTCATTCCATGGGCGGAATGACGATCATGGCGCTGGCGGGCCGGAACCCGGCCCTATTTGGCACCAAGATCATCGGTGTGGTGCTCATCTCGACCGCGGCCGGCGGCCTGGACGCGGGCAGTCCGTGGATGCCCGGGCCACTCCGGCTCGTGCTGCAGCGGACGCTGCCGGTGATACTGCGCGGGGCGGCGACCGGCTACCGGGCAATGCTCGTGGAACGGGGCCGGCGGGTCTCCAGCGAACTGGCGTTCCTCAGCACGCGGTACATGGGGTTCGGGGATCCGGCAGTGAACCCGGCTGTCGTCGACTTCCTTGAGCAGATGATCAGGTCGACCCCGATGAACGTGGTCGCGGAGTACAGTCAGGCGCTGTATGAGTGGGATATGCGCGATACCCTTCCCGTCCTGGGACGTGTCCCGGTGACGGTCCTGGTCGGCGAGCGGGACCGGCTGATCACGCCCGCTCTCGGCTTGGAGGTCGCCGCGCAGATTCCCGGCGCGGAACTGGTCTGGGTGCCCGGCGCGGGGCACGCCCTGATCCTCGAGCGTCCCGACCTCGTCAATGAGTCGATCGCCGCTCTGGTGGCGCGGGCCAGCAATGGCCAGGTGGCCCGCGAGCGCTCGGCGTGAGTTCTGGGGTGGATCAGGGGATGGGCGCCATGGGTACGGGGGTGGGCGCCGCGGACGGACCCGCTGCGGCTGCGAGCATCCAGGTGGAGACGGCAGATGACATGCGGGCGCTGGGCCAGTGGCTGGCCGGCCTGCTCCGGCCGGGTGACCTGGTGGTGCTCAGTGGACCGCTGGGCGCCGGGAAGACCACGCTCGTCCAGGGCATCGGGCAAGGGCTCAACGTCCGCGGCCCGGTGACCTCGCCGACCTTCGTCATCGCCCGGGTCCACCCGCCCCTGGGCGGCGGTCCGGCGCTGGTGCACGCGGACGCTTACCGGCTGGCCAGCCCGGCCGAGGTGGACGACCTGGACCTGGACGCCGATGTCAGCACTTCGGTCACCGTGGTGGAGTGGGGCGAGGGCCTGGTGGAGGGACTTGCCGCGGATCGCCTGGAAGTCACCATCGCGATATCCCGGGACGGCGCCGCTGGCTCCCGCGACGGCGAGGCTGGAATCCAGGACGGCGAGGCTGGAATCCAGGACGGCGAGGCTGGATTCCAGGACGGCGAGGCTGGATTCCAGGACGGCCAGGACGGCCTGGACGGCGGCAGCCGGACGGTGCGGGTTTCTGGTGTGGGGGAACGCTGGGTGGCGGTAGCGGTGGAATCCGTGCGTTGTGCCCTGCCTGGCGCGTCCGAGGCTTTATAGTTTCCGACTGTCGCCGTATTGCTCCTGTCGGCTCATCTCGGACGCGATCGGCGGCGTCGTGCCAATTCCGCGCGGTCGTGCACGGTCCGATTTCTTTCCGGAGGCGCCGTGGCTAAGCAGGGGCCTCCTCCCCCGCGGTCCAGCAGGATGCCCGAACCACGCCGGGCTCCCAAGGGCTGGTCTGGCGCGGACCCTGGCCTCCCGGACGAGGATGAGGAGCTTCCGCCGTGGGCGGGCCTCGCCATCGACCCGCGCTGGGCCGACCAACGGCGGCGACCCGGCGGCCCCGGCCACCCCGAGGGTGCTGGCCGCCCCGGTCGGTCGGGCACCCCCCGTCAGCCCAGCGGCCCCGGTCAGCCCAGCGGCCCCGGTCAGCCCAGCGGCCCTGGTCGGCCCAGCGGTGCCGGTCGATCCGATGGCCCCGGTCGATCCGGCGGGCCTGGCCGGTCCGGCGGTCCCGGCCGATCCGGCGGCCAGGATGGCGATGGCTGGACGGACGCTCCGGGCAAACGACCGCGCAGCAGGCGCGCGGCTGCCCGGGCACGCAAAACGCGACGTGGTTTCTACCTCTGGGCCATCGTTCTCGCGGTGGTCGTCGTCCTCGCCGGAGGGGGTTGGCTGCTGCTGCGCGGCAGCGGGAAAAACACGGCGCTGCCCGACCAGATTGTCACCAGCTTCCTGCCCGGCGAGTTCCAGAACGTGCCGAACGCTTGCGCGGCCGTTTCTCCGGCGATGCTGGATCAATACCTTCCAGGAAAGCGGACCAAGGTGGTCCCGAATTCGCTCAATGGCAGGTCGGACAGCCTGTGTGACTGGACGCTGGACGCTCGGCCGCTTTACCGCCTGCTGGACGTGGAGGCGCAGGCCTACGCGCCGAACGGGCTGGCCAGCGGGAATGGCAGTGCGACCTTCGCGGCGATCGACGCCTATCGCCAGGCGGTAGCGGAGAAGGTTAACCCGCCGAAGGCCAGCCACCTGCCGAAGGCCACGGTGACCACCATGCGCGGGCTTGGCAACGCGGCGTTCTCCGCATTCCAGATGAGCGCAGCGGGCGGCGACAGCACCGATCTGCTGACCGTGGTGGTCCGTGATCGCAACGTGCTGATCACCGTGGTGCTTGAAGGGCTCGACCACTCCAGCACCGGCGGATACGGACCGGTTTCGGCCGGGCAGCTCAGGCTCGGGGCGCTCACGGCGGCGCGGGACATCCTCGCCAAGGTGAAATGACCCGGGGCGGCCCAAGCCCCGCCGCACGACCAAGTCCCGCCGCACGACCAGGCCCCGCCGCGGAGCCGTCCCGCGACGCTGGGCTGTCCCGCTCGCATCCCGCCGTCAACTAGGCTTTTCGACCGTGCTGCTGCTCGCCTTCGATACCGCGACGCCGGCCGTGACGGTGGCCCTGTATGACGGGGCGCACGTGCTCGCGGAGGTGGCGTCGGCCGATGCCCGCAGGCACGGTGAGTTGCTGGCGCCCGCCATCGACAAGGTGCTGGCCGGTGCCGGGGTGACCGCACAGGACGTCACGGCCGTGGCGGTCGGGACCGGGCCTGGCCCTTACACCGGGCTGCGCGCGGGGCTGGTCACGGCGCGGGCGCTCGGCAGCGCTCTGGGCATCCCGGTCTACGGAGCCTGCACGCTCGACGTGATCGCCCATGACGCTGCGCCCGCGGCCGGGGGACGGGACTTCGTCGTCGCGACCGATGCCCGGCGTAAGGAGTTGTACTGGGCCCGCTACTCGGCGGACGGCCTGCGGCTGACCGAGCCCGCGGTGAGCGCGCCCGGCGGCATCGGCGCCGGGTACCCGGTCGCCGGCGTGGGACCGGTGCTCTACCCCAGCCTGCTTGGCGAGCGGATCGAGCCGGAATATCCGGCCGCCGCCACGCTGGCCCATTTGATTACCCAACGACTGGCAGCGCGACTGCCGATGCACCCGGCGGAGCCGTTGTACCTGCGCAGACCGGACGCCCGGGTACCGGGGCCGCCGAAACGGGTGACGCCGTCGTGAGCGTCGCACTGCGCCCCATGTCCCGCCGTGATCTGGCGTCCGTGCTCACCCTGGAGGGCGACCTGTTCGGCAACGAAGCGTGGACGGAGGGGATGCTCTCCGCCGAGCTGGCCGGGGTGCCGGAAGGCCGCTATTACCTGGTGGCCGAGGATGGGTCGCTGGTGGTCGGCTACGCCGGGCTGCTCACCGCGGGCGGCCAGGCGGACGTGCTGACGATGGCCGTGGCGGAGGACCGCTGGGGCGAGGGCATCGGCGCTGCGCTGCTGGGCGAGTTGCTCGCCGAGGCCGGGCGGCGGGGGTGCCATGAGGTCTTCCTCGAGGTCCGGGTGGACAACACCCGGGCGCAGAACCTGTACCGCCGGTACGGGTTCACCGAGATTGGCCTCAGGCGGGGCTACTACCAGCCATCAGGCACCGACGCACTCGTCATGCGGCGGACTGCGGAGCATGCCTCCGGACCGGCCGGGGCGCAGGCCCCGTCAGCCCCGGCCACACCAAAGGCATGGGTCCGCCGTGCCCGGCAGCGGACGGAGGGCAGCGGGTGACCGCGCCACTGGTCCTTGGTATCGAGACTTCCTGCGATGAGACAGGCGCTGGCCTGGTCCGCGGCCACGAGCTTCTCGCCGACGCGGTCGCCTCCAGCGTGGCTGAGCACGCGCGGTTCGGTGGCGTGGTCCCCGAGGTGGCGAGCCGGGCGCACCTGGAGGCCATGGTTCCCGCCGTGGACCGCGCGCTGGCCACCGCGGGGGTCACCCTGGCCGACGTGGACGCGATCGCCGTCACGGCCGGGCCGGGGCTCACCGGGGCGCTGCTGGTAGGGGTCTGTGCCGCCAAGGCGTACGCCCTGGCCTTGGGCAAGCCGCTGTTCGCGGTGAACCACCTGGCCGCGCACATCGCCGTCGATCAGCTTGAGCATGGGGCGCTGCCGACACCTGCGGTTGCCTTGCTGGTGTCCGGAGGCCACTCCTCGCTGCTGCTGGTGCGCGACGTGACCGGCGACGTGCTGCCGCTCGGCGCCACCATCGACGACGCAGCGGGCGAGGCGTACGACAAGGTGGCACGCGTGCTCGGGCTGCCGTTCCCCGGTGGCCCGCCGATCGATGCCGCGGCCCGCTCAGGGGACGCTGCGGCGATCTCGTTCCCCCGCGCCAAGTACCGCGACCAGACCCTCGACTTCTCCTTTTCGGGGCTGAAGACCGCGGTGGCCCGCTGGGTGGAGGCGCGCGGGGCGGCGGGGCTCAGCGTGCCCGTGGCCGACGTGGCTGCCTCATTCCAGGAGGCCGTGGTCGACGTGCTCACCCGCAAGGCGGTCGATGCCTGCCGGGCGCACGGCGTGGACCACCTGATCATCGGCGGCGGGGTCGCGGCGAACTCCCGGCTGCGCGCCCTCGCGGACGAACGCTGCGAGGCCGCGGGCATCCGGTTGCGGGTGCCAAGACCCGGCCTGTGCACGGACAACGGCGCGATGGTGGCGGCGCTGGGCGCTGAGCTGATGGCCCGCGGCGCGCAGTCTTCGCCACTGGACTTCCCGGCCGACTCGTCCCTGCCAGTGACCAGCGTGGTCATGGTTTAGGGCGACTCCCACGCTGGCCCCCCGGATCCCGGGCGCGAACCCGCACTTCCATGATCGCGGTGGGTAGGGCTGCGGGCGGCGCAACGGCAGCGGCGTGGGAGATGGTGTCGTCCTGGCGGCAGCGGTGTGGGCATTGGTGCCGTTCTGCGGTAGCGGAATGGGCATTGGTGTCGAAGATCATGAACAGGCGGGTTCCCAGATGGCGAGGTCGTGTGCGAACAGGACGCGGGCCGGGTCGAAATCGAGCAGGCGGCCGAGCCAGGGCGAGACGTCGGGCAGCGGCGGGGAGGCACCATCCTGCTGAGCCTGCCGGGCGAGATAGTCGGCAGTGAACGCCGTGGCCGAGTCGTGTGCCTGGCCGGCCAGGATGAGCGTGCCGTCGGCGCAGCGCACGACCAGGGACTGATGCCCTGCGGTGTGCCCCGGCGTGGGAATGACCCACACGTCCGGCAGGATCTCGGCCTCTCCCGGCAGCTCCTCGTACCGGGCGCCAGGGAAGTCCACCATTTCCGGCAGCGTGTACCCGTCCACCGACCGCGCGTCGGCCAGCTCGGCCGCCTGAACGTAGATGGGCAGGCGGGCCAGGTGCGGATTCCCGCCGCAGTGATCGAAATGCAGGTGGCAGTTCACCACCCACCGGACGTCGGCCACCGTGAGCCCAAGTGAGCGCAGGGCCGCGCCGAGCCCCCGGCGCACCGGCCGGTAGTGCGCCTCAAGATCCTCGTCTCCGGCGCCCACTCCGGTGTCGAACAGCAGCCAGCCGTCCGGCTGCGCGACCAGATAGCCCATGACCGGCTCGACCCGCGGCTGGCCTGTTCCGGTCTCCCCGGCTGGCCTGATGAAATAACCGAAATCAACCCGGCGGACGCTGTCGCGGCTCAGCATGTACCCAACTCTGCCCAGGTAGCTGGAGGGGGGCAAGCCGCCAGCTCGCTGACGCCCGGGCCGCTCGGGCCGGGATGCGGGCGCGTCCGTGTTGACGAGTCCAGATGCCGGCGCTACTGTTCAGAACTGGCACTCACTAGAGTAGAGTGCTAATGCGACGAGGCCGATCTGGCACCCGCGACGACAGTCAGCCGAAGTCGCACTCACTATGTCATTTTCACAAGCCTTTCCGAAGGGGGAGGTCAGATCGTGACGACCGCCACCAAGGTTGTTCTCAAGCCGCTCGAGGACCGGATTGTCGTCCGGACGCTCGAGGCCGAGCAGACTACTGCATCCGGTCTCGTGATCCCGGACACCGCCAAGGAGAAGCCCCAGGAGGGCGAAGTCCTTGCGGTGGGCCCGGGCCGGTTCGACGATGCCGGCGCCAAGCGCGTCCCGATGGATGTCAAGGTCGGAGACGTGGTGCTGTACAGCAAGTACGGCGGCACCGAGGTGAAGTACCACGGCGAGGAGTACCTAGTGCTCTCCGCTCGTGATGTGCTCGCCATCATCGAGAAGTAAGCACGCGGATCGTGTGGCGCGGGCAGCGTCCCGCGACAGACGCCCGCGGCATCGAGCCGTACCGCCCCGGACGCCGGACTGGTGTCCGGGGCGGTGGCTCGTAAACCATTGACCGCGGGTAACTGCCTGGATGCTCTCCGCAAAGTCATATCAAGCAAGTTGAGGTGCTCATGGCCAAAATGCTGGAGTTCGACGAGGAAGCGCGGCGCGCACTGGAGCGCGGCGTCAACCGCCTCGCGGACGCCGTGAAGGTGACGTTGGGCCCACGGGGCCGCAACGTCGTTATCGACAAGAAGTGGGGTGCTCCAACCATCACCAACGACGGTGTGACCGTCGCCAGGGAGGTGGAACTGGAGGACCCCTACGAGAACCTTGGTGCTCAGCTGGCCAAGGAGGTCGCGACCAAGACCAATGATGTAGCGGGCGACGGCACGACCACGGCGACCGTACTGGCTCAGGCGATGGTCCACGACGGTCGGCGTTCCGTCACGGCGGGCGCGAACCCGATCGCGCTCAAGCGCGGGATCGACGCGGCCGCCGCTGCGGTGTCTGACCTGCTGATGGAGTCGGCGCGGGAGGTCGAGGAGCAGTCCGAGATCGCGCACGTCGCCACCGTCTCCGCGCAGGACAGCAAGATCGGCGAGCTTATCGCCGAAGCGTTCGCCAAGGTCGGCAAGGACGGGGTCATCACCGTCGAGGAATCGCCGACGATGGGGCTGGAACTCGAGTTCACCGAGGGCATGCAGTTCGACAAGGGCTATATCTCTCCGTACTTCATCACGGACCAGGAGCGGATGGAATCGGTCCTGGAAGACGCCTACGTCCTGCTGCATGCAGGCAAGATCTCCTCGATGGCCGATTTCCTGCCGCTGCTCGAGAAGGTCGCGCAGACGAAGAAGCCGTTCCTGGTGATCGCCGAGGACGTCGAGGGTGAGGCTCTGTCCACGCTGGTCGTGAACAAGATCCGCGGGCTGCTCTCGGTTACCGCGGTGAAGGCCCCCGGCTTCGGCGAGCGTCGCAAGGCCATGCTCGGCGACATGGCCGTACTCACCGGCGGCGAGGTGGTCAGCGAGGAGCTGGGCCTCAAGCTGGAGATGGTCGGTCTCGACACGCTGGGCCAGGCCCGCAGGATCGTGGTCAACAAGGACACCACCACGATCGTGGATGGCGCCGGTGATCACTCCGCCATCGAGGACCGCGTTCGCCAGCTCAAGGCCGAGATCGAGGCGACGGACTCGGACTGGGACCGGGAGAAGCTGCAGGAGCGTGTCGCCAAGCTGTCCGGCGGAGTATGCGTGCTCCGGGTGGGCGCGGCGACCGAGGTCGAGCTGAAAGAGAAGAAGCACCGGCTGGAGGACGCCATCTCGGCGACCAGGGCAGCCATCGAGGAAGGCATCATCCCCGGCGGCGGCAGCGCGCTCGTGCACACTGCGGCCAAGCTGGGCGATCTGGGCCTGACGGGGGACGAGGCGACCGGCGTCGGAGTTGTGCGTGGCGCCCTATTCGCTCCGGCCCGCTGGATAGCGGAGAACGCGGGCGCCGAGGGCTCCGTGGTCGTCGCGAAGATCGCCGAGATGCCTTTCGGCCAGGGCTACAACGCGGCCACCCGTGAATACGGCGACCTGGTCGCCCAGGGTGTCATCGACCCGGTCAAGGTAACGCGGTCGGCGGTGCGCAATGCCGCGTCCATCGCGGGCATGCTGCTGACCACGGAGGTGCTCGTTGCGGACCGGCCAGCCGAGGAGCCGGCCGACGCCGGTGGTCACGGCCACTCGCACGGCCACGCTCATTGAGTTGGCGGCTCCCGGCGCTGGGTGCGGCTGACCGCGCGCACTGACGGGAACGCCTGGCGGGAACGCCTGACGGCGCCTGCCCGCGTGATCTCCGGATCCCGCGGGCAGGCGCTGTTGGCATAGGCTCCCTGCTCAGAAGTGGGCCGGTGTCCGATTGGGTGGGCTTCAGCCATCGTTGGATGGGCTCAAGACGTATCGGGTAGAACGCGGGAAGCTATCATTACAACGAGTAGTCGAACGATTACAGTTTGTAATTTTATGGCGCAGCGTGTCTGAGTGAAACATCAATGTGACCATTCCGTTGCCCTCATCCGGGGCGGAACCCCTCGCTTTCGTGGGCATCATTCACTCGTGACGGGGGGATGCATCATCCAGGCCGCGGGCGGCGAGGGGTGGCAGGAATCGCCATCCGGCGCGGCCAGCCTGCGCGAGCTGACCAGCCTGGCGGTCCGCGGGCATCCGGCGGCGATCGAGTCCTTGCTCCAGCACATCCGCCCGCTGGTGGTCAGGTACTGCCGGGCCCGGCTGGGCCGGATCACCGGGCACTACCACGTGGCGGACGATGTCGCGCAGGAGGTCTGCATCGCGGTGCTGGCCGCGCTCCCGCGGTACCGCGACATGGGACGGCCCTTCGTGTCCTTTGTCTTCGGCATCGCCTCGCACAAGGTGGCGGATGCCGTACGGAGCGCGTCCCGGCTGGCCGTCCCCACTGAATACCTGCCCGACAGCGCCGACGAGCGCCCAGGGCCCGAAGAAACGGTCGTCGCCTACATTGAGGCGGAACGGGCCAGGAAACTGCTGGCCCAACTACCCGTTCATCTTCGTGAACTGCTGGTGCTACGCGTAGTCACCGGACTGTCGGCCGAGGAGACGGGTAATGTACTCGGCATGTCAGCAGGAGCGGTTCGGGTTGCTCAGCATCGGGCGCTGGCCCGGCTCCGGGCGATCGCGGTCGAGGAGTCGATTGCGTGATCACGGGGCGCGGACCTGGAGCGCCCGGCGTGACATCCGGTGTGGAGTTCGCTCGGGGGCCGGTGGCAGCAGGCAATCCGGGCGACGGGGCCGTTGATCTCAGTGAGATCCGGCGATCCGAA
>JAWWPY010000143.1:0-5006 GCA_033854735.1 Streptosporangiaceae bacterium | reverse complement strand
GCACCCCCTCGGGTGACCTCATCCGATCGCCGGGCTTCGTCGCTCGATGAGCAGGACGTCACGCCAGTGCCCGTGATGCTGGCCGACGCGCTCCCGGGTTCCGACGACGCGGAAGCCGGCCGCCATGTGCAGTGCTGCGCTGGCAGCGTTCTCGGGGAAAATCCCGGACTGGATAGTCCAGATCCCCGCGGCCTCGGTGGAGGCAATGAGGGTGTCCAGCAGCGTCCGGCCGACGCCCTGCCCTCGGGCGCCGGGGTGCACGTACACGGAATGCTCGACCACCCCGGCGTAGACGCAGCGATCAGACACGGCCGACACCGCGACCCAGCCCAGGACCTCGCCCGCCACGACGGCCACGTAGCTGTGCCCGGGCAGCTTGGCCGCGCTGAACTCGGCCCAGCCCGGAGCCTGGGTCTCGAAGGTCGCGTTGCCCTCGTCGATACCGGCCTGATAGATCGCCAGCACCGCGTCCGAGTGCGCGGCGGTCATGGGCTCAATCTGCATCCTTTAGATGACCTCCGGGACGTCAGGGACCGTGATCCCCCGGGTAACCGATCAGCGCTCCCAGGCTAGCCAGCGCCTCGGTGCGCGCCCGGTAGTACACCCAGACACCGCGCTTCTCCCGGTCCAGCAGTCCGCTGTCATGCAGCACCTTGAGGTGATGGCTGATCGTCGGCTGTGACAGAGCGAATGCATCGTTGAGGTCGCAAACGCAGGCCTCGCCGCCGACGTGCGAGGCGACCAGGGACATCAGGCGCAGGCGGACGGGGTCGGCCAGGGCCTTGAGCAGCGGGGCGACCTGCTCAGCCTGCTCAGATGACAGGGGCTGGGCGGACAGGGGCGAGCAGCACGCCGCCGCCTCGGCCGGGCCGAGCACGATCAATGGATTCGACATGCGTCTATATTGACAGACGCCGATTTCTTGTGCCAAGCTCGGCAGCAGGTCAGACATAGACAGTCATCGAAGTCTTCGGAGGTTCCGGTGTCCCGTGTCCAGCTCGCCCTCAACGTCAGCGACATCGACGAGGCGGTCAGCTTCTACAGCAAGCTGTTCGGTGCCGAGCCCGCGAAGCGCAGGCCCGGTTATGCCAACTTCGCGATCACCGAGCCGCCGCTCAAGCTCGTCCTGCTGGAGAATCCCGGCCAGGGTGGCAGCCTCAACCACCTGGGCGTGGAGGTCAGCGACATCGACACGGTCGACACCGAGCAGGCCCGGCTGGCCGAGGCCGGGCTGGCCTCGGTGGATGAGCGCGCGACGACCTGCTGCTACGCCAAGCAGGACAAGTTCTGGGTGCAGGGCGCGCCCGACGGCGAGTCGTGGGAGGTCTACACGGTTCTGGGCGACAGCCAGACGTTCTATAGCGGGGAGGACGGGCCGTGCTGCTGCGGCGGCGCGGGTGCGGAGCCAGCTGATGCGGCGTCCTCCGCCGCTCCCTGCTGCTGAGCGCGGTGCCATGACCGGGGTACCGCAAGTGCTGTTCGTCTGCATCCACAATGCCGGCCGGTCCCAGATGGCCGCCGCCCTGCTCGAGCACGAGGCCGGCGGGCGCGTGCGGGTGACGTCAGCCGGATCTGAGCCCGCCAGCCAGATCAACCCCGCCGTTGTGCAGGCCATGGCCGAGATCGGCCTCGACCTGTCCCGCGAGTTCCCCAAGCCGCTCACCGGTGACCAGGTCCAGGCCGCTGACGTTGTCGTCACGATGGGATGCGGCGACGCCTGCCCGTTCTACCCCGGCAAGCGGTATCTCGACTGGGACCTGCCTGACCCCGCGGGCCTGGATGTCACCGCCATCCGGCCCATCCGCGATGACATCCGCCACCGTGTGCGCGAACTGCTCAGCGAGCTGAGCCTGGGCTGAGCAGTCGACGGCGGCCGGCCGCGGAGCCTGATCCAGCTGACGAGGCGATCCTCGTCAGTGCTTGAGCAGGCCGACGCCGAAGGAGACGACGAGCACCGACAGCGTCAGTGCTGAGATCGATTCGATCGCCATGAGCAGCTTGGCGCGTTCCGACAGCGGCATGGTGTCCGTGGGGCTGAACGCTGAGGAGTTGGTGACCGAGACGTAGAGGTAGTCGATGAACCCGGGCGTCCATCCCGTCTTCGCCGAGGAGCGTCGCGCGACTTCGGCGATCGCGTCGTGGTCCTCGTCCTGCGGGAACCGGAAGTCGGCCGCAGGGAGCCGCGGGTGGGCCATGCGGATTCGGGTGACCGGGCCGCCGCGGTCGAGTTCCCAGAACGCGAGGGCGAAGACCAGCACGTTGGTGAACCAGACCTGTCCGGCGGCCCCGAGCAGCTGCCCGCCCGCCGTCGCCTGGCCGATGACCAGCGAGCGGATCAGCAGTATGAGCGCGACGAGATTCGATACCGCGATCAGCAGCAGTAGCGTAATCGCCAGCCGGCGCAGGAGCCGGTTCTGCTTACTCATCCGCCGCGGGTTGGCCAGCACCAGCGGTATGAACAGGATCAGTTCCAGTCCGGGTACGACGTAGCGCGGACCGAGCAACAGCCGGTTGGGCAGCGCCGCGTAGAGCCCGATCGCGACGATGACCGCGACCGCGGCCGGCAGCCTCGGCTCACCCGTTTGCGTCTGCGCAATGTCACCCACGGCCATCTGGTCCCGCCTTGGTCTTTGCGGCCCTGGTGTCCTCAGCCGATCTTTGTTACCCGGCCAGCGCGGAGAACGCCTGGAGTGTTTCAACGAGGCCGACCAGGCATCCGGCGGCGGCGAGCGTGGCTGTGGTCACGGTTTGCTCGCATACCTGGACCAGATTGCCTGGGAGCCCGCCGCGGAACTGGCCTGGTTGCAGTGCTGCTGCTAGTTCCCCGGCGAACAGGACCAGCGGTAGCCCGAGTTCGGGAGAGCCTAGCTCGTCGTCTTCGGCGGCGGTTTCCCGGCTGATAGCGGATGTCATCTCCGTCAGGCAGGCGCAGTGCTGCGCCACCATGGCGGGCCGGGCCGCCGGGTTCTCCTTGGCCAGCGCGTCGGCCAGGGTGACTGGCTCGGAGAACCGTTTGGACTTGCCCCGGCGGCGAGCCCAGGTCGGGGTGCACATGCCGCAGTCACAATCTTCGGGCATGACCAGTGCGTGACGTTCGGGTTCGGTGATCACCGTGGCAACGGGCATAGGCGGCATCGTCTACCCAGACCGGGCCCGCTGCCGAGCCGGCACGCCGGGTAGAAAGCGGATAGTCATACACGCTTTGCGTCTTCGCTGGTAGTGGTAGATGCCGGCCGCGGGCCTGGTGCCGGCAGCCGGTCGCCGGTGCGGTAAACGGCGCCCCTCACGCTACCGGCGTCGGCGCGCATGGCGACGCATGGCGTCTACCTTGGCTGCGAATGCGGTCGGCGCGATGATCGGTGTCCCCCGCCACGGAGACATGGACAGGAGATCCGAGTCATTGGACACCATGATGAGCGCCCCGACCTCGGCGGCGAGATCGAGGATCAGATTGTCCTCATGGTCGGGGCCATCGTGAACTGTTCGGGGCACATCGGCCAGGACGCCTCCGCCGCTGTGCTCGGCTGCTCCTACGACCGTCTCCAGGTAGGCGTCAACTTCGGGCTGGTCCCACTTGAACAAGTCACTCAGGATTCTGTCCACGTTGGCGGTGATGGCCCGTCGCTCCAGGTGGAGCCGGCAGGGCCGCAGCCCGCCGCGGCCCGGGCTGCGGCGGCAGCGACGCGCGCCAGCATCAGATCGCGGACTCACTCAGCCAGCTCGCCAGGGAGGAACTGAAGCGGGGCAGCAAGCGCACGGGGGGACAGGCGGCTGGGAAGCGATCGGGCACGCAACCGCACGCAGGCCTCGCGAAGATCAACAGTCAGTGCCAGAAAATGTGGTCTGACCTTGGAACCAGCTTGCGCGCCCCGAGCAGGACTTGAACCTGCGACCTACTGCTTAGGAGGCAGTCGCTCTATCCACTGAGCTATCGGGGCTCACCCGGGCTGGTAGCCGCCAGGCCTGGGTCCGACCAAGCCTAACCGGTCTCCGGGCGGATCGCGTCGGCTGCCGGGCAGGCCGCTCCAGCCCGGCCATAGGGTGGGAGTACGCCGGCGGCGATGGGACTATCGAGGAGCACAGCGCGGTGCAGGTACGAGATGTCATGACAGAGGCCACGGTCACCGAGACAGCATCGGACACTCTCCGGGCCGCGGCGGAACGCATGTGGCACCAGCAGACCGGGTCGCTGCTCATCACCGAGGACGGGCGACTGGCCGGGATCATCACGGAGCGGGACGTGCTCCGTGCCGTCGCGCTCGGCGCCGACCCGGCGCGCAGCACAGTGGACGAGGCGATGACCACCGAGGTGTTCACCGTGCCGCCGGACATGCCGCTGCACGAGGCAGCCCGGGAGATGGCCATCCGCTGGATCAGGCACCTGCCGGTGGTCGAGGGCGGCAAACTGCTGGGCGTGGTCAGCATGCGCGACGTGACCGGGGTGTTCGCCGCTCTGGCGCCGGCCAGCGTGGACGTGGAGCACGAATTCGACCAGCTTGTCCGGGAACGCCGCCTCGCCCGCATCGAGCACGGAGACCTCGACTAGCTCCTTCGCCACTTACCACGCGTTAGGTGAGCACATTTCGGGACAATTCGGACCTGATCATGGTCGTAACGCATGGTATGTCGTGCAGAGTCAGTTGCGGACACCTCCGAAGGGGCAGGCGGGGCGGACCAAAAGGGGCATGCGGACCGAAACCCCGGGCAGCGGGCGGAGCCGGGGGCGCGTGATGACGCGGACGGGCACCCCGCGCCGGGTTACCGCGCCGGGCCGGGTTACCTCTGCGGACAGGCGCTCCGCCCCGGGTTACCGCCCCGGGCCGGGTTACCGCCGCGGACGGGCGCTCCGCGCCGGGTTACCGCGCCAGGCCGGGTTACTGCCCCGCGCACGTCAGGGCAGTTCGAAGGGGAGGGGGATGCCGTCGAGGACGTGCGGGCAGGGGCAGTTACGCTCCGCGGGCAGGTCCTTGATCACGGTCATCACGAGTTCCCGGAGCCGCGCCACA
>JAWWPY010000142.1:0-12550 GCA_033854735.1 Streptosporangiaceae bacterium | reverse complement strand
TACACCGACAGCGTGTATCTGCGGAAGGGCATCACCGAGTGGGTGCCCGCATGGAAGCGCAATGGCTGGATGACCAGTGCGAAGAAGCCGGTCAAGAACGTCGACCTGTGGACGCGGCTGGAAGCGGTGACCCTCAAGCACGACGTGCAGTGGTTCTGGGTCAAGGGGCACGCAGGGCACCCTGAGAACGAGCGCGCCGACCGGCTGGCCTGCCGGGGCGCTGACGAAGCCGCCGCTCAGTCCGTCGGCAGCTAGCCTCCCAGTTCGGCGTTGGGGTAGGTGAGGGCCGGCTGCCGGTCGTGCGGGACACCCTGTGAGCTGCGCGCTCTGATGTCCCGCACATGTCAGCGACGTGACTGTGCAACCTCAGTCCGCCTGCGGGCCTCACTCAATCGGCTGCCTGGCGATCAGCGGCGGCTCGCGGCCGGCCAGCAGCCAGCCGGCGACGGCGGCGACCATCGGCAGCCCGACCAGCAAGATCAGCACGTCAGTCAGCGGCAGGTCGCCGAACATGGCAGACAGGCTGCCGTGCGCCCAGGCCAGCCCGGCGATCACCGCGCCGGCCATGCCGAGGATCGCGCCGAGCAGGCCGAGCGCGGCGGCGGTCGCCGCGGTGATCATCCGCCGCGTCATGGCACTGGCGCCCGCGGCGGTGAGCGTGCGCAGGTCCCGCGCGGTCTCGCTGCGGATCAGGCCGACGGAGGCGGCCAGCACGCCGAGCGCGATCACGATGCCCAGCGCGGTGGCCCCGTCGGCGAAGTCGCCAGGACCCGGCGTATTGGACTTGGTCTCGAACGTCACCTTGTCGGCGAGCGCGAGTCGCTTGGCCGTGTTGATCTGCGTGGCGGTGAGTGGGGCAGGTGCCTGGATCAGCCACGCGAACAGCTGATACTGCTGCAGGTGGTATTTGCTCACCGCGTACTCGGTGATCACCGTGTTCGGCGCCGAGGTGCCGCTGGGCAGGCTGCTGACCCTCTGTATCACGGGATTGGCCAGGCATTCGTTGCTCAGCGTGCAGGGCGGACCGCCGTGACTACCGGGCTCTGGCGGGTTTCCGTTGCAGGTTCCGGAGCAGGAGTTGCTGCGCCAGATCATCTCCATGTGCGGCAGGCCCGCCGGCCCTGGCCGCATGGTGAGGAAGTCGGTGCCGGGAGCGATCTGGCTGGCCTTGATCCCGTAGGTGGCGAGCAACTGCGGGGTGGCCACATACACGTTGCCGGAGAAATTCTGATGGACCGGCGTGCCCACCTGGTACGGCACGGCGCCGTCGATTTCCAGCGGCACCGCGGACCGCGCGTGCAGGCTGGCGGCGAGGCTGTCCACCTGCCGGCCCAGGCGGGCGGCCTGGGCGGGGCTGAGCTGCGACATCTCGCCGGGTGCCAGGCTCTGCTGCGTGTAGAAGGTCAGCTGGCTGCTGGACAGGTTGGGGCCGAACCAGTCGAGCGGATTGTCAAACCTGATGCTGGCCACGAGGCAGATCGCCATGGCCAGGAACACGGCGAACGTGATCGCCGCCAGCGCGGGGCCGGACCGGGCGCGATAGCGGACCAGATCGCGCAGCGCGATCCGGATCGCGACCGGCAGCCGAGGTCTTGCCCCGGCGGCCAGCACGCTAATGGCCAGCGGGGCGAGCAGTACGACGCCGACGATCGTGGCGACCAGGCCGGCTAGCAGGAACGGTGCGTGCCGGGGACCGCCGCCATCCACCCCGGCCAGGCCGTCGGCGAACGCTAGGCACGCGACGCCGGCCGCGAACACGATGACGCCGGGCAGGGCGGAGCGGTGCACCGCTTTCGGCGGCGCGGGTCGGCCGGAAAGCGCAGCCACCACCGGCACCGCAGCGATCGTCTTGGCCGGGCGGCGGGACGCCAGTACCGACGTCGCGATCGCGAACACGACCCCGGTGGCGAACGCCCACCACGGCAGGTTCGCCGCGTCGACCACGTGGCCGGTAGCCTGCTGCAGCGTCGGCACGTAGGCGAACCAGGCGGCGAAACCCAGCACCGCCCCGGCCAGTGCGGCGGCCACGCCGACGGCCAGGCCGCCCGCGATCATGACCAGGCGGAGGTTGCGTTCGGTCGCGCCGATAGCGCTGAGCATGCCGAGGGCACGCAGCCTGCGCTGGGCCATCACCGAGAAACCGGCTACCGATACCAGGCCGATGAAGACCAGGCCGAGCACCTCCACCAGCAGGACGCCCGTCGCCGGCGAGATTCCGCCCGACATAGCGTTGGGGGTCGTGACCGCCGCCGCCGGGAGACCGGGCAGCGTCGCGTTGCCGTTACTGACCGCCTGCTGGACGGCGGGAGAGCCGAGCAGCATGATCACCTGGCTGGGGTGCGGGACCTGGCCCGGGCGAACCAGTGCGAACTCATCCGCCAGGTTGCTCGGGTTTTGCACGATGCCGGTCACCCGCCAGGTCACGCCAGCAGCCTGCCAGGTGCCGCCCACATGCGCGCCGTACAGGGTCGCGACCTGGCTGGTCAGCGCGGCCTGGCCGGGGCCGGCCGGGTATGTGCCGCTGACCAGGCTGACCAGCGGAGAGTTGTAGTGCCCGTGCGGATTCTCGGCGCGGAGCTGCACGGACTGTGAGGTGACAGTAGTGATGTTCTGAGTCTCAATGACATCCGCCGGACCCCAGCGGCCCGCGATGGCGGCGATGCCGGCGGCCCGGCTCGGGTCGCTGCCGGGCAGCGTGACCTGCGCGGCAGCGGTGCCGAACGTGGCGTAGTTGGGGTTCGGGAGCTGCACGTTCGTGACCACGCTGGCGCCCCAGATCGTCGCCGCGACCGCCACGGTGAGCAGGCCGAGCACGAGCAGCTGCTGGCGCCATTCGCGGCGGAACAGCCGCCAGCCCCAGCGGGCCACCGCCCGGCGGGCGACGATGCCGCCGCCCCCGCCCTGGGCCAGATCGGGGGGTTCGCGCAGCGCGATGCTCACCGGATCTCCCCAGGCGTAAGGAGGGATTCGGGCCCGGGCGGCCGGGTGGTCTGGCCGGTCACCCGCCCGTCGCGCAGGAAGACCACGCGGTCGGCCCAGGCGGCCAGCTGCGCGTCGTGGGTCACCACCACCGCGGCCACGCCCCGCTGGCATGCCTCGTGCAGCAGCCGCATCACCTCGTCCGCGTTCACCGAGTCCAGGGCGCCGGACGGCTCGTCGGCCAGCAGCAGGCGGCGGTCCCCCACCACCGCGCAGGCGATGGCGACCCGCTGCCGCTCGCCACCGGACAGCTGATCGGGGAACCGGCCGGCCCGGTCAGCCACGCCGAGCGCTTCCAGCGCGGCCAGCCCGGCCGCGCGCGCCTTCGGCACCGCGACGCCGTCCAGTTCCAGCGGCAAGGCGGCGTTCTCGGCGGCGGTCAGCCCGGGCAGCAGATTGAAATCCTGGAACACGTACCCGATCACCCGGCGGCGCAGCCGGGCCCTGCGGCCCCGCGGCATCCCCGCCAGCGCCATGCCGCAGACCAGCACGTCCCCGCTGGTGGGTTCCTCCAGGCTCCCGGCGATGGTCAGCAGCGTGGACTTGCCCGACCCGCTGGGCCCCATCACCGCCACCATCTCCCCGGCCTGCACCGACAGGTCCACCCCGCCCAGCGCGTGCACCCTGGCCGGCTCCTGACCGTAGGTCTTGGACACGCCGCGCAGCTGCAGCACGCTCATCGCCGCGCTCCCGCCTTCCCCGCCCAGTCCCGGCCGGCTCACCGCCGTGCTCCCAACCGGCGAAGCTGCGGAACCGGAGTGGGGACGGGGGCAGGCCGGGAAGGCCCGGCAGCGGCCCGTCTGAGCCGCGTATCGGCGGCATCCAGCCACCGGATCACCGCGTCCAGCCGGAACAACTCGGCATCCACCACCAGCGCCAGGCCCAGATCATCCCGGGCCTCGCCCTCTTTCAGCCTCGTCCACTGCTGCATCAGCTCCAGCAGGTACAGGCGGTGCGCCTGGATCACCTCATGCGCGTCGGTACCGGGCACCCGCGCGGCCACCAGCACCTTCATCACCAGCTCGTCGCGGGGCGGGGAGGTCAGGTCCGGCGGCGTGCGCAGCCAGGCGGCCAGCGCCTCCGCACCGCGGGCAGTGATCCGGAACCGCTTCTGCGGTCCGTCTTGCCCGGTACTGTCGGATTCAGCCAGCCCGTCCCGTTCCAGCCGGCCCAGGGTCTTGTACACCTGACCCACGTTCAGCGGCCACACCTCACCGGTCCCGGCCTCGAATTCCTCCCGCAGCTGCAGCCCGTACTTGGGTCCTTCGGTCAGCAGCGCCAGGAGGACATGCGGGACACTCATGACATCACCATACCAAGCATCATGCCGAGCATAATACTAGGCATACCCACCTCCGGCAAGGCGGACTCCGCAGAGCCGGATGCCCGCGCCGGGCCGCCGGGCCGCCCCCAGCCGGGCAAAGGATTTCTTTGACCGCTCCTACCTGCGGGGGGGCTCACATGGCGCGCTGAAACTGGATGAAAGGGTTGACTCTCTCATCCGCGGCGCTCTACAGTCCGGGGGAAAACCTATTCCTTAGCGCCTGCGCTCCGTCTGAGAGCGAGATAGCCGATGAGAAAACATCTGGCCAGTGCGGCGGCGGTCATTCTGGCCGCGTCGGGATTGCTTCTCGGTGCGGCCGCGTCGCCGGGAGGTGCCTCCACCACCCCGAATGACCTCGTAGTGAATCTGGGTACCTCCACGGGGCAGGTCAGCGGGGGCGCGTCGGGGAGCCTGTACGGGATCTACGACCAGGGCGTGCCGAGCAACAACCTGATCCAGGGCATGGGGCTGACGACGACGGACACGAAGGCGCAGGACGGCCAGCAGCATCCCGGGTCGGACGCGCTCGAGATCGTCAAGCCGTTCGTCAACAGCGGCGGCCGGGACGTCTACATCTACATGACCGACGTGTACCGCAACTTCCCGTACGAGCGGACCAGCTACGCGCAGTACCAGGGCTATATGAAGACCGAGGTCCAGCAGGTGCTCACGTCGCCCGACCAGAACCACATCGTGCTGGTGCCGTATAACGAGCCGGACGGCAACTGGTTCGCGGGCCTGACCCGCAACGCCGGCACGCTCGCCGCATTCGAGGCTGAGTGGCTGCAGACCTACCAGTTCATCAGGGGCCTGTGGCCGCAGGCGAGGATCGCCGGGCCGAACTTCAGCGGCTTCTACCCGGCCGCGCTCGGCTCGTTCCTGCAGTTCTGCCGGGCGAACAACTGCCTGCCGGACGTGATGACCTGGCACGAGCTCGCGGTCCCGTCCACCGTGCGGACCGACGTGGCGGCCTACCAGACGCTGGAAGGCACGGTCGGGCTGACCCGTCCGCTGCCGGTCAACATCAACGAGTACGCGGCCCGGTACCAGCTGACCAGTCCCGGCCAGATGGTGGCCTGGCTGTCCGCGCTAGAGGCGACGAAGGTCGACGGGGACCTGCCGTACTGGAACATCAACGGCTCGCTGGGCGACTCAGTGGCCCAGCAGAACATTCCCAATGCCCAGTGGTGGCTGTACAACTGGTACTCCTCGCTGACCGGCAGCACCGTGGCCGTGACCGCGCCGCACGGCAACACTGATGACACGCTGCAGGGCCTGGCCACGCTGGACAAGGCGAAGCGGCAGGCGCGGGTCATCCTCGGCGGCGGGGCGGCCGGGCCGCAGGACGTCACGATCCAGAACATCGACCCGGCCCTCTTCGGCCACTCGGTGCACGCCACCGTCCTGCAGGACCGGTGGAGCGGCATGACGGGCTCCGCGGCCCAGCCGACCCGGACCTACGACGCGAACGTGCCGGTGGGCACGGACGGCTCGGTCACGCTCCCGGTGACCAGCGGCGACCAGGGCGACGGCGCGGGCGGCAACATTGCGTCGTGCACCGCCACCGGGCCCCGGGTCGCGGGCCAGCTCGGCAGCGCGGTGTCCCTGTGCGGCAACAACGAATACGTGAACCTGCCGTCCGGCATCGTGTCCGGGCTGACCGACTTCACCATCTCGGCCTGGGTCAATCCCTCGCAGAACACCCCCTGGTCTCGGGTGTTCGACTTCGGCACGGGCACCGGCAACTACATGTTCCTCACGCTGAACGCGGGCGGGGGCCCGCTGCGGTTCGCGATCACCACCAGCGGTGGCGGCGCGGAGCAGCAAATCAACGGCACCGGGAACCTGCCGCTGAACACCTGGTCGCACGTGGCGGTGACCCTGTCCGGCAGTACCGGGACGCTGTATGTCAACGGCACGGCCGTCGGCACGAACGCCAACATGACGCTGAATCCATCGGCTCTCGGCAACACCAACCAGAACTGGATCGGCCGGTCGCAGTACCCCGCTGACCCGTACCTCAGCGGGAAGGTCGACGACTTCCAGATCTACGACCACGCGCTGACCGCCGCCCAGGTCGCTGGCCTCGCGGGCGGGCAGCAGGGGGCCGGCAACGTCGCCGGCTACCGGTTCGACGAGGCGGGCGGCGCGACCGCCACTGACTCCTCGGGCAACGGCCGAGACGGCACGATCATCTCCAACCCGGTGGCCCCGCCGACCATGGACGCCTACGAGGTCATCCTGTCCCCGGGCGGCGGCTCGGCGACCCCGCCGGACGCCACCTGGCTGCACAGTTACCTGGCGTCCCAGGCCACGCTCACCGGCACCGGCTGGAACATCAACACCGAGGGCACGCCCAGCAACCTCGGCGGCTTCGCCACCGCGGGCGAGCAGGACGTGGGCGGCCTGCGCACCGGATCGAGCACGGTCATCACCTTCAACGTGAATGTGCCGCAGACCGGTGATTACAAGCTGTCCGTGTTCGACGGGAGTAATGCGGCGGCCACCGATGTCTCTGGTCCGACCAACATCTTCGCGCGGGCCGACGGCGGCAGTCCGCAGGAGGTGTGGCTGCCGGCCGGGTACAACTGGCCGATCTGGAGCCACGCCGACACCACCATGCACCTCACCGCGGGCACCCACCAGATCAGCCTGTCCACGACCGGGGCGAACGGAGCCGCGACCAACGGCGACGCGATCATTAACAAGATCGACCTTCAGCTGGAGAACCCTGCCGTCACCGGTTCGGCCAGCTACGAGGCTGAGCAGGCCGACCTGCGCGGCGCCACGGCGGACTACCGCGCGCAGGGCCAGTCCGGCGCCGGTGCGGCTGACATCGGGCGCGGCCAGGGCGCGACCTTCTGGGTCTACTCAGCTGCTGATGGCTACTCCGACCTGGCGTTCCGCGCCAGGGGCGACGGGACGGCCAGCGTCGCGGTCAACACGCACCCGCTCAGCGGCGGGCTGGCCGGTGCCAGCACGCGGAACTGGTCCACCCAGACCGACCGGGTGTACCTGGACGCGGGCATCAACAAGGTGACGGTCACCGGCCACGGCGGTCAGCTGACGCTGGACAGGCTGACCGTCACTCCGGTGGCGGCGGACAGCCGCCAGGTGACGCCGGACGTCACTACCTACCAGGCCGAGGACGCCGCGCTGGCCGGCACCGCCAAGGTCGACACCAGCTACAGCCAGGCGAACGGCGGTGTCGTCACTGGCGTCGGCAACGGCCCGGCGAACTCGCTCACCCTCACCGTGCACGCGCCGGTGGCCGGCACCTACGGGATGACCGTCCGTTTCGCCAACGACCAGCAGGTGGTGGCCAACCATTACAACCCGGACCTGATGACCGCCCCGGCCGACATCAGCGTCAACGGCGGCCCGGCGTTCCACGTCAACTTCGCCAGCACCTTCAGCTGGAATCAGTTCTGGAACCTGACGATCCCGGTCCAGCTCCGGCGGGGTGCCAACACGATCAAGTTCATCGCCAACCAGCAGTACAACTACGACGGTAAGACGATCGGCGTCATCTACTCGGGCAGCGACATCGGTGAGGCGCTGCGGTCGAGCACGGCGCCGAACATTGACCAGGTCACCCTGGCGCCGTTGCAGCTCGGTCAGGGATAACTCACAACGTCGCTGGGGCCGCCGAAGCTGGAGTTGACCGCGGCCCCCGTGCCGTTGATCACCGACTCGATGCCCCCAGATCCGCTCAGGAACACAGTCAGCAGGTCGTGGAAGCCGACCCCCGGGGTATCGGG
The DNA here is from genome assembly GCA_033854735.1 of Streptosporangiaceae bacterium. Taxonomy (GTDB): domain Bacteria; phylum Actinomycetota; class Actinomycetes; order Streptosporangiales; family Streptosporangiaceae; genus JAWWPY01. The sequence continues at coordinate 4,486 of JAWWPY010000142.1, read as the reverse complement.
AGCCTGGAAGGCCATCGCGTTCTCGATGGGCACGCCCTGGTTGAAGAAGCTGTAGCTGCCCAGCCCGTACCCCTGGAAGCTCGTCACCCGCCTGGGGATGTAGAACGACGGGTAGCCGTCCTGGGTCGGGCTGGCCATCCAGGACGCCTGGTCCGGCGGATCGTAGGGGTTCTCGTTCTGGTAGAAGATGACGTCCCCGCCCTGCCCATTCCAGACGACCTCGTTCTTCTGGTAATGCTCGACAGCCAGGCCGTAGGCGGTCACGTCGTTGCCGTTGACGGTGAGCCCGGTGTCGGCGACATTGCTGGTCCAGCCCACGCCGGCGCCGTGGTCGGCGCGCCAGGCCCAGATGTCATCGAGGATGACGTGGGAGCTGTTGACCACGAGGCTGTCGGTGGCCTGGCCCGCCGTCGCGCCGCCGATGCGGAAGAACACGTCCTGCACCAGCGTGGGGTCAGACGCGTCACCGGTCGCGCGCGCCAGCGGGCCGCCGACCTGCAGTAGCACGGGCGAGTTCCTGGGGCCGGCGTCGAAGATCAGCCCGGAGAGCTTCACCCCCGGCACGCCGAGCACCTGCATGGCCGCGGTCCCGTTCTGCGGGACGAGCGTGGCGAAGCCGAGGCCGAGTACCACGGTGTTGGGGCGCGAGACCAGGATGGGGGCTTTCAGGTGGTAGACGCCGGGGGTCAGGATCAGGTCCTGGCCCAGGGCCAGCGCCGCGTCGATCAGCAGCACCGGAGTGCTCGGGCTGGCGATGAAGAACCTCCCGATGGGGATGGACGTGCCCGCCGTGGGGCCGCTGCCCCACGAGGTGCCGGCGGAGTTGTGCTGCACGGCCGGCACGAACACGCTGTAGTGGCCGGCGGAGTCGGTCTGCAGGAAGGGCTCTTCCTGCGTTACCGGGCTGGTCGCCAGCGTGGTGTACGGAGCAGCCCCCCCGAAGCTCTGTGGCGGCGCGCCCACGTCGCCGGAGAAGACCTGGTTCCAGACGCCGTTGGTCCAGGCGTCGATGTTGCTGTTGCGGACGATGAACTGCTGCTGGGAGCCGTTGATGACGCTCGAGCCGGTGAACGCCGAGTCGGCGATGAACCCGCCGCTGGCGTAGTCCGGGGAGCCATTGCAGTAGTCCATCAGGGACAGCTTGCCGTTGACCTGGACCCGCCGCATGGGCGCGGCCTGCGAGACGGCCCAGAAGTCGGTCGCGGCCTGGCAGCCGGTCCCGCCGGTGACGTTGATGGTCAGGTTCGACAGCGAGCGCCAGAAGTTGTCCAGCGCGATGCAGTTGTTGCTGGCAAAACACTGGTTGTACACGTCGATCGTGCCGTTGATGGTGACGTCGCCCGGCGAGGTGCCCAGGCCGGCCACCTCGGTGTAGTAGCCGACCTGGAAGGTCAGCGGGTCGGCCGCCGACCCGTAGCTGCCGGGCTCGAAGAGCAGCGCGTACCGCTGCGTCCCGAACTGGTTCGAGAGCTGCTGGCTGGCGATCGAGTCGACCGTCGCCTGGATCTCGCTCTGCGGCATGCTGGGACTGAAGACGTAGACGTTCGGGCCGAAGTCCGGGGCCGGGCCGGAGTTCACCGTGGGCGCCGTGGCCGCGGCACCAGCCGCCGACGCCATGGCCGGGACGGCGGCGGCGGGCGCCGCGACGGCGAGGCTGGCGGCCAGCGCCGCGATGAGCATCAGGCGGAACCGCGACATTGCGGGAACCCCTCTCACTTGACCGATCCGGCGACTCTGCTCATTTGACCGCTCCCGCGACTCTGCTCACTTGACCGCTCCCGCGGTCATGCCGGCTACGAGGAAGCGCTGGAGCAGCAGGAATCCGACGACTATCGGCACGCTCACCGTCAGCGACGCCGCCATGATCTGGTTCCAGTAGACCTGGTTCTGCGTGGCGTAGCCCTGCAGCCCCACGGCGAGCGTCCGGGTCGAGTCATTGGTCAGGACGGAGGCGAAGAGCATCTCGCTCCATGCCGTCATGAACGCGTAGATCAGGACGGCCACGATGCCCGGGATCGCGGCCGGGATGATCACCCGGATGAAGGCTCCCATCGGGCCGCTGCCGTCCACCTCGGCCGCCTGATCGAGGTCGCGCGGGATCGTGTCCAGGTAGGCGGCGAGCATCCAGATCGCGAACGGCAGCGTGAACGTCATGTAGGTGATGATCAGACCGGTCCGGCTGCCGTACAGGTTGAGGCCGGTGACCTGGCCGATGTTGACGAAGATGACGAAGAGCGGCAGCAGGAACAGGATGCCGGGGAACATCTGAGTGGACAGGATGGTGATGGAGAAGACCTGACGGCCGTGGAACCGGTAGCGGCTGATCGCATACGAGGCCAGGAGGGCCACGAGGACCGAGGCGACCGATGCCGTGGCCGACACGATGAGGCTGTTCTCGAGATACCGCAGCAGCGGGATGGTCCGCCACATGTCGATGAACGGCGACACGGTCAGGTGGGTCGGCACCCAGCGGAAGGCGCCCTGCACGTCACCCAGCGGCTTGAGCGACGCCGAGAGCATGACATAGACGGGCAGGATGGCGAACAGCCCGAGCAGCGTCAGGACCACCACCCGGGCCCAGCGGAACCACACGGGCTCATGCATGACGTTCCCCTCGCCTGCTTATGGCCAGGTATATGACGGTGACCAGCAGCAGGAACAGCAGCAGAAGCACCGACATGGCGGACCCCGTGCCGAAATTCCAGCTCACGAAGGAGTTCTCGTAGATGTGGATCGAGATGATGTCGGCCTGGGTTGGCGGCGCCGAGCCGAACAGCGTGAACGGCACGGAAAAGTCGTTGAAGGTCCACAGGAACAGCACCAGCAGCAGGACCCGGTTGACCGGCCGCAGCAGCGGCAGGGTCACGTGCCGCACCTGGCCGAGGGCTCCAGAGCCGTCGAGCGCGGCCGCCTCGTACAGGTCGGTGGGGATGCTCTGCATGCCGGCCGTGAGGATGAGGAAGGCGAACGGCCAGCTGCGCCAGATCGCGACGACCACCAGTGAGTAAAAGCTGTTCTGCCCGATCAGCCAGAACGCTCGCGAGTGCACCAGGTGCAGGTCAAGAAGCAGCTGGTTCACCATGCCGGTGTCTCGCTGGAGCATGAAGTTCCAGGTGATGACCGATGCGAAGACGGGCAGGGCGTAGGGGACCAGGAAGATGGTACGGATCACGCCCCGGCCGCGGAACGCCCGCTGGGTGAAGACCGCGGCCGCCATCCCGAAAGTCCAGGACACCGCGAGGACGATCGCCGTGTAGACAACCGTCACGGTGAACGAGTGCGCCAAAGCCTGGCCGATGGCGCCGTTGAAGTTCACGGCGACCGCGTAGTTGCCGGCACCGGCGAATGGTGCGGCGCGCCAGTTGCTCAAATACAGCTCGGTGAGCTTGAGGAAGCTGATGGCCACTCCGGCCAGCATCGGAATGATGTGGATCAGCAGTTCGAGGAGGACAGCGGGGATCAGCAGCCCGTAGGGCAGCCACTCGCGCCGCCACCGCCGCTTACGCGGCGGTGGCGGCGCGGATGCGGTGACACCCTTCTCGACTCGGATGGTGTCAACCACCGAGGTTCAGCCTCCTAGCTGCTGCTGGGCCTGGGAGAGAGCTTGCGCGATCATGCTGCTGGTCACGGCCTTGCCGGTGGCCGCGCTGGCGTACAGGTGAATGATCGCCGTCCCGACGGCAGTCTCGAACGCGCTTTCCTGCGCCACCGGCGGCATCGGCGCGGCGCTCGAGGTGAGGATGCTCCGGAACGTGGTCACGGCCGAGGTGTGGAACACCGGGTCACTGTAGGCGGCGGAAACCGTCGGCAGCGATCCGTACGTCCCGTTGAGGGACTCCTGCTCGGGGGTGCTCGTCATGAACTTCACGAACTTCAGCGCCGCGGACATGTTCTTGGTGTTCTTGAAAACTGCCATGTTGATGCCGGCCACCATGCTGGTCACGCTCTTCCCCCCAGACGGTATGGGGGACGGCAGCGGGACCGGCGCGACGCCAATGTTGGCGGCGTTCATGCCCAGCTGCTTGAGTGACCCGGAGGCAGCCTGCCAGATGACCATGGCCGTCTTCCCGGTGGCGTAGTCCACGAGCGCCTCCGTGCCCTTGGAGTACTGGGCATCGCTCGGATTGGTGATCTTGTCGGTCTGGATGAAGTCCATCATCTGCTTGACGGCGGCGACATTCTGCGGAGTGTTGAAGGTTGGCTTGCCCGCCGCGTCGAAGAACTGGCCGCCCTGCTGCTGGCTCAGCTCGAACGCCATGTGAATGTTCTCGGCGACGCTGCCGCCCTCGATCGACAGGCCCCAGTGGCTGCTCGTGGTCAGCTTCTTGCCGTCGGTAATAAGCTCCGCCCAGGTGGTCGGCGGGCTGCTGATGCCGGCCGCGGCGAACATCGCCTTGTTGTAGTAGAGCCCGTAGGCGAGGCTGTACAGCGGCACGGCCGTCGGCGGCTTGCCGGGCGCCCCGGTCGCGGACAGGCTCCCGGCGAG
>JAWWPY010000141.1:0-10960 GCA_033854735.1 Streptosporangiaceae bacterium | reverse complement strand
CCCCGGGGGCCGCATCCCCGGGGGCCGCATCCCCGGGGCCGCGTCCTCAGGGGGTGGCCTCGACGGTGGGCTCGGGTCCGTAGCGGCCCCGGAAAAGCAGTGACGAGATCTGGTCCAGGGTGTTGGTTCCCTGATGGAAGTCCGCGACGCCCTGCTCGTCGTCCATGATCGCCAGGGTGAACCGGGCTTGCGAGCCCGCAAAGCCCACGGTGTTCACGACCCAGACTCCGGAGTCGTCCTCCCAGCCATCTTTGTTGCCCGGATGATTAGCGGGGCCCGCCCCCCATACGCCCCACTGCTGGATCGGTGCGACCCGCTGCATGCGGCTCGTCATGTAACTACGGACAGCGGCTGGTGAATCGTTGAGGATGTAGTTCATCAGGTTGTTGAGATCATCCGCTGAGCAGTACATGAACCCCCAGTACGCCAAGCTGGAGGAGAAATAGGCGCTGGTCATCCCGAACACCCGGATACGGCCGAGGAAGCTGGAGCCCTCAAATTGGCCCCAGAGCTGATCGGCGGCGGTGTCGGAGCTCTCGGACAGGATGGCGTCGATCAGGGCCCAGTCATTGTCACCTAGCTGGATGCTGCCCGCCCGGTTGCGCAGCATCACGTCGAGGACCATCGCGAGCTTGATCGTGGAGGCGGCGGGAAAGACCGTGGACGCCTTCGCGTTCCGCCAGGTGGCGCCAGACATACGGTCGTGCAGCACAATGCCGATGTGACCGGGCTGGGTCGCCAGGTAGCGCTCGACCTCGGTGATCCGCTGCTCCATGACGCATGTGAATCCGGGCGCGATGTTGGCCGGGCAGATGGTGGGGTGCGGCCGCGGGAACGGCGTGGGGGCGGTCCCGCGCTGTGTCCGCGGCGTGGACGTCGGGGAGGCGGACGAACCCAGGCCGAGCGCGTGCAGTGATCCGCAGCCGACGAGGCTGAAACCCAGCAGTGCCACGCAGGCGACGGCGGCCACGCGGGAGAGCCGGGGCCCGCGGTGCGCCAGCATGCGGACAACAATATGCCGCTGCGCGCCCGGGCACGGTGGCTGGCCGCCATTTGGGGCCAGCAAGGCGACATCTTTGAGGGAAGATAGTGCCGATGCGGCACAAATATAGACTCCCCCCAGCAGGCTCCCTACCGTGCTGGGCCCGGCTGCTGGGGTCAGCTGCCGTTGGGGGACTCGATGTTGACGCCGTTCACGGACGGGAACCTCTGCAGGCACTGCTGGAGCCGGGCCAGGTCGGCGTCGCTGGCGTGGTCGACCCGGTACCGTACGTCGTTCAGAAGGTCGGATGCCAAGTGATCGGTCGGGAGGGGCTCCGGAGTCGCCTCGGGCACGTGCGAGCATGCTGCCCGGACCTTCAGCCGGGTCGTGTTGGACGTGCCATCCTTGAAGGCGACCACCGCCTCCTGCTTGCCGAGGGCCGCGTCGAACGTCGCGCAGCCTGCCGCGGCGGGCAGGAGCAGCGCGGCGGCGATCGCACCGGCCGCTATCCGGAGCGCGCGGCGGCCCGCAGGGCTCGCGGGACTGGGCACGGGGGGCACGGTGGCCAGCTTACGGGCGCGCTGGGTCAGCGGATGAACGAGGGAGCCCGGTACGGTACGGGCAGACGGCATGAGGGACGCCCGGCCCACCCGCCGGTCGCCGGGCATGTCTGGGGACCGTCGGCCGTGACCTGGAGGTTCCGTGTCGGGACTGATTGAGGACTACGCGATCATCGGGGATATGCAGTCGGCCGCCCTGGTCGGCCGTGACGGCTCCATTGACTGGCTGTGCCTGCCCCGGTTCGACTCCCCCGCCTGCTTCGCAGCGTTCCTGGGCACCGAGCGCAACGGGCAATGGCGGATCGCCCCGGCGGGCGTCGGGCCCGGGACGGACGCCGGGCCCGGGACGGGCGCCGGGCCCGGGACGGGCGCCGGGCCCAGGGCTGCGCCCGAGGCAGTGGACGCCTACCTGGCCCACCTGATGAACACGCCGCAGGCCTTCAGCCATGTGCCGCTCATCCAGGCCGCGCTCAACCTGGACCAGCACGCGGGCGCCCACTGCCGCCGGTCGGCCAGGAATGAGCCGGCCGTCTCCGGGTTCGGCGAGCCGTGACCGCGATGCCCCGTTCCGCGGCCGATCCGGGCGAGTCCCGGCCCGGGCCCAGCGGCGTCTCGCCGGTCCCACCAGCGGCGGGTTCCCAGTCGCCGCGCCCGCACATCCTGGTCGTCAACGGCCGGAAGGTCCGTCAGCCCGTCTTCGTCATCGGTGCCCCCTGCTCCGGAACTGACCTGCTGGCCCGGGCGCTGAAAAGGTCCAGTGGCTTCCACGTCACCCTGGGACAGCGCTGGGTCCTTCCGGTGGTGCACGCCTTCGCCCGGCGGCCGTCGATTTCCCGTGGCCGGGGCGACGCGGCGGCCACCGTGCTACGGGACGCGTTCGCCCAGGCGTGGCAGGTGACTCCGGACTGCTGCCTGGGCTGCACCCACCAGTGCCGGGAGGCCGGCGGTCTCGGCGGCGTGGGCCCATGCGTGAGCCAGCGCGGCATCACCCGCTACGGCGACGCCAGCCCGGACCTGCTGTACTGCGCCGAGGCACTGGTAGACGCTTTCCCGGATGCGCGCCTCGTTCAGATCATCAGGGACGGCCGGGATGTGGTGGCGGGAATGCTGACCGACCCTGCGGCGCTGGCCTGGTTCAAGCCGGGCTTCGTTAACGTGGACACCGAGTTCCCGAACCCGCTGCTCGGCGTGGAGACCGAGCAGGACAGAGCCGCCTGGCCGGACCTGTCCATGGCGGCCAAGTGCGCGATGCGCTGGCGCGGGTCCGTGCGTCAGATGGCGCGGTTGCGTGGCAAGCTGGCCGCCGGGCAGCTGATCACGCTCCGCTACGAGGAGATGATGCGCCAGCCGGCGGCCGCGGCTTCCGCCGTCTCCGACTTCCTCGGCACTGCCGTGTCGCCCCTGGAACTGCCCGTCGGGCCCTCCCCGGTGCCAGGTCGCCCGCCGGCCAGCGAGCCCGGGGCATGGCGCCGCACGCTGAGCCCGGTGCAGGCCGCGGAGATAGAAGGCATCGCCGGCGACGAACTGCGCCGGGTCGGGTACGGCTCCTGACTCTCTTACCCGGGGTGGGTTTACCACGCGGGTTTATCGCGCGGCTTACCCGGGCGGGCTGGCCAGGCGCTTACAGGGCGGGCTCGGTGAACACCCGCTCCTGACCGGCGAACTGCGTGTGGTAAAGCTCGGCGTACAGTCCGCCGGAGGCCAGCAGTTCCTCGTGTGTTCCGCGTTCGTGGATCCGGCCCGCGTCGATGACCAGGATCTGGTCCGCCTCACGGATGGTCGACAGCCGGTGCGCGATGACCAGCGACGTGCGCCCGGCCAGCGCGGTCTTGAGAGCACGCTGAACGGCCACCTCTGACTCGGAGTCGAGATGGGCGGTGGCCTCATCCAGCACGACCACCGACGGCGCCTTCAGCAGCAGCCGGGCGATCGCCAGCCGCTGCTTCTCGCCGCCAGACAGCCGGTATCCCCGGTCACCCACCACAGTGTCGAGGCCGTCGGGCAGCAGCGAGATCATCTCCCAGATCTGCGCCGACCGGCAGGCCTCGATGAGTTCGTCCTCGGAGGCGCTGGGCCGGGCGTAGACGAGATTGGCACGGATCGTGTCGTGGAACATGTGCGCGTCCTGGGTCACCGCGCCGACCACGTCGTGCAGCGAGTCCAGGGTCACCTCGCGCAGATCCTGCCCGCCGATGCGCACAGCGCCTTCCGAAGGGTCATACAGCCGCGCCACCAGGTGGGTGATGGTGGTCTTGCCCGCGCCCGACGGGCCAACGAGGGCGGTGAGCTGGCCGGATGGCGCGGTGAAACTGACGTCGTGTAGCACGTCGTCGGGCCCCGTATCACGTTCGTGCACCTTCACCGCGATGGACTCCAGGGAGGCCAGAGACACCTCGCTGGCCGCCGGGTAACGGAACGACACATGATCGAATTCGATGGCCGGCGCAGCGGATGTCCCGCCGTTGCCCCCCGTACTGCCAACCGCGGTACTTCCAACCGCGGTGCTGGCAACGGCGGTACTGGCAACGGCGGTGCGCCGCAGCGGCACCGCGCCGGGCTGGTCCGCGATCAGCGGTTTCAGGTCGAGCACCTCGAAGACCCGGTCGAAACTGACCAGCGCGGTCATCACGTCGACCTGCACGTTGGACAGCGAGGTGATCGGCCCGTAGAGCCGGCCAAGCAGTGCCGTCAGCGCCACCAGCGTGCCCAGCTGGAAGGCACCGTGAATGACCAGACCACCGCCAAGCCCGTAAACCACCGCGGTGGCCACCGATGCCAGCAGGCTCAGCGCGATGAACAGCGTGCCGCCATACATGGCCTGGACCACGCCAATGTCCCGGACCCGGGCCGCCCGGCCTGCGAAGACCTGCGCCTCATCGCCCGGGCGGCCAAACAGCTTGACCAGCATCGCCCCCGCGACGTTGAACCGCTCCGTCATGGTCGAGCCCAGTTCTGCGTCAAGCTGCATCGATTCCCTGGTCAGCCGCTGCAGCCTGCGGCCGACCAGCCGGGCGGGGATGACGAACACCGGGAGCAGCACCAACGACACCACGGTGACCAGCCAGGAGAGGTACAGCATGGTGCCCAGTACCAGGATCAGGCTCAGCACGTTGGATACGACGGAGGAAAGCGTGGAAGTGATCGCCTGCTGGGCCCCGATGACGTCGCTGTTCAGCCTGCTGACGAGTGATCCCGTCTGGGCGCGGGTGAAAAACGCGATCGGCTGCTGCTGCACGTGCCGGAACACCTGAGTGCGCAGGTCATAGATGAGGCCTTCGCCGATCCGCGAGGAGAACCAGCGCTGCACGACGGACAGCAGGGCGCCGACCACGGCCAGGGCCAGGACAATTCCCGCGATCCACAGCACGAGCGCGGTGTCGCGCCGCAGGATGCCGTTGACGATCGACCTGAGCAGCAGCGGCACGGCGACCCCGGTCACCGCGGACAGCGAGGTAGCGGTCAGGAACAAGACGAGCCGGCTGCGGTAAGGCCGCGCGTAGGAGGCGATCCTGCGCACGCTGCCCTTCTTGAGCCGCTGCTGGGTGACGGAGCCGTCGCGCGTGAACGACCGCATCGCATGCCAGCTCGATCCGTACATGAGCGCAGCAACGTCCTTCCTGGCCAGGATCTTCCCTTGTCAGCTAAGGGCGAACCGTGGCCCCGGGCCGGGCCGGGTGGCCCAGCGCCGGGCCGGGTGGCCCAGCGCCGGGCCGGGGCTGGGCCGGCGCCAAGCCGGGGTGGCCCAGCGCCCACTCGGGGTGGCTCAAAGGCCAAGTCAGGATTGTGCGAGCCGCGCCCGCATCAGGGCTGTCTGCGCCCGTCGTTCCGCCGCGGCCTGGTCTTCGAGGCTGTTCCCCGATGCCTGGCTGAGCAGTTTCTTGGTGGCCCGCGCGGCGGCCGCATCGGTGGCCAGCAGCGCGGCCACCAGATCGCCGACCGCGGCGTCGAGATCATCCGCAGCGACAACGAGTTCGGCGAGCCGCAATTCCCTGGCCTCCGCCGCACGCACAGTCCGGGCCGTGAGGCACATCTCGATCGCCCGGGGCAGCCCGACAATGTCGACAAGTGGCTTTGTCCCCGTTAGGTCGGGAACCAGCCCGAGAGCGGGCTCCTTCATGCACAACTGCGCGTCATCGGCGAGCACCCGCAGATCACATGAGAGGGCGAGTTGCAGTCCCGCGCCGATCGCATGCCCGCGCACGGCGGCGATTGACACGATCGCGGGGCTGCGCAGCCAGGTGAAGCCTTCCTGGACGGACGCAACCCACGTCTCGAATCCTGGATCGGCCGGACTGGGCGGCGGTTCCTCACCCGGGACCCCCTCGCCGGTGAAAAACCGGAGATCGATGCCCGCGCTGAAGGATGGCCCCTCGCCCTGGACCACCACCACCCGCACCGAGGACGGCAGCGCGCGGCCGATCGCGGCAAGGCCATGCCACATCATTGGGGTCATGGCGTTGCGCCGCTCGCCACGGCACAGCGTCACCGTGGCCGCGCCAGGGGCCGGCTCGTCAAGAGTGAGCCGTAGCCCGGCCCGGTCGAGATCTGGCAGGCCGGGTGTCATGTCCTCCTCAGCGCTTCGCCCGCGCCTTACCGCGTGTCGCACCGCCGCGACCGCGCAGGGATACTCCTGTCTCGGTCAGGATGCGGTGGACGAACCCGTAGGACCGCCCGGTGGACGCCGCGAGGGAACGGATGCTCTCGCCGCCGTCATACCTCTTTTTGAGATCCGAAGCCAGCTTGGTTCGGTCTGCACCGGTGACCCGGGTGCCTTTCTTGAGGGTCTCGGTCACGCGTACCTCCCGTGAACTGAAGTGACCGCTGCGTTACCGTCTCCCGCCATGATCAAGCATAGAGGCGGGTTCGGCTACCCACATCCAGGTAAGTGATCACTTCTTTTTGGCCCCAGCCCGGCCCTCCTGCTCCGGCCCCCTGCTCAGGCCCGCATTGAAGGCCGCCAGTTAAGCCAACGCCACCAGATCAGCCAGGCCGTCCGACCATGCGTCCTCGACGCCGTCGGGAAGCAGCACCACCCGCTCGGGCGCCAGCGCCCCGACCGCGCCCTCGTCGTGGGTGACCAGGACAATGGCGCCCTGGTAGCGGCGCAGCGCGGCCAGCACTTCCGCGCGGCTGGCCGGGTCCAGGTTGTTCGTGGGCTCGTCAAGCAGCAGCACGTTCGCCCCGGAGACGACGAGCAGGGCCAGTGCGAGCCTGGTTTTCTCGCCGCCCGACAGCACCGCGGTGGGCTTGGCCACCGCGTCGCCGGAGAACAGGAACGAGCCGAGGATGCGCCGGTGCTCGGAGTCCGTCAGGTGTGGCGCGGCCGTACGCATGTTCTCCAGCACGCTACGGCCGGTGTCCAGGGTCTCGTGCTCCTGTGCGTAGTAACCGAGCCGAAGGCCGTGACCTGGCATTACCTGGCCGGTGTCGGGCTTCTCCTGACCGGCAAGAATGCGCAGCAGGGTGGTCTTGCCCGCCCCGTTGAGCCCAAGCACCACTATCCTGCTGCCCCGGTCCACGGCGACGTCGACGCCGCTGAAAACTTCGAGGGAGCCATAAGACTTGGACAGGTCGGTGGCGGTCAGCGGTGTCCGCCCGGCCGGCACCGGATCCGGGAACCGCAATCGCGCCACCCGCTGCGCCGCGCCCTCCGCGGCGACCCCGGCCAGCAGCCGTTCCGCACGCCGCTGCATGCCCTGGGCGGCCTTCGCCTTGGTTGCCTTGGCCCGCATCCGGTCCGCCTGGGCCTGCAGCGCAGAGGCCTGGCGATGTGCGTTCGCCCGCTCGCGCTTGCGCCGTTTCGCGTCCGTCTCGCGCTGCTCCAGGTAGGTCTTCCAGCCCACGTTGTAGATCTCCAGGCAGCTGCGGTCCGCGTCCAGGTGGAAGACCTTGGTCACGACCGACTCGAGCAGCGCGGTGTCGTGGCTGATAACCACGAGGCCGCCGCGGAACGCCCGGAGATGGTCGCGGAGCCAGCTGATGGAGTCCGCGTCCAGGTGGTTGGTCGGCTCGTCGAGCAGCAGAGTCTCGGCGCCCGCGAACAGGATCCGGGCCAGTTCGATGCGGCGCCGCTGCCCTCCGGAAAGGGTGTTCAGCGGCTGGCCGAGAACCCGGTCCGGCAGGCCCAGGCTGGAGGCGATCGACGCGGCCTCGGACTCCGCCGCGTAACCGCCGAGCACCACGAGGCGCTCCTCCAGTTGGCCGTACCTGCGCACCGCCGCGTCACGCAGGGCTGGCCGTCCGTCCGCCATCTGGGCTTCGGCCGCCCGCATGCCCGCGCGCACCTCGTCCAGCCCGCGGGCGGAGAGCACCCGGTCCATGGCCAGGCCGTCAAGGTCGCCGACCCGGGAGTCTTGTGGCAGGTACCCGATGGACGGGCCGCGGCGCACCGCGCCGGCCGCTGGCACCATCTCCCCCGCGAGCACCCGGGCGAGGGTGGTCTTCCCGGCACCGTTGCGGCCGACCAGGCCGATCTTGTCCCCGGGCCCGATCTGGAAGCTCGCGTTCTCCAGCAACAGCTGCGCCCCGGCCCGCAGCTCTACATCCGTTGCCGCGATCACTGGAAACCACTCCAAAGCCTAAGGAAAAGGACGCCGGGTCTTCCCTGGGTCCCGGCACCGGGGCGCCGCGTCACGAGAGGAGTGGCAGCATGCAGTCAGAATACCTGCTCGGCCCCAGCCCTCTCACGCGATTAAAAGCAGCGCTCCGCGTGTAGAACGCAGCGCCCTGTCCTGATTAATCCCCGGCGCCTTCGCCGTCGGCGATCCAGATTCGTACGCAACGGAACATCCGCGGTGTCTCCCGCAGCACCGCGAGCCTGGGATCAGGCACGGTGAGGAACCGGTCCACCGCCAGGTCGAAGTAGGGCCCCAGCCGGGGGTCGTCACGCAACCCGGCCACCGTCCGCCGGTCCCCGCCCAGCACGACGGCGTCAAGCCGGCCGAGATGGGGGCCGAACACCGCCACCGCCGTGTCCGCGGCGGCACCGAGCGCGGTCGCGGCCTGCTTCTCCCGGCGCCGTGCGAACCGGTGCTGCGACCAGCCGCCTGCGGCACTGCGACCGTGCACGAGGCGGGCGCCCACCTTGGACGCTTCCAGCTGCGGCGGCGAGCCGGAGAAGACGCCGGCGGCGTAACCGCCGAGCCGCACCAGCAGAACGGCGACCGTCCGGTCAGCAGCCGAATGCGCAGCCATCACCCGCGCGAGACCGACCGGCTCCTGGTCAGGAGGGACCTGACCAGGAGAGACCTGACCAGGAGAGACCTGACCAGGAGGAGCCTGACCAACAGAGACCTGACCAGGAGGAGCCTGACCAACAGAGACCTGACCAGGAGGAGCCTGACCAACAGAGACCTGACCGGCGGGAGGCCGACCGGCGGGGGCCTCATCAATAGGAGCCCGGCCGGCAGGGGCCCGATCAGCGGGGACCTGACCAGCAGAAGCCTGACCAGCGGGGCCCGGCCTGGCCTCGGGGTCCGGTCCGAGCCCGCCCGTGCCCGGGGCGCCGCGCAGCGGCGCAGGCGGCAGGCCGCGCAGCGGCGGGAAAGGCACGTGGCATTCGGCCACCGCTCCGTCGGCCGCGCGGAATACGACGATGTCGGGTCCGGGCTCCGCGGTGGTCTGCCCGTGCCGCTCGACGAAGGACGCGATCCACCCCTCGATGCGTTCCGGTGTCACCTCAACCCACCGGGCCACACCAGCCCCTCGTTTCGCCATGGCACACCGCCTCACACCGAATTCACGCACGCGCCGAGGCATTCCCATGATCACGGAACATGCCGGACACATAGACCCAGAAATCTTCCGCGATCATGGAAAAGCTGATCGTCCAGCCCACAGCAACGCGCCGTTGTTCAGTCTAGGGTTGACTTCTGGTAGAGAAAGACAACCTGACGGTTAATTATTTATCGTCCTTGACGAACGAGGCGCCCGACCGTGACGCTGAACCAGCTTCGCACGTTCCTGGCCGTGGCTGAGAGCGGTTCCGTCCGCGCCGCGGCCCAGCAACTCGTGGTGACCCAGGCGGCGGTTTCGGCCTCGCTGGCCGCCCTCCAGAAGTCCCTCGGCGTGGCGCTCCTCCGGCCTGACGGCCGTGGCCTGCGGCTGACGGACGCGGGTGAGGCCTACGCGGGCTACACCCGCCGCGTGCTTGGCCTGCTGGACGAGGCTGGGCTCGCGGCCGCGGCGGCCGCCGATCCGGAGCGGGGGGAGCTGCGCATCGCCGCCGTCACCACCGCGGCGGAGCAGATCGTGCCCGCGCTGCTGGGCGGCTTCCGGGCCCGCCATCCGCAGATGGGTGTACGGCTCGAGGCTGGAAACCGTGATCGTGTCCGCGCGCTCCTCGACCGCCATCAGGTAGATCTCGTGCTCGGCGGCCGTCCCGAGCCCGGCTGGGATGTGCAGGTGCAGGCCGTGCGGGCGCATGAGCTCGTTGTCGTGGCCTCCCCCGCTCTAGCTGCCGGAGCACACGGCACGAGCCTGCTGCCCTGGCTGGCCCGCCAGGCATGGCTGCTGCGTGAACCAGGTTCCGGCACCCGCGCCAGTACCGACGCCCTCCTGGTGGACCTCGACATCGCGCCGCTGACGCTGATGGTTGGCTCCAACGGCGCCATCAGGGAGTCGGCGATCGTCGGCCTGGGCGTCACCCTGGTGTCCCGGGACGCGGTCGCCGCCGAGATTGCCTCCGGCCGGCTCGTGGAACTCCCCGTGCCCGGCACCCCCCTGCATCGTGACTGGTACCTGGTGGCCCATCCGGGCACCCTGTCACCCGCCGCGGCCCGGCTTGTCGCCCACATGCTGCGGGACGGCGATTTCCACCTGCCGAGCTGACCGCGGCAGACCGCGCATTTCGTCTCCACAGGGAGGAGCCCCCGAGGCGCGATGGCTATATCAAGCTTTTGATTGATATACAACGCCAAACACTCAATAGACAGCGCAGATATCGACTGGCATCGTGGGTCGAAGGGCGCGACCACGACGGAGGCAACGATGGCGGCAGGCCAGGACACCGCAGGGCCCGACGGCGCAAGCCAGGGCATGGCCGGGCCCGGCGGCGCGGGGCCGGGACGCTGGAACGCTGGTGTCATCCCGTACGCGGAGATGGGCTACTACGAGCCTGACTACGTGCCGAAGGACACCGATGTGCTCGCTGCGTTCCGGATCAGTCCGCAGCCCGGTGTGCCGCCCGAGGAGGCGGGCGCGGCAGTCGCGGGTGAGTCCTCCACCGCGACCTGGACGGTGGTCTGGACTGATCGGCTCACCGCCCACGAGCATTATCAGGCCAAGTGCTACCGGGTCGACCCGGTGCCAGGGCGCGAGGGCGAGTACATCGCCTACATCGCGTACGACATCGACCTGTTCGAGGAGGGCTCGATCCCGAACCTGACCTCGTCCATCATCGGCAACGTGTTCGGCTTCA
>JAWWPY010000140.1:0-6269 GCA_033854735.1 Streptosporangiaceae bacterium | reverse complement strand
CGAAATAGTCCCAGACCGACTCCCAGAACGCGGCCGTCTCAGTGACCGACCAGCGCCAGAGTTCCCCATAGACATGCTGAGCCCGGCCGACCGGGCCAGCTGGGCCGACCGGGGCGGCCGAGTCCAGTGGGCCGGCTAGATCCACCGAGTCCACCGAGACCGCCGGGTCCGCCGGGCCGACCGAATCCAGGGGGCCGGCTGGATCCGCCGAGTCGACCGAGTCCGCTGGACCGGCCGGGTCCGCCAGCGGTAGGCCGCGCTCCCGGGCCAGCCAACGGCAGAACTGGGTGATCTGGGCCCGCTCGATGACGTCGGGACCCGGTTCCCACAGCGTCGCGCCGTATCCGCTGCCCAGCAGCGCCCCTGGGGCAGCGTCGGCGACTGCCGCCACCTCGTCGTCAGTTGGCATAGCCCCCAGCATCGGTCGTCGCCCCCAGCCCCGCAACGCCGGCCCCAGCCCACTACGACCGGTCGGCTGCCTTCGAGTGGCGTACAGGGAACCGAGAACCACATCTGCAGCATCACGTCTCGCATCGCGCGTGCGCTGGCGGTACTGTCCGGTCGCCGGGTCGTCATCGACGGCATGGACGGCTCAGTCGTGCCGAAACCAAGCACAGGCAAGGCGACAGCACCCGAGGAACGGCCGACACACTCTCCACTACCAAGCCCGTAACGCACAGCAACAGCGCATAACAAAGGGGCACCGCAGACGCAGCGGTGCCCCTCCAGCCTGGCGATCTGGCCTCAGAACGGGGTCAGGACAGGTCGAACTCCCCACCACGGATGCCAGCAGCAAACGCCTGCCACTCATCAGGGCTGAAGATCAGCGCCGGGCCGTCCGGGTCCTTGGAGTCACGCACCGCGACGGCAGCGGGGAGGTTCCGGGCGACCTCTACACAGTTGCCGCCCGACCCGTTGGAAAAAGTGCTCTTGCGCCAGACGGCTCGCGTCAGGTCGGCTGTCATGTTCACGGAGTTTCACTCCTTGAGGGTTACGGATCATCTCGTTGCCCGGCTATGCCTGCTATCAAGGCACGCGAGGCGTCCATGCCGAGCGCTGTGGCGCGCAAGTGGTCAACGACGAGTCTATAGCGGTCTGTATCCGATGGCTTCTCCAAATACAGCGCACCGGTCAGGTACTCCGTGTAGACGACCTGCGGGTCTCTTGACTCAGGGAACGCGAGGATGCTGAACGAGCCATCCATGCTCGGGTGAGCGCCAGCCTCGAAGGGAACGATCTGTAGCTGCACGCGAGGCAGATCGGCGACTTTCAGCAGTCGCTCAAGCTGGCGTCGCATGACCGCGCGACCTCCGACGAGACGGCGCACGACAGCTTCATTGATCACGAACCAGATATGAGGCCCATCGGCGACGGTCAGCAGTTCCTGACGTTTCATGCGAACGCCGACGATGCGCGCTAGATCATCGTCGGCCACGTCGGAGAGCTTGGCCCGGGTGATGGCACGGGCGTAGTCCTCCGTCTGAATCAGGCCCGGCACGAACTCAGCATCGTAGGCGTCGATACTCGCAGCGTCAGCTTCAAGGCCGACGTAGACCTCAAACCAGTCCGGCACGGCATCGCCGTACTGGTGCCACCAGCCACGTTCGCGAGACTCGCGGGCAAGCGCGAGCATCACGTTCCATGCCTCGTCGGCATCGGTCAGGCCATACACGCCGAGCAGGAACTTCACGTCACGAGGCAGGACAGAGACACGCGAGTTCTCTATGCGGCTGATCTTGGCGCTTGACCACTCAAGTCGCTCTGCCACGTCGTCAATCGTGAGACCTGCCGCATCCCGGTAGTGGCGTAGCTCTGCCGCGAGCCTGCGCCGCTTCACTGTCGGACTGGACTGGGGTGCCATCCCGCCTCCATGAAATTTGCATCTGTATGTTGCATATGCTAGATAGTCGTGTCAGGATAGCTGTTGACGGTAGCACGATGACGACCGACGGTAGTGCCAGTCCGTCAAAGGCTCCTTGACCGGGCGCGTCGGCGAAACTTGGTCGTGTCCCGGCCCGCCCGGTCAAGGTCGATATGGATGGATTCGCTATGCCTGCGCTTTGGGCTGTCCGGGCTGTAAGAACTGGCCCACAGTGGCTCGTTCCCTTGTTTGAGGATGGCGGGCAATCGGCACGCGAATACATCACGCCCTTCAACGCCGACAGTTGCAACGCACTCTTAGAGTCGCCCGATGGCGACTCGTTCGCCCATGAGCATGGTGAATGGGTACCGGCGGAAACATGCGCTCAACTCGATTAGAGGTTCACCCATGAGCGACGGTACCGGCTCGGTCAGCGACTGTCACGAATTGCAACGGAGGGGCATGTCTGAGGATGGCACGCGAGTAGCTGCGCCTGCCGGAAACTCCCGAGCCGGTACCGTCCACCAGGACTTTCCGTTAGAGAGCATCCTTGAGTTCCGCCCATTGCCAACCGCCGTACCATGCGGGCGGCTGCACGCGCGGAACGTCTTGTTTGAATGGCACCTAACGGACCTCACGGAAGATGCCGAACTGATCGTCTCGGAACTCTTGACGAACGCGTACAGCGCGTCCAGGCCAGAAGGCCAATTCCACGATCTGACACCGATCACACTACGCCTGCGCGCCAACAGCCGATATCTGATCATCGAAGTGTGGGACCGGTGCGCCGAAGATCCTGCTATCGCGGCGGCTGGCGACGACTCGGAGTATGGGCGCGGTCTCACGATCGTTGACGCGTTGGCCAACAGGTGGGGATACGCGCGCACTGCCGCGTATCGCAAGGTCGCTTGGGCTGAGCTATTAGTTCCGGCCTCGGCCGGGTCGTTCCCTTCCTGACTGGCGGTGCCACCCGGCCACGCCAGACAGCCCACGTAGGGTCTTGGGTCCAGGCAGCCAGCAGGGGCAGCATCTCGGTGTGTTCGCGCAGGGCGGTGGTGTCGTGCTCGCGGCTGGGCGGATCTCGGAGGTCCACAGTGGCCAGCCGCCCGGGGCGGTGATGACCTGGATGTTCCCGCCGTGGTTGTCGTGCTTGCCCGGCCACCACAAGTCCACACGCGGGGTGGGGCCGGGGGTGCGGCACCGGTCGGTCTCGATCAGCGTGCCGTCGATGTTGACATGGTCGAAGGCTCCTTACCGGCGGCCGTCGCCGACGGCCGCGCCTGCCGCAGCCAGGCTGTCCGCGATGGCGTCGGCCACTTCCCGGGGGCGGGTCAGCGGTGCCAAATGGTCCATCGAATACCGAGCCACTGGCCAGCCGGCGGCCTGGGCTTGGTCAGCGATCGCCGCGTATGCCGCGCTCAACTGCACGTACGCCTTGCCGACGCGATCGTCCCAAGGAGACCGTGGCATCGGTTCGCCCAGCAACCCCGCCGGCAAGCCGCGCAGCTCGTCCCGAAACCGTTGACGGACCGCCTCGTCGGGGAGCAGTTCAGCGACCGCCTCCACCGGAAACCAGCGGTCCCATGGTGGCAGAAGGCCGTTCTCGACGGACGCGAGCAGGGCAGCGCGCCGATCCGCCGTCAGCGTCTCCAGCCAAGCACGCCCGCCATGGGGCAGCCGCGCATCCAGGAAGACGGCCGTCGCGCGGTTCACCCCCATCTTCGCCAACGCACCGGGAAGCAAGGGCCCCGCCCTGCTGTGCCCGACCACGGCCACCGCCTCGTCTCCGTCGGCCAGTTCGGCGATCGCCTGGAATAGCCGCTCGTAGAACGGCGGCCCCGAATCCAGGACCAGGCGTAGCTCCGGTACCGCGACGGCGTACCCGAGCTCAGCCAGGCGGGCCGGTACACCGCCCCAGCTCGACCTTCCGAGCAGCGGGCTGTGCACGAGCAGAACCTGCATGACTTGTCACCATAGCCGTGGGGCAGGCGGGATGAATCCAGGCGCAGCCGTAACCAGCACTGCGGCACCACCCCCGGCGGCCCCGGACGCCGGGCGCACGCTGGGACGGTGCGCCTCGGTGACCGGGATTTCTTGATCTTTTTGGGCTTTGGCCCTGGGAGACCCTTGGTGCCCTTGGCTTACGGAGAGGCTGCGGCTGTCGCCGTTGGCGGCGGCGTCCCGCCACCGGTGCTCGCGGCAGCGGACGGTGCCGTGCTCGGGGCGGCCGAACCGGCAGGAGTCGACGCGCCCGCAGAGCCGGGTGAGGTCGGACTGGCCGGACCGGCGGAGGACGCACCCGATGAGCCGACCGAGGACGCGGAACCGGAACTGGGCGAGGCCGCGGAACCGGAACTGGGCGAGGCCGCCGGGCGGCGGGAAGGACTGCTCGTCCCCCCGGGCATGAGCAGCAGGGCGGCGATCAGCCCAACGAGCACCAGCCCCGCGAACGCAGCGAGCAGAGCCACGTATCGGCGGCGTGGCGCCTTCCGCCCCGGATCGCCGGGCCGCCTCGGATCGTCCGGCATTTCCGTGGCCGGAATGGGCGGCTGGCTGGTACCCGGCGGGACGGCGGACGTCACGGTGCTGGGCAGGACGGGCGCAGGGCCAGGCAGCCTGAGCACCCGTGTTCGCCCGCCGCCGGTGAGATCAGGCCGGGCCGGCGGGGGGACGTCCGGCCCGCCGGCAGCGTCCGGTGCCCCGGCGGCGTCTGGTCCGGCGGCGATGTCCGGTCCGGCAGCAGCGACGCGAAGCAACCGCCTGGTGTCGTCCGCACTGAGACGGTGGGCCGGGTCCCGGCGCAGCAGGCCATCCAGGACCGGGGCCAGCGGTCCGGCTCGCTGCGGCGGATCGGGTTCCTCGGTGACCACCGCGAGCAGGGTCGGCATGGCGCCGCCGCGTTCATAGGGGGTGCGGCCCTCGACGGCCGCGTAGAGAGTGACACCGAGCGACCACAGGTCGGAGGCCGGCTCGGCCGGGCCGCCGCGGGCCCGTTCCGGCGCAATGTATGCGGGCGACCCCATCACCGCGCCTGAGGCGGTCAGGGTGGCGTCTCCGTCCAGCGCCGCGATGCCGAAGTCGGTGAGCACCACCCGGCTGTCCTCGGCGAGCAGCACGTTGCCCGGCTTCACGTCCCTGTGCAAGATGCCGACGGCGTGCGCCGCCGCCAAGGCTCCCAGCACCTGCAGGCCGACCTGAGCGGCCTGCGACGGCGGCATCGGGCCATCTTCCTCGACCGTCTGCGCCAGCGACCGACACCGGACGAATTCCATCACTATCCACGGCCGGCCGTCTTGCTCGACCACGTCGAAGACCGTCACCGCGGCGGGGTGATTGAGCCTGGCCGCCGCGCGGGCCTCGCGCTCCGTCCGCCGGAATACCATCTGCTGCTCGCTGGCGTTCAGCTCAACCGGGCACAGCACTTCCTTCACCGCCACGTCCCGGTCCAGCAGGTCGTCGTGGGCGTGCCAGACGACTCCCATGCCGCCCTGGCCCAGCTGGGCGCGCAGACGGTACCGCCCGGCGACCAGCTGCCCAAGACCCGTGGCCATGGGAACGGTGCACCTCACCTTCACTAGCCGCACGGCCAGCTGTGTGCCGACCGGAACCACCCCTGGGCGGCACGACGGTATCGAGCTGGGCTACCCGCACGATGCGGGCTTACACGTCCAAACGGAGCCAGGACACCCGCCCAGCGAACCGCCCGTGTGCCCGCGGGGTTGAGAGTGGGCCGGGGGGTTGAGTGTAGGGATGGCGGGTTATGCGCCTACCGGGGCGCCGGCCAGGAAGGCGACGACGCCGAGGGCCGCACCGCCGACGATCGCACCGACTACGCCGCGGCGCAGGGCGAGCAGCCACCCCGCGGCCAGGGCGAGCACACCCAACTGCCACAGGTGCACCAGAGCGAGCCCGAGCGGGACCGCCGCCCCGGCGATCGCACCGATGGACGCGGCACCGGCCCCGGTGAGGAACGCCTGTACTCGCGCATTGCCCCGGAGCCGGTCGAAATACCGGCCGCCGCCGAGCACGAAGGCGAACGAGGGTGCGAACGCGACCGCGACGGCGAGCAGGCCGCCGGCCACTCCGGCGGCGGCGTAGCCGACCACGGCCACCGTCAGCACCACAGGTCCCGGGGTGACCTGGCCGAGGGCAACCGCCCCGAGGAACTGGGTGGCGGTCATCCAGTGGTAGGTGCTCACGGCGTCGTGCTGCACCAGCGGGATGATCACGAAACCGCCGCCGTACGAGAGTGCGCCTACCTTGAAAGCCACCCAGGCCAGGGCCAGGAGGCCGCCGACCGCGGGTAGCGCCGCCACGGTGCCCATCCGCACCCCGGCCACCCGTACCCCGGTCACCCGCAAACCTGCCACCCGCACCCCCACTATCGGCAGCCGAGACACTGGCAGCC
>JAWWPY010000139.1:0-2560 GCA_033854735.1 Streptosporangiaceae bacterium | reverse complement strand
ACCCAGGCCAGCGCGGCAGTTGTCTGCCAGGTGGGCTACACGGTGAATCAGTGGAGCACCGGGTTTACCGCCGCGGTCACCATCACCAACACCGGCACGCCCATCACCAGCTGGACACTGGCCTACTCCTACACCGGCAACCAGGCCCTGACCCAGGGCTGGAGCGGCAACTGGACCCAGTCCGGGCAGAACGTCACCGTCACCAACGCCTCCTGGAACGGCAGCCTCGCCACGGGCGGCTCCACCTCCCTCGGCGCCAACTTCAGCTACAGCGGCACCAACACCGCCCCCACCGCGTTCACCCTGAACGGGGTGCCCTGCAACGGCGCCTCCGGGACACCGAGCCCGACACCGACACCGACCACGACGCCCACTTCCACACCGACGCCAACACCCACGCCGACCCCGACCTCGACCGGCACGGGCGGCGGCTCGCTGCTGGTGAACCCGCCGACGTTCACCGTGGCCCAGGGCACCAGTGAAGTGATCGGCGTGAGCCTGTCCGCGGCGCCCACCGGCAATATCACCGTGGCCGTGGCCGCCTCCGGTAACGCCGGGGAGACCATCACGTCCGGCGCCTCGCTCACCTTCACCACGAGCAACTGGATGTACGCGCAGCCCGTGACGGTTGCCGCCAACGCCTCTGGCACCGGGGCAGCCACCTTCACGGCCAGCGCCCCCGGCCTCACGTCGGTGAGCGTGACCGGCACCGAGACGGCGGCGGGCTCGACCACGACGCCGTCGCACGTGGCCAACCCGTTCACCGGATCGACCTGGTACGTCAACCCCAACTACACCTCTGAGGTCGCCACCTCCGTCGCGGGCGCGAGCGGCACGCTCGCCGCGCAGATGACACTGGTCGGGCACCAGTCGACCGGCGTCTGGCTGGACCGCATCGCGGCGATCTACGGAGGGTCCGGCAACAGCAACCGGATGAGCCTGCAGGCGCACCTGGCCGCGGCGGCCAGCCAGGCATCGGGCAGCACGCCGATCGTTGTCCCGATCGTCGTCTACGACCTGCCCAACCGTGACTGCGCGGCCCTCGCCTCCAACGGCGAGCTGACCATCGCCAACAACGGCCTGCAGTACTACGAGCAGGACTACATCAACCCGATCGCCCAGATCCTCAGCGACTACGCGCACACCAACATCAGGGTGGTCGCGGTCGTCGAGGATGACTCGCTGCCGAACCTGATCACCAATACCAACATTCCGGCCTGCGCGCAGGCGCAGTCCAGCGGCGCGTATGTCACCGGCATCCAGTACGCGCTCAACAAGCTGCACGCGATCCCGAACGTGTACAACTACATCGACCTCGGTCACTCGGGCTGGCTGGGCTGGCCGAGCAACTTCGGCCCGGCGGTCTCGCTGATCCACTCGGTGGCCGCGGGCACCACGGCCGGCGTGAGCAGCGTCGACGGCTTCATCAGCAACACGGCCAACACCGTCCCGACGACCGAGCCGTTCATGACGGCGACTCAGAGCGTCGGCGGCCAGCCGGTGAACTCCACCCTGTTCTACTCGTTCGACCCGTACATCGACGAGCTGACCTACGACGAAGCGATGTACTCGGCCCTGGTCGGTGCCGGATTCAGCAGCAACGTCGGGATGCTCATCGATACCTCGCGCAACGGCTGGGGCGGCCCGCTCAGGCCCACCGGCCCGAGCACCTCGACCGATGTGACGACGTTCGTCAACCAGTCGAAGATCGACCAGCGGCCGTTCCGCGGCGACTGGTGCAATCCCAACGGCGCGGGTCTCGGGGCGTTCCCCCAGGCCAGCCCGAACTCGGCGTTCAGCCACCTGTACGCCTACATCTGGATCAAGCCGCCGGGCGAATCCGACGGTGACTACCCGAGCGGCAGCCACACCCACGGCGACCCGCACTGTGACCCGGCCGGCACTCAGACCGACGGCAGCGGCCACACCTATCCCACCGACGCCATACCGGGATTCGACATCCCGGCGGGCAACTGGTTCCCGGCCCAGTTCACGCAGCTGGTCCAGAACGCCTCCCCCGCAGTTCCGTAACCAGCAGAGTCCCCTAACCGGTCACCCCTCGGGGTGAGCCCCAAATAGTCAGGCACTGATCGGCACCGCGGCCGCCCGGGCGGAATACCGCCCGGGCGGGCGCGGTTGGCCGCGTCACGCCAATCGGGGTGTCCGCGCACCGGCCTGACCGCCGATTACCAGCCGAGTTCGTGCAGCTTCTCGTCGCCGATGCCGAAGTGGTGGCCGACCTCGTGGATGACGGTGCGCCGCACCTGGTCGACGACCTCGTCCTCGGTGCGGCATATCCGGCAGATGGCCACGCGGTAGATGGTGATCCGGTCGGGCAGAACGCCCGCATAATTCGTTGTGCGGCTGGTCAGCGGGATTCCTTGATAGAGCCCGAGCAGGCCCGGAGGGCCGGCGTCGTGCTCAACGGTGACCGCCACGTTGCGCATCAGCCGGCCTAGATCATCCGGCAGCCCGTCCAGGGCCACGACGACCATTTCCTCGAACCGGCCCGGTTCAACGTCGATCACCCATCCATTGTCGGCGCTAGGGTCGGGATCGA
>JAWWPY010000138.1:0-40899 GCA_033854735.1 Streptosporangiaceae bacterium | reverse complement strand
AGGTGGCGGGCCGCTGCCGGCAGCCGGGGAAGGCGCAGTGCCGGTCCCGGGCGATGACCGCGCGGCGCAGATGCGGCGGGACGGTGCTGGTGGCGGCGCCAACGTCTAAGGGGAGGCTGACGGCCGGGGGGAAATCGGCGGCGAGCAGCCCGGTACGCAAGAACGCGGCCAGCCCGCCGGGCCCCGACAGCACATCAGCGGCGTAGCGCAGCAGGGTCCCCTGCAGCCGGCGCAGGGTCTTCGGCGGCAGCGTCGCGGCTGAGTCCGGGACCGGGCCGGAGCCGGGCTGGCCGGGGTTATCCGGGGCCGGGCCGGGGGCGCAGGTGCAGCGGCCGCAGGTGCAGCCGGGACGGCGGCCGGCCAGGTAGGCGGCGGTCATGCCAGCCAGCGCGGCCGGGTCGACGTGCCCGGTGACGATGGGAGTGATCAGCGCGTCACAGGCATACGCCTCCGCGGCCCGGCCGGACAGCCAGCCCGGCTCCCCGTCCTCGGCCGCCCGCCCGGCCGCCCACGCGGCCTCCGCGCCGGCGGCGCCGCCGAGCCGGCGGAGCTGGTCGAGGGTCAGGTGGAGCTGGATCTGGGTGGGCTGCGCGGCCCGGTCCGGCAGCCCCCCGGCCGCGACCAGCCGCCGGCACGCTTCCTCCAGCGCGTCATGACGCCGCTGGGCGGCGGTCCGCACATCCTCCGGCCCGGCCTTCTTGCCCAGCGCCTCCAGCACCGCCGACAGGGCGGCCGTGCATCCTGGGGTCAGGTCACCGGCCACCCGGCCCGCCCCCCCGAACGTGACCCCCAGGTCCAGGCTCCGGTCCTCCAGCCCGCCGTCACCATCAGTGTCCGGGCCCGCGCACCGGCGGCGCATCTCCTGCGCCAGGCCGGCCAGGCCGGCCAGATCCGCGCCGCCCTCCGCGGCCGTCAGCAGGATCTCATCGGCGGCCTGGCGGTCGGCTTCGGGAAGCAGGTCACTCCAGGTGCAGATCTCCCGCGCCCACGACGCCGACACCGCACCGGCGGCCAGTGCGCGGCGCACCGCGGGATGGGCGGCCAGCCGCTTCGCCCAGCCCACCGCACCCGCCGCCGCCCCGCTGGTGACCTGCGTCTGCCACTTCAGCCACGACCGCGCGCACCGCTGTCCATCGTCCTCAAAACCGCCCTGGGCCGTGAACGCCGCCAGCGCACTGGCCCGCGCCGCGGTGTGCTTGGCCCCGGCCCGCTCGAGCACCCGCAGGCACTGCGCCTGCGCCGCCGCTGGCAGCGACGCCATGTCCGCGCCGTTCAGGGCGTCCAGCGCTGACTCCAGCATGGCCAGCGCCCCAGCCGGGATGGCGGACTCTCCCGTGACGCACATCCGCCTCACCTCCCGTCTCGAACGCCTCGAAGACTAGTTCGATTCTACCGGCTCCCTCCGACATTTTCCGGGACCATATGAGGAGGCAGTAGAAAATATTTTCACGAGCGGCCGCAGATCCCGGGCTGCCGTCGGCGATGGGCGGGCTTCACTGCGGGGCTCCACTGCGGGGCTCCACTGCGGGGCTTCACTGCGGCGATCAGGCGCCGCCCTTCAGCAGTGGCTCACCGACTGGTCCGCACCCTCGACTGATCTAAACCCTCGACTGGTCCGCACCCCCGGCTTGGCCGGCTCACAGGCCCAGGCCCGTCTTCAGGGCATCGAGTGTCGGATCGGTCAGGCTGAGGCTCATGACGCATCCAGGCGGAGCATGCAGCGCCGCGCTAAAGCCAAGCCGGGCGTGCTTCCCTATGGGGAGGCTGCGAATTGTCCCTCCCGCCTTGGCCGTCAGGCTGCCGTGGCTTATGGCGTGGCCATTGCTGTAGATGATGTAGCTGGCGCGGGCGGCATCGCCGCAAGACCTCCCGGAACTGCTCAGGGAAAGGTCAGTGCTGAGGTACCTGGTCTTCTCGTCTCCGACCAGGAAGATGGTATGCGCGGATCGGCCGGGAGAAAGAGAGTAGGCCAGCTCCTCGGTCCCCGAGCCAGCACAGCCCGCCTGGGAACATACGGGCGGATAATAGCTCATGGCCGGCTTGCTGCCCGTCATCCGCAGGTCGCCAAGGCTGTACTGATCGTCCCTGACGCTGTGGACAATCCCAAAAACAGCGGACGTAAGGCACAGGCACACCAGAACCAGGCCGCCAATGACGTCGAACCATCGTGTGAGAATCGGATCGGCAAGATCAGCGGTGCCCCTGGCGTGCTCATTCACCGCTGCGGCCGTCGGCATGCCCGCGGGCTGCGGCGGCGGGGGTAGCGGGAGGGATGCCGGAGACAGCGGCGGCGAAAGCTCACTCAGTGACCGTTCGATGTCGTCGAGGCGATCCCCCTGTGCCTGCCGGTCGACGACGAGATCGTCCAGGGCCTGCTCGTAGTCATCGAGATCGGGCCCGTGATCAGCAGCGGCCGGTGGTGCACCCTCGTAACGAGCGAGCCGGTCCGTGGCCTCGTCGGCCTCCCGTTCGGCGGTTTCCTGCCGCTGCCGAGCCAGGGCAAGTTCCTGCTGGCTGCGCTGGTACAGCCGGTGAGAACGGAGGACCTGCTGCTGCGCGTCGTGCAGTTGCTGTGTGAGGTTGGTGACGTCGAGTTCCTGCTTCATGCTGGCGGCCAGTCGTACCAGCAGATCATCGCGCTCGCGGGTGAGATCCTCGATACGGCGTTGCAGGCCGGCCACGATGGTCAGCAAGTTGAGCACGGTGACCTGTGCGGCGTGGGCTTTCTGCTGGCTCTCCCGCGCCAACCGGGAGAACGCCGCGACCTCGCTGGCCAGCGCGCGCTGTGCTTCGGCGCTGTCTTTCAGCGCTGTGGTGGCCTGGCGCAGCCCTTCGGCGTAATCCGGCTGCGCGGTGCCCGCGGGCTGCGCGGTGCCAGTGGTCTCGTGCGCGGGCCGGGGGAATATGAGCATGTCGCCTTGCACGAACGTGGCGGCGGTGACGACCGGCCTGGCTCTCTCCAGCAGGCTGGTGACGCTCTGGATGAACTGCTCACATTGCGGAGCCGTGCACCGCTCTACGTCAATCAGGCCGCCAAGCTCGCGGGCCAGGGTCTCGGCCTCCGCGGCTCGCTGACCCGGTGCCCGCAGGACCCGCTGCCGTGTCCTGTCCAGCGCGGCCTGCGCCTGCCGTCGCTTACCGCGCCTCACGAACTTCATGAATAAACCGCACGCTGCCCGCCAGCCGTCGGTGGTCATGGCATCGAGAAGCGCGCGCAGCACTATGGGACCCGGGCTGAATTCCACAAGGAGGAAACTACCCACCCCCCACGGCGCCCATTCGCGGCCGCGGGAGCGTGATGATCAGGGCGTTCCAGACCAGGTCGCGCTAGCGGTCGCGGAACTCGGGCTTGCGCTTCTCGGTGAAGGCGCGCGGGCCTTCCTTCGCGTCGTCGCTCCCGAACACGGCCATGCCGATCCGGGCTTCGACCGCGAACGCCTCGTTCTCGGGCATGCCCTCGGTCTCCCTGATCGTCCGCAGGATCGCGCGCACCGCGACCGGCCCGTTGGCCGCGATCATGTCGGCGATTTCCAGCGCCCGGGCCAGCGCCTGGCCGTCCGGCACGACCTGGCCGATCAGCCCGATCTCACGGGCTTCGGCCGCGCTGATGTGCCGCCCGGTCAGCAGCAGGTCGGCCGCGATCGTGTACGGAATCTGCCGCGCCAGCCGGACCGCCGACCCGCCGAGCGGGAAGAGTCCCCAGCGCGCCTCGGAGATGCCGAACTTCGCGCTCTCGCCCGCCACCCGTATGTCGGTGGCCTGCAGGATCTCGGTGCCGCCGGCGATAGCCGGGCCCTCCACGGCAGCGATCAGCGGCTTGGTCAGGCGGCGCCCCTTGAGCAGCGGCTCGACCACCGACAGATCCACGTTCCCGTTGCGGAAGCTATCGCCAGGGTGTGTGCGAGTCATGGCCTTCAGGTCGGCGCCCGCGCAGAATGCACCGCCTGCGCCGGTCAGGACGCACACCCGGATCCCGGGATCGCTGTCGACCTGGTCCCAGGCCTGGCGCATCAGGGCCATCATCGGCCCGGTGAGCGCGTTGCGGGCTGCGGGGCGGTTCATCG
Source organism: Streptosporangiaceae bacterium (assembly GCA_033854735.1). Taxonomy (GTDB): domain Bacteria; phylum Actinomycetota; class Actinomycetes; order Streptosporangiales; family Streptosporangiaceae; genus JAWWPY01. Next base: position 36,835 of record JAWWPY010000138.1, on the reverse strand, counting down.
TCACGATCAGGACGGGCCCCCGCCGCTCGATGAGCGCGTCCGGCTCGGTGGTGCTGTCCGGAGGCGGCGGCGCTGGGCTGGCCGCGGGCGGCTGCCCGCCGTCGGCGGACGCGGGAGCGGGCGCGGGCGTCGAGGTCACGGTGGCGATATCTCCTCGCTTGGGCACGGCAGAGGGTTGCCCAAAACGATAACACGTTCTAGTTTCTTTCCCATGGCCTTGAATATTGCAGACCTCTTTGAGCATGCTGCTGACGTCTTCGGTGAACGCACCGCGGTGGCCTGCGGAGAGAGGCAGGTGACCTATCGCGAGCTTGAGGAGCGCGCGAACCGGCTGGCCCACCACCTGGCCGCGATCGGGGTGCAGCCTGGGGATCATGTTGGGCTGTACGCGCGCAACTCCATCGAGGCCGCCGAGACCCTGATCGCGTCGTGCAAGCTGCGCGCCGCCGCCGTCAACATCAACTACCGGTACGTCGAGAACGAGTTGCGCTACATGTTCGCCGACGCGGACCTGGCCGCTCTCGTACACGACCGGGAGTTCGCGCCGCGGGTCGCCGCGGTGGCGCCGCCCGGATTGCACGGCACCGTGGTGATCGACGACGGCAGCGATGCCGATATCGGCGCCGGGACCGCCTATGCGGACGCACTGGCGGCCGCCTCGCCCGAACGTGACTTCCCGCCCCGCAGCAACGACGACATTTACATCATCTACACGGGCGGGACGACGGGCTATCCCAAGGGCGTCATGTGGCGCAGCGAGGACATCTGGCGCACCCTCGGCGGCGGCATCGACTTCGTCACCGGGATCCCATTAGGAGACGAGTGGGAGCAGTCCCGCCGCGGCCTGGAGACGTCCGCGCTGGTCAGGCTCTGCGCGGCACCGCTCATCCACGGTGCCGCGCAGGTGGCGATGCTGGCTGCGCTGTTCGGCGGGGATACCGTCGTGCTGCCGCCGCGCTTCGACGCGCACGGGATCTGGCGTGCCGTCGAGCGCCATAAGGTCAACGTGATGCTGGTCATCGGCGACGCGATGGCCCGGCCGCTGATCGAGGCCTATCGCGGGGGCGGTTATGACGCCTCATCGCTGGTGGCCATCTCCTCCAGTGCGGCCCTGTTCTCCCCGGTGGTCAAGGATGCCTGCACCGCGGCGCTGCCCGGAGTTTTCATCACCGAGGCGATCGGCTCTACCGAGACCGGCTTCACCGGCCTGGGGCTGGTGACCGCGGGCGCGGAGCAGCGCGGCGGCCCGACCGTCAAACCCGGCCCGGATGTCATCGTGCTGGATGACCAGGGTGGCCGAGCGGGTCCCGGGCAGGTCGGCCGGCTGGCCCGGGCCGGGCATGTCCCGCTGGGTTACTACAAGGACCCGGCCAAGACCGCGGCGATGTTCGCCGAGGTGGACGGGAAGCGTTACGCGGTGCCCGGGGACCTGGCCCGGGTCGAGGCCGACGGCTCCGTGACATTGCTGGGCCGCGGCAACACCTGCGTGAACACGGGCGGGGAGAAGGTCTTCCCCGAGGAAGTCGAGGGCGCGCTCAAGTCGCACCCCCACGTCTTCGACGCCTTGGTCATCGGCGTCCCTGACGAGCGCCTCGGCCAGCGCGTCGCCGCGCTGGTGCAGCCGCGCGAAGGCCACACGATCGATCTGGCCTTGCTCGAAGCGCACCTTCGCGGCCAGATCGCCGGGTACAAGCTGCCGCGCAGCATCTGGCTGGTCGACTTCATCAGCCGCACCGTGAGCGGCAAGGCCGACTATGTGTGGGCGCGGCAGTACGCCGCCGGCCATCCGCCCGCCGGCCACCCGGCCGGGCAGGCCGCTCACGCGGACCATCCGGCCAGCACCGGTCACCCGGCAGCGTGAGGAGAACCGTGCGGACGACGCTGTGCACGCTGCTCGACATCGAGCACCCCATTGTCGGCTTCACCCCGTCCGAGCACGTCGCGGCGGCCATCAGCCGGGCCGGCGGCCTGGGCGTGCTGGGCTGCGTCCGCTTCAACGATCCCGCCGAACTGGACACGGTCCTGCACTGGATGGACGCCAACACCGCCGGGCGGCCGTATGGCGTGGACGTGGTGATGCCCGCCCGGGTGCCCACCGAGGGGGCCCAGATCGACCTGGACCAGCTGATCCCGCCGCAGCACCGGGATTTCGTGGAGCAGACGCTGCTCAAGCTCGGCGTGCCGCCGCTGCCGGACGGCTCGGCGGCCGGGGACGGCGTGCTCGGCTGGCTGCACTCGGTGGCCCGGCAGCATGTCGAGGTGGCCCTGGCCCATCCCGCCCGGCTGATCGCGAACGCGCTCGGCCCGCCGCCGCCCGACGTCATCTCGCGCGCCCACGAGCGCGGCATGCTGGTGGCGGCGCTGGCCGGGAAGGCCGAGCACGCGCGTGGCCATGTCGCGGGCGGTGTGGACATCGTCGTGGCCCAGGGCTACGAGGCGGGCGGGCACACCGGCGAGATCGCCAGCATGGTGCTCGTCCCCGAGATCGTCGACGCGGTCGGCGCGCAGGTGCCCGTGCTCGCCGCGGGCGGGATCGGATGCGGCCGCCAGATCGCCGCCGCCCTGGCGCTGGGCGCCGTCGGCGTCTGGATGGGCTCGGCCTGGCTCACCACCGAGGAGTACACGCTGACCTCGGACATGGCCGCCGTCCGCACGGCGCTGCTGGCCGCCACCTCGTCGGACACCGTGCGCTCGCGGATCTACAGCGGCAAACCCGCCCGGCTGCTGAAGAACCGCTGGACGCAGGCCTGGGCCGCGCCCGGCGCTCCCGAGCCGCTCCCCATGCCGCTGCAGAACCTGCTGGTCAGCGAAGCTCATCAGCGGCTGATGCGGTCGGACCAGCCGGATGTGGTGCCGATGCCGGTGGGGCAGATCGTCGGGCGGATGAACGAGGTCCGCCCGGTGGCTGAGGTGATGTCGGCGCTGCTGCAGGAGGCCGATGAGACACTGGCCCGTCTCGACGGCCTGCGCTGAGCGGCAATCGCGGACAGGCTCCTGGGAGGCGGACCGCTGAACCGTGGGGAGGGCCAGATGAGGATCGCCACCAGCATCGGCTACTGGAGCGCCGGGCCGCCGGCCAACGCGGCCGAGGTGTTCGCCGCCGCCGAACAGCTGCGGCTCGACCAGGTCTGGACGGCTGAGGCCTACGGCAGTGATGCGTGGACGCCGCTGGCCTGGTGGGGATCGCGCACCTCGCATGTCCAGCTGGGCACGGCCGTGTCGCAGCTGTCCGCCCGGCCGCCCGCCACCCTGGCCATGACCGCGATGACGATGGATCATCTCACCGGCGGCCGGGTCCTCCTGGGCATCGGCACCAGCAACCCGCAGGTCGTCGAGGGCTGGTACGGCCAGCCCTACCCGCGCCCGCTCGAGCGCACCCGGGAGTACATCGACATCGTGCGCGCCATCATCGCGCGCCGCGAGCCCGTGGCCTACGACGGCCAGCACTACCAGTTGCCGTTCGCGGGAGGGACCGGACTGGGCAAGCCGTTGCGCTCCATCCTGCACCCGTACCGGGCCGAGATCCCGATCTACCTCGGCGCGGAAGGCCCCAGGAACGTCGCGCTGGCGGCGGAGGTCGCCGACGGATGGAACGTGATCTTCTTCTCGCCCGCGATGAACGACTTCTACGCCGCCGCGCTCGCCGAGGGCTTTTCCCGGCCCGGTGCCCGGCATACCAGTGACACCTTTGATGTCGTGGGCGGCCCGATGAGCATCATCGTGGATGACGACCTCGAACGGGCGGCTGATCACCTCCGGCCATCTCTGGCCCTCTACATCGGCGGCATGGGCGCCCGCGGGGTGAACTTCCACCATGAGGTGTTCGCCCGGATGGGATACGAGGCGGAAGCCGCGGTGATCCAGGACCACTACCTGGCCGGCGACAAGAAGAGCGCCATCGCGGCCGTGCCCACCCGGATGGTGGAAGATGTCGCCCTGATCGGCCCATGGGCCAAGATCGCCGACGAGATCCAGCTGTGGAAGCAGACTGTCCTGACGACGTTCTCCGTGACCGGCGACCTGGGCCAGCTCGGCCGGGTCGTCGACCTCCTCCGCGGCTAGGCCTGCCGGCGCCGGGTCGTGGAGGCAGCCGCCGGCCCGCGGCGCTAGCCTCTGCTCAGCGCGGCCGTGCCGGGCTCTTTGTGGGCCTGGCCGACGGGCACCCAGGTCATGCTCATCCCAGCCGGCCCGGACAGGTCCAGGGTCAGCCGGGCCTTGCTCACGCAGCCCGGGTTCACCGCGCTGGTCGTCTTCGCCATCGCGCTCATCGCGGTGCCGCTGTAGCTCTGCACGGACAGGGTGCCCGAGCAGCCCAGCGTCGGCGCGCTGTAGCTGCCCTGCCGGCCCGCCGCCGGGATGACCAAGGTGACGGTCCAGCTGGCCACGGTCCAGCCGGGCTGGCTGACCCGGCCGCTCCAGGTCCCGCCGAAGGCGGCCTGCCCGGTCGGGGCCGGCGCGGCGGGCGGGCTGGCCGCGGCGGGCGGCGTCGCTGGCGCGGATGATCCCGGCGCTGCCCCGGCACCGGGCGGCGAGGGGTGCGGCGTCGCGGGCGAGGCCGCCGGTGTGCTCCGGGCCGTCGCCGCCGGACTTGGGCGGGCGCCGGCGGCGTGCGGGTGGTGGTGCCCGGTGCCCAGGTTGGTCGCGCCGGGTAGCAGGACCACGCCCGCGGCTACCGCCGCGACCAGCCCGAAGACCGTGGCGGACCTGCGGATGATGGTTCTTCTCGGCGCCTCCGGTGCCGGAGCAGCGCCGGGACCATCCGCAGCAGCGACGACCACCACGGGCTGCTCCGGCGGGTCGCGCACCACACTGGGGTAGGTGTCCTCACCCAGCGCCCCAGCACCGGAGCGGTCGGCGGGCAAGGACGGGTCCGTGCCGTTGAGATCGTTCAGTTCTCTCCGCCTGCCTGGCACCAGGGAAGCGAGGGGCGCCGCCGCGACCGCGGACACCGCCGGGGGCAGCCACGACCCGTCGAACGCCAGCGCGCCATCGGTCATCCGCGCCTGGCAGGTGTCGATGATCTCAGCGGGCTGCGGCCGCTGCGCCGGGTCCTTGGCCAGGCAGCGCTCGATCAGTGGCCGCAGGTCCGCTGGGCAGCCGCCCAGGTCCGGTGCCTCGTTGAGGACCCGGTAGAGCACCGCGATCGCGCTACCAACGCCGAACGGCGGCCGGCCGGCGATGGCAAAGGTGGCCAGCGAACCCAGGGCGAACACATCGACGGCGGGGGTCACCAGCTGGCCACGGGCCTGCTCAGGCGCCATGAACCGGGGGGAGCCGATCTGGAGGCCACCGCGGGTCAGGGACGGCGACGCAACGGCCCTGGCGATCCCGAAGTCGATGACGCGCGGGCCGTCCGCGGCGAGGATCACGTTGGAGGGCTTGAGGTCGCGATGCACGATACCTACCGCGTGTATGGCCTGGAGTGCCTCCGCGATCCCGGCCAGCAGCAGGAATACGCTGTCCGGCGGCAGCGGGCCGAAGTCGGAGACCGCCTGCTGGAGGGACAGCCCGGGCACGTAGGCGGTCGCGAGCCACGGCGGCCGGGCGTCCGGGTCAGCGTCGAGCACCTGCGCCGCGTACATGCCATGGACCCGCTGCGCGGCGACGACCTCCCGGCGGAACCGGTCCCGGAACTCCTCTTCGTCGCCGTACTCCGCCCGGACCACCTTGATCGCGACGGCCCGGCCGCCCCGGGTGAACGCCAGGTACACCCGGCCCATCCCACCGGCGCCGAGCCGGCCCCGGAGTTGGTAACCGGCGACTTCGCGAGGATCCTCGCTGGTCAGCGGTTCAACCAAACCGAAGCCACCTGCCTTCACCGACTCCATGGCCGCACTGCCTGACGGCGTGGGCGCGGGTAGCGGCCTAGCCGCCACAACGGCCTATTGGCCAGAAAGCACCGCTATCCGCCGGAGGCGCGCCATTTCCGCACGTGCCGGTAGATTAACCCGATTACCGCAGCGCGGCATCCTTATCCGGTATCCACGCAGGTCAAGTCGGTGCGAAGGGCTTTCAGGTCAGCGGGAATGGGACACGGCGCCGAAGACCCGGCCTTCCGGTTCGCCCGCGCGTGGCATAAGTCGGTTGATCTGTATTAGTTCGGCGGGATCGAGCTGTCGGAGGGCCAGTGGCAGAAACCGCACTGGCCCGGGCGTGCATGCGCCCGGCCCCCCTGCTGTTCGTACTCGACGAGCCGACCGCCTCGCTGCTCGCGCTGGGCGGACGCTACGCCGAACTGCACGGCATCCAGGCCGCCGTGACGGGTAAGGGAGACGACGCTGCCTCGTCAGCCGGCCCGGGCCAGGGCGGCGCCGATGCGGCGCAGCTGGGCGGTGGCCCCGCCGAGGGCGAACTCGTTGTGTTTGGCCGCGACGAAATAGCGGTGCAGCGGATAGCTCACGTCGACACCCATTCCGCCGTGCACGTGCACCGCGGTGTGCGCGACCCGGTGACCGGCGTCGGCGGCCCAGAACTTGGCGATGGCGACCTCCGTGCCGGAGGGCAGGCCGGCCGATAGCCGCCACGCGGCCTGCCACATGGTGAGCCGGACCGCCTCGACGTCGATGTAGGCGTCGGCCAGGCGCTGGGCCACGGCCTGGAAGCTGCCGATCGGCCGCCCGAACTGCACACGGCTCCGCGCGTACTCGGCGGTCATTTCCAGCGCCCGCTCGATGACCCCGAACTGCAGCGCGCACAGCCCGACCGTGGCCCGTGCCACCAGCCAGTCCGTGATTTCCGCGCCGGCCGCGGCGCTGCCCAGGACCCGCTCGCCGGGCAGCGTGACCCCGGCCAGGACGAGCCGCCCCGCGCTGGCGCCGTCGGTGACCTGCTGCCGCTGCACCGTCACGGCGTCGTCCGTGGGCGCGACCAGGAACACGATGACGCCCTCCGGGGTCGTGGCCGGCACCAGCATCAGGTCGGCCAGCGGCCCGGCGAGCACCGCCGTCTTCGCGCCGGACAGCAGCCAGCGCCCACCCCCCGCCCCGTCCCCCTTCATCCGCTCGGCGCTGACCGCCGGGGCCCGGGGGTCGTCGCCGTCCTCCTCGGACAGGGCGGCGCTCAGGACGATCTCGCCCCGCCCGGCCGGCCCGGCCCACTGGCGCTGCTGGTCCGGGGTGCCGAACCGGGCGAGCGCGCCGGCGCCGAGCACGATCGACGCGAGGTAGGGCGCCGGGGCCACCGCCCGGCCGATCTCGGCCAGGACAGAGCACTGCTCGAGCAGGCCCAGTCCCGCTCCGCCCAGCGACTCGGGCAGCGCCGCGGCCAGGATGCCGGCGCTGGCCAGGTCGGCCCACAGTGCGGGATCGAACCGGTCACCGCTGGCCTCGATCTCCCGGAGCCGGTCTTCGGTGACCCGGTCGCTGAGGACCCGCCGGCTGAGGGCCGAGAGTTCCTGCTGGTTTTCGTTGAGGAAAAAATCCATGAGTCTCTCCGATGCTCAGCGGTCAGCGCCGGGCCGCGGGGAGCCCGAGGCCGGCCGCGGCGATGATGTCGCGCTGCACCTCGTTCGTGCCGCCGCCGAACGTCAGGATCAGGGACGAGCGGTGCATCCGCTCGATCCGGCCCGCCAGCACGGCCCCGGCCGATCCCTCGCGGACGTGGGCGTTCGCACCTAGCACCTCCATCAGCAGCCGGTAGGCCTCGGTGGCGAACTCGGTGCCGAAGACCTTCGTGGCCGACGCCGCCGCCGGGCCGAGACCGTGCCCGGCCTCCGCCGCGATCCGCCAGTTGACCAGCTTGAGGAAGTCGGCCTTGGCGTGCACCCGGGCCAGGTTGAGCTGGACCCATTCCTGGTCGATGACGCGCTGGCCGGTGGCCAGCTTGGTGGCGGAGGCCCACTCGCAGACCGCACGCAACGCAGAACGGACCGGCGCCGATGATGTCAGCGCGACCCGTTCGTGGTTGAGCTGGTTGGTGATCAGCGGCCAGCCCTGGTTCTCTTCGCCGACCAGGGCGGAGGCTGGCACCCGCACGTCGGAGTAGTAGGTGGCGCTGGTGGCGACCCCCGCGACGGTGTGCACCGGCGTCCAGGAGAAGCCGGGCGCGTCGGTGGGCACGATGAGGATGGACAGGCCCTTGTGCCGGGGTGCCTCGGGGTCGGTCCGGCAGGCCAGCCACACATAGTCCGCGTACCGGATCAGGCTGGTCCACATCTTCTGCCCGTTGATGACGTAGGAATCCCCACCCTCCGCCCGCTCCCCCATTTCCCCTTCACCATCCCCCTTCACTCGGACGGCGCGGGTGCGCAGCGCGGCCAGGTCGGTGCCGGCCTCCGGCTCGGAGTAGCCGATGGAGAAGTGGATCTCCCCGGCGGCTATCCGGGGCAGGTAGCGCGCCTTCTGCTCGTCGGTGCCGTACCGCATGATGGTGGGGCCGACGGTGTTGATGGTCAGGAAGGGCACGGGCACCCCGGCGGCCGACGCCTCGTCGGTGAAGATGAGCTGGTCGAGCATGGATCCACCACGGCCGCCGTGCTCGGCGGGCCAGCTCAGGGCCAGCCAGCCATCGCGGCCGAGCTGCCGGACCACCTGGCGGTAGGCCTCGCCGTCCCCGTAGTCGCCCTCGGGTGAGACGAGGGACTCGCGCACCTCCGGTGTCATGAGGGCGGCGAAATACCCCCGCAGTTGCTCGCGGAGCCGGTCCTGCTCGGGCGTATAGGCGAGGTGCATCCGCCCTCCAGTGCCGGGTATAAATAGAACGTGTTCTAGTGAGTGTAACCCGGGGAAGGCCCGGTGGTGAGGAGGCCCGGTGGTGAGAAGGCGGGTGACCGAGGCGTTCCTGGTCGATGCCGTCCGGACCCCGGTCGGCCGCCGCGGCGGCGGCCTGGCGGGCGCGCACCCGGCGGATCTCGGCGCGCACGTCATCCGGGCGCTGCTGGACCGCACCGGGCTGGATCCGCTGGCCGTTGACGACGTCGTCTTCGGCTGCGTGGACACCATCGGCCCGCAGGCGGGTGACATCGCACGCACGGCGTGGCTCGCGGCCGGCCTGCCCGAGGCGGTTCCTGGCGTCACCGTGGACCGGCAGTGCGGCTCGTCCCAGCAGGCCGTGCACTTCGCGGCGCAGGCGGTGCTCAGCGAGACCGCCGACCTGGTGGTGGCGGGCGGCGTGCAGAACATGAGCCAGATCCCGATCGCGGCGGCGATGCTCGCCGGGCAGGCGTACGGCGCCGACGACCCGTTCAGCGGCTCGGCCGGCTGGCGCGCCCGGTACGGCGCCGAGGAGATCTCGCAGTTCCGCGCGGCGGACCTGATCGCCGCGAAGTGGGGGATCGGCCGCGCCGAGATGGAGCGGTACGCGCTGGCCAGCCATCAGCGGGCCATCGACGCCATCGGCCGGGGGGAGTTCCAGGCCGAGATCGTGCCGTATGGCGAGGTGGGGGTGGATGAGTGCCCGCGCGCGGACACCTCGGCCGAGAAGATGGCCGCGTTGGCGCCGCTGCGCGAGGGCGGCCTGATCACCGCCGCGCTCTCCAGCCAGATCGCGGACGCGGCGGCCGCGCTGCTGGTCGCCTCGCCCCGGGCCGTGCGTGAGCACGGACTGCGGCCCCGCGCGCGGATCTGCCACCTGAGCGCCCGCGGCGACGACCCGGTCATGATGCTCACCGCGCCGATCGCGGCGACCGAGCATGCGCTGCGCCGGGCGGGGATGACTCTGGGCCAGATAGACCTGGTGGAGATCAACGAGGCGTTCGCCTCGGTCGTGCTGGCGTGGCAGCGGGAGACCGGAGCGGACCCGGCGCAGGTGAACGTCAGCGGGGGGGCGATCGCGCTCGGCCATCCGCTCGGCGCGACCGGTGCCCGGCTGCTGACGACGCTGCTCTGTGCGCTGGAGCGGACCGGTGGCCGGTACGGCATGGTGACCATGTGCGAGGGCGGCGGCCAGGCGAACGTGACCATCATCGAGCGGCTGTGATCAACGAGCCGCTGTGATCAACGAGCCGCTGTGATCATCGGGAGGCCCGGGCCAGGTGAGCGTAGACGACGATGTTGTCGAGGTACTGGCGGGTCGCGGAGTCGAATGGGCCGCCGCAGGTGATCAGCCGCACGCTGGGATAGCTGACGTTGCTGTAGATGCCGGTTGTCGGGAACGTGGCCTTGGTGACCTTCTGCACGCCGTCGACCGTGAAGATGGCCGTTGAGCCGTCCGCCCTGATGATCTCGATCTCGTTGCCGGGGCGCAGCGTCTTGATGTAGAAGAACACCGAAATGCCGGTGGCGGAGTCGACGTGTCCCAGGATGACCGAGGAGCCGTCCTGGCCGGGGGTGACGCTGCGGTCATACCAGCCGGCCAGGTTGTGGTTGGCGAGCGGCGGGACCTGGACGGTACCGTCGGCGGCGAGGCCGAGCGGGGTAACCGGCGCGGACACGTGCAGGACGGGGATCTCGATCCGCACCGGGGCCGACAGGGCCATCGGGGCGGCGGTCGGAACGGCAGCCGGCTGGGGTACCGACGTTCCGACGACCGCGGGGATCTCCGTGGCGCCGCCAATGACAGTGCCGCTGCCGCCGCCCCCGGCTAGGGTACGGAGGACCACCGTGGCTCCCGCGGCGATGAGCGCGATGCCGATGATCACTGTGCCGCGCCTGGGCCGCTTCCTGTGGGTGGGCATCCCTGGTCAGGCGGGGAAATGCCGCTGACGGCGCCGCAGGCCCGCGACCGTGAACCAGACGCCGGCCAGCAGCGCTGCGGTGCCTGCGGCGAGCGCCGGCAGGCGGCTGGCGTGGTGCAGGCTGCCACCGCCGCCCGTGTTGGGTGCACCGGCCGGGGCAGCCGGCGCCTGGGTGCCGGCGGTGACGTTCACCGTGGTGGACGCCATCATCGTGGTGGTCACGGTGGTCTTGAGGACACAGACGACGACCGAGTCCTGCGGCGCGTGGACGATGACCGTGAACCGGGCTGGCGGGAGAATATGGTCCATCCCGGCCGCGACCAGCGGTAGTGGCCCGCTCATGGCCAGGAAGTCATTGGCGGCCGCTGACATGTTCCCGGCGAGCGGGACGCTGCTGGCCTGCGCGCCAGTTACCGGGAGAGCGCCGCTGAACGAAACGGCGGACGTGCCGGCCGGGTAAGGCCCACCGAAGCTGTTACCGGGCGCGGACAGGGTCACGGTGTCCGTCGAGCCCACCCTGTTCGGGCCGGTGCCCCGCAGCATCAGCGGAATCCGGTCCGTCTGCAGGACCGAGTGGGCGCCTGTCGTGATGGTGCACGCGTACAGCGGCCCGGTGGTCGCGGCCGGCTGGGTCACCGTGATCTGCACGGCGGCAGCGGACGGGCCAGCCGACGTCCCGGCGATCGCGCAGTTGAACGCGAGGCCGGCCACGCCGACGGGGGTCAGCGTGAGCGTCGAGGGCGCCTGGACCGTCGCCGGGCCGGCGTTCGCCGGGATCGCGCTGCCCGAGGCGATGATGGCGGGGATCAGTGCCGTGCTCCCGCCGGCCGCCCCGCTGGCGCTGGTCTGGCCACTGGTGCTGCCGACGGCGCCGGTCTGGCCGCCGGCGCTGGTCTGGCCGCCGGCCGTGCCGCTGGTCTGGCTGCTGGCGCCGCTCTGCCCGGAGAGGGCCAGGCCGGAGGCTGACATGTCCGTGGACTGCGCCGTGCCCGTCCCGGTTACCTGGGTGAACGCCGGCAAAGGGGTGCTCGCCGGGGGCAGCTGCACCGGGCGCGTGGTGAGCGTCACGGTCATGGCGGCCCCGACGGTGGCAGTGGCCGGCGCGGCCAGCACGGCATTGACGGTAACCGGTGGCATGCTCGCACTGGAGCCGGTCAGGCTGCATGAATAGGTGACGGGCACCGTCGCCGGGCGAGCGTTTTCGTCCGCCAGGGTGACTGGACTCGACAAAGTCCCAGCGAAAGCGCCGGTAGCCTCGGCGAGCAGTCCCACCACCGCTAGGGCGAACGTGGCACCCGACCAAACAGCGCGGCGTATCACAATCCCTTGGTGGCACACGTTCTGGCCCTTCGTGAGGTGGCCCGCTCCGTGAGGTGATCCGCTCCAAGGGGACGTGCCACAGCAGCCTAGGGGAGTCGCTGCACCCAAAGGCCCTCAATAGCCAGATTCAGCCCTGTGCGGCGCCCGGCGCGGGGTGTCGCGGAAGACCAGCCAGCGCAGGGCGGCGTACATGTACACAGCCTCACAGGCGCCGGCGGCGACCCGGGCGAGCCGGTAGTCGACGCCGAGGGCGGCCAGGCCGTCGCCTACGCCGAGGATCCAGGCCAGGTAGTTGACGAGGACGACTCCCGCGTACACGCCAACCTGCCGGCCGGCTGGGCTGTGGGACCGGAAGTTGAAAACCCGGTTGAGCAGGTAACTCAGCCCCGACGCGGTGATGTAGGCCAGGGTGATGCTCACCGGCAGCGGCCAGCCCGCGCCGCCGCGAAGAGCGCTGAGACACGCGAGATCGACGGCGAAGGTGAAGCTGTTGATGACCGCGAACCCGAGCAGGCTCGGGGCCACGATCCCGGCCAGGCCGAACGGGAGCCTGCGCACGGCCGCGGCCATGACGGCACTGAACCGTTCTCCCCGGCCGGCCCGCGCGGCCCCGCGCGTCCCCCCCGGCGGCCGCATGAACCCAGTCTGGCCGCCCGGCATGTCCAGGAGCCGGCCGGGCGGCGTCGAGCCGGCCAACGAGCCCTGCCAACTGGGGGCCGGCCTGCGGGAGGGTAGGTTCGCTGGGGTGAGCTTCGATGTCAGCGCGGACGCCTACCTGCGGTTCATGGGACGGTACTCTGAGCCGCTGGCCAGGCTGTTCGCTGACCTGGCTGGGGTCCGCCCCGGGCAGCGGGTGCTGGATGTGGGGTGCGGGCCGGGGGCGCTGACCGCTGAGCTGGTGAGCCGGCTGGGCGCGGGCGCCGTGTCCGCGGTGGAGCCGTCGGCGTCGTTCGTCGCGGCGGTGCGCGAACGGCTGCCGGCCGTGGATGTCCGGCAGTCGGCGGCCGAGCGGCTGCCCTTCCCTGATGGCTCGTTCGATGCCGTCATGGCGCAGCTGGTCGTTCATTTCATGGCCGATCCGGTCGCAGGCCTGCGGGAGATGAGCCGGGTAACCCGGCCGGGCGGGGTCATCGCCGCCTGTGTGTGGGATTACGGCAGCGGCGGCGGGCCACTGACGGGGTTCTGGCGGGCGGTGCGCGAGCTGGACCCGGCGGCCGCCGGTGAGTCGGACCGGGCCGGTGCCCGCCAAGGTCAGCTGGCCAGCCTCGTCGCACAGGCCGGGCTGGGACCGGTGCAGGCCAGCGCGCTGACCGTCCGGGTTCGCCAGGCCAGCTTCGAGCAGTGGTGGGAGCCGTTCACGCTCGGGGTCGGCCCGGCCGGCGCGTACGTGGCGTCCCTGGCCCCGGAGCGCCGCGACGCCCTGCGGGAGCACTGCCGCCGGCGGCTGCCCGCAGGCCCGGTCGACGTCAGCGCCACCGCGTGGGCCGTGACCTGCCGCGTTTCACCGTGATGTCCCGGCAGTGACCTTCGCGCTGGGCGGCCGATACCCGAAGGCGGCTAGGCAATCGTGACCATCAGCAAGCGTCGGTGGCCTCGTCCCCGCCGAGGCGGCCCAGGTGGCGCAGGCTCTGCCCGGCCTCGGTCATGATCCGGTCGATCAGTTCCGCGCAGGACGGCAGGTCGTCGATCAGGCCGGCCACCTGCCCGGCCGACATGAGACCCAGATCAGGCCGACCGTCCACCATCGCCGCCCGCAGCAGCATCGGGGTGTTCGCGGCCATCAGCACCTGGCCCCAGGTCAGCTCGCTGTCACGGCGCATCGCCCGGCCCTGCCGGATCATGTCCGGCCAGGTCAGCCCGGACACCCCGCGGAACGCGGCCGCGCTGCGGGCCGACCGCAGCAGCCCGCTCAGCCGCCCGGCCCCATCCAGTTGCTGCACCAGCGGCGTCCGCAGCACCCGGTGCGGCACACCATCGACCCGCGTGGTCACCATGGTGCCGGTGACGTCAGTGGCCAGGTAGACCTGCTTGACCGCGTCGGCGACCGGACTGTCGCTGGTCAGCAGGAACCGGGTGCCCATGGCGATCCCAGCGGCGCCATAGGCGAGCGCGGCCACCAGCCCGCGCCCGTCGAAGAACCCTCCAGCCGCGATCACCGGGATGCCGACCGCATCGACGATCTGGGGGATCAGCAGGCTGGTCGGCACCGGGCCGGTGTGCCCGCCGCCCTCGCCGCCGGTCGCGATCACCGCGTCGATGCCCCAGGCCGCCACCTTCTCCGCGTGCCGCCGGGCGCCGACCGAGGCGATGGTGATCACCCCGGCGTCCCGCAGCCTGCTGATCAGTTCCGGCTTCGGCGCGAGCGCGAACGAGGCGACCGGCACCTGCTCGGTGATGATGACATCGACCCGCTCGCCGGCGTCCGGGGCGTCGGCGCGCAGATTCACCCCGAACGGGGCACCGGTCCGTTCCTGCACTTCCTTGATGGCCGAACGCAGCTCATCGGTGCTCATCGTCGCCGACGCGATGACGCCGAGGCCGCCGGCCCGGGAGGTCGCCGCGGCCAGCCGGGCGCCGGCCACGTATCCCATCCCGGTCTGGATGATCGGGCAGGAGATGCCGAGCCGGTCGGTCAGCGGTGTGCGGATCACCCGAGCTCCCGCTCGCGCTCCCCCGCCGGGTCAAGGCGGCGGATCAGCGCCAGCTCCTCAGCCGTCGGCACCCGGGTGGTAGGCACCTCGTCGAGCAGGACCAGGGGGAAGCCGGTGGCGGCGGCTACATCGCTGACCGAGACGCCAGGATGGACCGAGCGCAGCCGCATGGTGTGCTCAGGCGTCTGGAAGTCCAGGACCGCCAGGTTGGTGACGACCGCCCGCAGCTCATGAAAGCTGGCCCCGTTCCCGTCGAGGCCGGCGGCCCGGTCGTTGCCAATACCGCTGACCATGTCGACGGCCGGGACGAACACCCGGCGGGAGTGCCGGGGCACCCAGTAGCTGACCGGGTGGTTGATGGTATTGCCCGGCGCTCCGCGCACGCCGAGCAGCTGAGCCCTCGGCCGGGCCCAGTCCCCGATACACGAGATGTTCTGATTCCCCAACGAATCGATCTGCGCGGCTCCCATCATCACGTGGCGGCGGCCGGCGGCCACCATGGTGAACACGGACCGGTACGGGAGCCAGCCCTCGACGACGCGGTCCGGGTCGCCGGGCGACGGCGGGCGAACTGGATCACCGGGTGCCAGCAGGTAGGCCTCGCCGTCGGACACGAGCAGGTCCGGCGCGAAGGTGAGCTGCGCCAGCCGCGCTCCCAGGGTGGGGATCAGGCCCATCGGGCTGGCCAGGATGGCGCCGTCGCCGCGCCATGCCTCAGCGCACGCCACCACGCAGACCTCCGCCAGTGTCACTGCTGGACAGGTCACTGCTGGACAGCTTTCTGGTAGCTGGCCTCGTCGCCAGCCAGGTAGTCGGCCCTGAACCGCTGCCAGGCGTCGGGGTCGGCGGCCGCCGCCGCGTACTGGGCCTGGAACGCCTCGTCGCGGCCGTAGTCCGGCACGCAGCTGGTGAAGTGCGCGCCGCCCGGGGTCTCCACCACACCGTGCACCATGGCCCGGTTGATCAGCAGGCTCTGCGGTGGCCCGGACTCCAGCAAGTTCGCGGTCGGCACGATCCGCTCGCAGGACATGAAGGCGCGCTCAGCGGCCAGGCAGAACAGGTCATCGAAGTACGGGTCGGGGCCCAGGTACTGCCCGTTGCCCCGCTGGTCCGCCCGGTTGACGTGGATCAGCGCGGCGTCCAGCCGCAAGGCCGGCATCGCGATGAGCTCCTCGCTGTCCGCGTACGGTGAGCGCACAGTGCGCAGTTCGGGGTTCACCAGCGGCACATCGGAGCCGAGGCCGGCCCGGATCGGCAGGAACGGCAGCCGGTGCGCCGCCGCGAGCAGCCCCCAGTGCAGCATGCCCTCGTCAAGCTCGGTGAGCTCAACCGTCCCGTTCTGGCGTCCCAGCCGGAAATGCGGCTCCAGGGCGATCGTGTCGAGCGAGACGAAGCCGCACACGACCCGGCGGACCCGGCCGCCCGCGATCAGCAGCCCGACATCGGGCCCTCCGTAGGAGACGATCGTGAGGTCGGTGAGGTCGGATCGCAGGATGGCGCGCACCAGGGCCATCGGCTTGCGCCGGGATCCCCAGCCGCCGATCCCGATCGTCATGCCCGGGCGAAGTTCGCCCACCACATCGGCCGGGCTCAGCACGGCGACAGTCACGTGATCACCGCCGGTGCCCGCCGGTGGCCGTGCCGTCAACGAACTTCTGGCGCGCCTCGTCGGAGACGCCGGTGAGGTTGAGCTCGAAGGTGAACCCCTGCTCGTACCGGTAGGACCGCTTGACGTCGACGGGGTCGATGCCGTTCAGGGACTGCTTGGCCAGCCGGATGACAGCGGGGTCCTTGGCCGCGATCTCGGCGGCCACGACCATCGCGGCGGCGCGCAGGTCGCGAGCCGGAATGACGTCGAGCACCGTGCCGAAACTCAGCAGCTGCTGTGCCGTCACCGTGCGGCAGGTGTAGACCATGGCCCGCATCAGCGGCTGCGGCACCAGCCGGGACAGGTGCGTGGCCGCGCCGAGCGCGCCCCGGTCCACCTCCGGCAGGCCGAAGGTGGCGTCGTCGGCGGCGATCACTATGTCGGCGTTGCCCGCCAGCCCGACACCGCCGCCGAGGCAGAACCCCTGCACCGCGGCGATCACCGGCACCGCGCAGTCATAGACCGCGGCGAACGCGGCGAAGCAGCCACGGTTGGCGCCGACCAGGGCCTCATGCCCCGTAGTTCGCTGCATTTCCTTGATGTCCACGCCGGCGCAGAAACCGCGTCCTTCGGCGGCCAGGACAACGGCCCGAACGCCGGGATCATCGCCCGCCGAGGCAACGGCGTCGGCGAGCTCGAACCAGCCCTGCGCCGGCAGCGCGTTGACCGGCGGGAAATCGATGACCACCTCGGTGACCCCGCCGCTGGCGCGCACCTCGATCCCCATCGCCGCCGCCCCGGTGCTCTTGGCTCGACCTAGCGTTTGCTTGGTCACAAACCCTAACATGAGGCCCATGCGGGTCGCTGATTTCGCGGGCCAGGGCGTCATCGTCACCGGCGGCACCAGGGGCGTCGGGGCAGGTATCGCGCGCGAGTTCCTGCGAGCCGGAGCGCGGGTCCTGGTGTGCGGCCGGAACGAGCCCGCGGACGCTGCGCTGCTGCCGGCCGCCGACGGCCGGGCCGCGGCCTTCGTCCGCGCGGATGTGCGGGACCCGGACCAGGCCGAGCGGCTCGTGGCCACGGCCATGGACCGGTTCGGCCGGGTGGACGTGCTGGTCAGCAACGCTGGCGGGTCCCCGTCCGCGGATGCCGCCACCGCGTCCCCGCGCTTTCACGCCAAGGTGATCGAACTGAACCTCATCGCGCCGTTGCTGGTCGCCCAGAGCGCCAACGCGGTGATGCAGGGCCAGCCCGGCGGCGGGTCCATCATCATGATCGGCAGTGTCAGCGGTACCCGGCCCTCGCCCGGCACGGCCGCCTACGGGGCGGCCAAGGCCGGCCTGCACCACCTGGCCACCAGCCTGGCCGTGGAGTGGGCGCCGAAGGTGCGGGTCAACTGCGTGGTGCCGAGCCTGGTGATGACCGAGTCGGCCGTCGCGGCGTACGGCAACGAGGCCGGCCTCGCCGCGGTGGCCGGCACGGTACCGCTGCAGCGGATCGCGACGCCCGAGGATGTGGCCGGGGCGTGCCTGTTCCTGGCGTCGCCGCAGGCGTCCAACGCCAGCGGCGCCGCCCTGCTGCTGCACGGCGGCGGAGAGCGGCCGGCGTTTCTGGCCGCGCTGGAGAGTTCGGTGTACCCTCCCAACGAGTAGAACGTGTTCTAGTCGAGGGGCAAAGCATGGTCGCATCGATCAAGCCGCACCGGGACGAGGCAGGTCTTCGCGACGGCTCCATGCTGATCGACGGTGAGTGGCGGCCGGCTCAGTCCGGCCAGACCTGGAGCCACAGTCATCCGGCTACCGGCGAGGAGGTGGCGTCCTTCCCGATTGCCGGGCCGGAGGATGTCGACCTCGCCGTCCGCGCGGCCCGGCGGGCCTTCGACGAGGGGCCCTGGCCGCGGGCCCGGGCCAACGAGCGGATCCGGGTGCTGCGCCGGATCGCCGATCTGGTCCGCGAGCACGGCGACGAACTGCTCGCGCTGCAGGCGCTGGACAACAGCGTGCCGCTGAGCTTCGGCTCCGTCTACGCGACCTCGCCGGCCTTCGTGGCCGATGTCTTTGACCATCACGCCGGGTGGGTGGACAAGCTGGCGGGCGAGACGCTGCCGCCCTATCAGGGCGGCGACCACATGGTCTTCACGCTGCGCGAGCCCGTCGGCGTCGTCGGCGCGGTGGTCCCGTGGAACGCGCCGATCCTGCTGGCCGCGCAGAAAGTAGCTCCGGCCCTGGCGGCCGGCTGCACCGTCGTACTCAAGCCGTCAGAGTATGCGACGTTCGCGGTGCTGCGCCTGGCCCGGCTGATGGAGGAGGCCGGGCTTCCGGCCGGGGTGCTCAACATCGTGACCGGCCCGGGCGAGCCGACCGGTGACGCGCTGATCAACCATCCGATGATCGACAAGCTCTCGTTCACCGGCAGCCGGGCGGTAGGACGGAAGATCATGGTCGCGGCGGCGGCCGGGTTCAAGCGGGTCAGCCTGGAGCTGGGGGGCAAGAGCCCGGCGCTGGTGTTCGCCGACGCGGACGTGTCCACGGCCGCGGCGATCACCATGGGCACGGTCACCCTCGGCCTGTCCGGGCAGGTCTGCCTGGCCCAGACCCGGGCGCTGGTGCACCGGGACGTGGCCGATGAGTTCCTCGGGATGGCCGAGATGATCGCCACCATGGTCAGCTACGGCAACCCGTTCGATCCCGCGGTCACGGCGTCGCCACTGATCAACACCCGGCAGATGGACCGGGTGCTGGGGCTGATCGCCGAGGGCCAGGCCGCCGGCGCCCGGCTGGTCTGCGGCGGCGGCCGCAGCGAAGGCGACCTGGCCGGGGGGAACTTCGTCGCGCCGACGCTGTTCACCGACGTGTCCAACGACATGAGCATCGCCAGGGAGGAAATCTTCGGGCCGGTGCTCTCGGTGATCCCGTTCACCGACGAGGACGAGGCCATCCGGATCGCCAACGACACCGAGTACGGGCTCGCAGCCACGGTCTGGACCAACGACATCAAACGCGCGATGCGGATGACCAAGGCCATCCGGGCCGGCACGGTCGGCATCAACGGCTACCAGCTGGAGCCGCACGCGGCCTTCGGCGGCTACCGGCAGTCCGGCCTCGGCCGCGAAGGCGGCCGAACCGCCATCGAGTCGTACACCGAGCTCAAGACCGTCCTGCTCCCCACGACCGACGAAATGATGTAAGGCGCCGGTTGGGGGCGGCGTCATGACCGAGGCTTCGGCCGTCAGCAGCCCGCGCAGTCCTACCGCCGAGCCGACCCGGCGGGTCGGGAGGCGCTGGGTCGCGCTGATCGCGCTCGCCAATCTCGGGCTGTATCTCGGGTACATCGGCCCGATCTCGGTACTGCTGCCCAACCAGGTCCAGGCGATCGCCGGATCCGGCAGCAAGGTAGCCGCCCTCGGCTGGGTGACCGGTATCGGCGCGGTGGTGGCGATGATCTCCAACCCAGTCGCCGGGGCGCTATCGGATCGCACCACGAGCCGGTTCGGGCGTCGGCGCCCGTGGATCGTGTGCGGTGCCCTGGCGGGCGCGGCCGCACTTGTCCTGCTGGCCGGCCAGCGCACCATCGTCGGTGTCGTAGTCGGCTGGTGCCTGGCCCAGGCCGGGCTGAACGCCATGCAGGCCGGCCTCGCGGCGGGCGTCCCCGACCATGTCCCGGTGCGACAGCGCGGCGCGGTGTCGGGCTGGATCGGCCTCCCGCAGACTCTCGGCGTACTGCTGGCCGTGGTGCTGGTGACCATGGTGATCACGGGCAACGGCGGCTATGCGCTCCTCGGGGCGCTCGTGGTGGTCTGCGCCTTGCCCTTCGCGCTCACCACGCCCGACCCGCGCCTGCCACGGACCGGGCGGCCACCATTGCGCTGGCGGGCCTTCGCCCGATCCTTCTGGCTGAGCCCGCGGCGCTACCCCGACTTCGCGTGGGCCTGGATGACCAGGTTCGCGGTCAATCTCGGCAACGCGATGACCCTGCTCTACCTGCTGTACTTCTTGCGCGACCGGATCCACTACAGTCGGCTGTTCCCCGGCCACAAGGCCGAAGATGGCCTGGTCATCCTCATCCTCAGCTACCTGGCCGGGGTCGTGATCACCGCGGTGACCGGCGGTGTGATCTCCGATCGCAGCGGCCGCCGCAAACTGCCGGTCACGGTGTCCGGCTTGGTCATGGCGGTCTCTGCGATCATGCTCGCGTTGTGGCCATCGTGGCCGGCCGCTATCGCCGCCGCCGCGATCATGGGATTGGGGTTCGGCGTGTACCTGTCGGTTGACCAGGCGCTGGTGACCCAGGTGCTGCCGTCGGCGGCGGGGCGGGCCAAGGACCTTGGCATCATCAACATCGCCAACTCCGGGCCGCAGGTGCTGGCCCCAGCGATCGCCGCACCGCTGGTTAGCCAGCTCGGCGGGTACCCGACTCTGTATCTGTCCGTGGCCGCCAGCACGGTGCTCGGCTCCGCGTTCGTCTGGAAGATCCGCTCAGTGCCGTGACGTCCGGGCTCGTTATTGATCACGATCCCGCGGGGCCCGGCAGCAGCTTGCTGTGGTCCCAGGAAATGACCAGCCGCGGCTCGACGGCGTAGCCGAACCGCTTGCGGGCGGCGTGCTCGACGTACTCCTCCAGCGCGTCGCCGGTCGCGTCGGCCAGCCCCACGGCGATGTGGCGGCCGATCTCCCGCACGGCGGCCGGGTCCTCGATGCACCGCGCCGTGCCCTGGACCTGGACGCCGCGCAGGTCGAAGTACTGCTCGCCGGTCTCCACCAGGCAGGTGAGCCGCGGGTCACGGGCCAGATTGCGGGCTTTCTGCGAGGACCGGTAGGTCCAGAACGTGATCTGCCCGTCCAGCATCACGTAGTACATGGCGACCAGGTGCGGCGTTCCGTCCTGGTTGATCGTCGCCAGCTGCACCTTGCGGAACTCCGCCAGGAACGCCGTGATCTCCTCGGCGGTCATGGCGACCCGGTCACGTTGCTTCATCCGGCTGACTCCCCGCCGGGCGGGGGGAAACCGATGGTCTCGCTGGCCAGGGCGAGCGTGTCCTCGCAGGCGAAGCCCGCGGCGGCGGACGCCGCCGCGCCGGACGCTCCCGAATCAAACACCGGGCTCAGCGCCCGGTGCACCGACTCCAGCGTCCACATGCCATCGGCCGAGCCGTGCTCAGCGGCCAGGAAGGTCTCCCGGATCCTCGGTGGCTCCATCACCGCGGCGACGCCGCCGTGCACCACGAACACCTCGCCGTTGATCCCCTCCGCCGCCGGGCTGGCCAGGTACACCACCAGCGGCGCGACGTGCTTCGGGGCGAGCGGGTCCACGGCTGCGTCGGGCGGCGCGCCCATCAGGCCGGCCGTCATGTCCGTGCGGGCCCGCGGGCAGATGGCGTTGGCCCGGACGCCGTACCGGGCACAACTGCGCGCGGTGGCCACGGTGAGGGCCGCGATCCCGGCCTTGGCCGCGGCGTAGTTCGGCTGGCCGGAAGAGCCGAGCAGGAACGCCTCGGACGAGGTATTCACGATCCGGCCGTAGACCGGGCCGCCTGCCTGCTTGCTCTGATCGCGCCAGTGGGCGGTGGCGAAGCGGGTCGTCACGAAGTGACCGCGCAGGTGCACCCGCACGACCAGGTCCCATTCCTCGGCCGACATGGTGAAGATCATCCGGTCCCTGAGCACACCGGCGTTGTTGACGAGGATGTCCAGGTGGCCGTAGGCATCGAGCGCGGCAGCCAGGAGTTCCTGGCCCGTCGGCCAGTCCCCGACATCCCCGGCGGACACGACCGCCTGGCCGCCGGCCGCCCTGATCTCCTCCGCCACGGCCTGCACCGCGTCTCCGGGCAGGTCGTTGAGGACGAGCAGCGCCCCGGCCCGGGCCAGCGCGAGCGACTCGGCCCGGCCGAGCCCGTTTCCCGCGCCGGTCACGATGGCCGCCCTGCCGTCCAGCGTCAGCGCCTCGTCCATGCCCGGGATCTCCCTGTCGGTCGGTAGCGCTGTCGGTCGGTAGCGCTGTCGGTCAGTAGCGCTGTTGGTCAGTAGCGCTGTCGGTCAGTAGCCGGGGCCGCTCAGGATGCCGCCGTCGGCCACGAACTCGCTGCCGGTCGAGTAGGACGACTCGTCGGAGGCCAGGTAGGCGACGAGGCGGGAGATCTCGACCGGCTTGGCGAACCGGGAGAGCGGCATCGCGCGGAGAAAGGCTTCGCCGTCGCGCTCGGCGCCCCCGTCAGCCTCCATGATCATCCTGGTCAGTACCCCGCCCGGATGGACCGAGTTGACCCTGATGCCGAACTGGCCGAGTTCGCGGGCGGCGGCCTTGGTCATCCCGCGGACCGCGAACTTGCTCGCGCTGTAGGCGGACAGGCCAGCCGCCCCGGTGAACCCCTCGATCGAGGAGATGTTGACGATCGATCCGCCGCCCGCGGCGCTCATCGGCTCGATCACCGCCTTCATGCCCAGCCAGCAGCCGACCGCGTTCACCTCGAGGATCCGCCGGAAGTCGGCCAGCGGCATGTCGGCGATGCTGCCGAACTTCAGCACGCCTGCGTTGTTGACCAGCACGTCGAGCGCCCCGAAGGCGTCCATCGCCACGGCGACCGCCGTGGCCCAGTCCGCCTCGCTGGTCACGTCGTGGTGTAGGTACCGGCAGGATTGCTCGCCGAGCCCGGCGGCCACGGCCGCGCCCCGGTCGTCGAGCACGTCGCCGAAGACGACCCGCGCACCCTCGGACACGAAGTGGCGCACGTGCGACTTGCCCATCCCCCGGGCGCCCCCGGTGATCAGTGCGACCTTGCCGTCGAGCCGGCCCATGGGCCCCTCCCGATCCCTAAACCAAACGCTTGCTTGGGCTGAGAGTAACAGCCCGTGCTGGGAAGCCACAGCTGGCTATGACCGGCTCAGCCGGGTGTGGCGGCGATCCCGTCGAAGATCAGGCGCAGCAGTCCGTCCACCACGTGGTCGGCGCTGAAGCCGCCGGTCCAGCTCCACTGGGCCGGGATCCACAGGACGTCCCTGAGCAGCCGGTAGGTCAGCTTCGCGTCCAGGTCGGCGCGGAAGGCGCCGGACTTCTTGCCCAGCTCAAGCTGGGAGATCCAGATCCGCTCGATCTCCCGCAGGGCCTTGCGCAGGTAGGCGAACCGGGGCTGAGTGCTGAAGTAGCTCCAGTCGTTCTGCAGCATGGCCAGGGCGGCCCGGTGCCGGGAGAGGGTGCGGCTGGTCGAGTGCACGATCTGCTCGAGCACGGCGCGGGGGTTCCCGGCCGAGGCGACGGCGGCCCGGTAGTCGGCCAGCACCTCGTTGATGAAACTCGACAGGATCTCATCGCCGATCGACTCCTTGGAGTCGAAGTGGTGGTACAGGCTGCCGGAGAGGATCCCGGCGGCATCCGCGATCTCGCGGACGGTCGTGGCGCGATAGCCCTTCTGCGCGAAAAGCTCGCCGGCGAGCAGGACCATATGGGCGCGGCGCTCCGACCGCACGGTTCCGTCGGCGGTTATGGTGCCCGCGGAGCTGGTGCTCGCGGGCCTGGTGCTGGCCGATCCGTTCGCCGCGGTGCCCGCGGGCCCGTTCCGGCCACCGGCCTGGTTCTTCCTCGTGCCGCTCACGCCATCATTATCGCAGTTCCGCGCTGACCTCCCTAACGCTTGCTCGGTCGGTGGCCCGGCTACCTTGCGGAACCGCGATAGAACCTGTTCTACTTTATCCGCAGTAATCCCCTCACATTGGGCGAGACCGGAGGTGGGTCGTGCGGGCCGCAGTCCTCCATTCGATCGACGACGAAAAGATGGATATCCGCGATGATGTCGTGGCCGTGGGCCCGGGACCGGGTCAGGTGCGGATCCGGATCCGGGCGGCCGGGGTGTGCCACTCCGACCTCTCCGCGCGCAACGGCGGGCTACCCCAGCCGGTGCCGGCCATACTCGGGCACGAGGCCGCAGGCGATGTGATCGCCGTCGGTGACGGCGTCACCGACCTGGCCCCCGGGGACCGGGTCATCGCCAACTGGCTGCCGCCGTGCGGCACCTGCCCCTCGTGCCTGCGCGGTGAACCGCACCTGTGCATGACCCACATGATCGCGGCCTACATGGAGCCACGGTTCCTCGTGGGCGACACCCCGGTCTTCGGGTTCAGCGGCTGCGGCGCCTTCGCTGAGGAGATGGTGGTACCGCGGGAAGGTGCCGTGAAGATCGCGGCCGACGTGCCTTACGAGGTGGCCGCGCTGGTCGGCTGCGGCGTGATGACCGGCGTGGGCGCAGTGATCAATACGGCGCGCGTCGAGCCGGGCTCGACCGTCGCGGTCATCGGCTGCGGGGGAGTGGGGATCGCCGCGATCCAGGGCGCCCGCCTCTCCGGAGCCGCGGTCATCGTCGGCGTCGACACCGCCGAGTCCAAGCACGAGGCCGCCCGCCGCTTCGGTGCCACCCACGCCGTCTACCCCGACGACCTGGGCGGGCTGTCAGCCGAGCTGACCGGCGGGGAAGGCTTCGACTACGTCTTCGAGGTGGTGGGCACCCCGCAGACGATCCGGACCGCGTGGACGGCCGCGCGCCGGGGCGGGACCGTCGTCGTGGTCGGCGCGGGGCGCCCCGACCAGCAGGTCGAGTTCACCCCGTTCGAGCTGTTCTTCGACGCCAAGAAGGTGCTCGGCTCGCTCTACGGCTCGGCCGACGTCCGGCGCGACTACGCCCGGCTGCTCAACCTGTGGCGGGCTGGCCGCCTGGACCTCGAGGGCATGATCACGCAGCGGCTGAAACTGGATGATATCGACCACGCCCTGGCCGCCCTGGGTCAAGGCGACGTCATCCGGCAGATCATCATCTACGACTGAGACGGCCGGCCAGCAGTGGGCGCCGGCGCCGACGCGCCACCGGTCAACGCGCCACCGGTCAACGCGCCACCGGTCAATAGGTGGCGCGGCCGCCGCTGATGTCGTAGACCGCGCCGGTGGAGAAGCTGCACTTGTCCGAGGCGAGCCACGCCACCAGTTCGGCGACCTCCTCCGCGCGCCCCAGCCGGCGCATCGGGATCAGGCTGATGAGATGGGCGAGCACCTCGGGCGACGTGGTGGCGAGCAGGGGCGTCTCGATGACCGCCGGTGCCACCGCGTTGACCAGGACCCCGGTCGTGGCCAGTTCCTTGCCGAGGGACTTGGTCAGGGCGATGACCGCGGCCTTGGAGGCCGAGTAGGCGGAGAGTTCCGGGTTTCCGTCCTTGCCGGCCATGCTGGCCAGGTTCACGATGCGGCCCCAGCCCCGTGATCGCATCCGCGGGACGAAGGCACGGCAGAGGTTGAAGGTGCCGGTCACGTTGACGGCCATGGTCCGGGCCCACTCATGGTCAGCGATCTCCCACAGCGGCCTGCTCGGGCCGATGACCCCGGCGCTGTTGATCAGGATGTCGACCGGGCCGATGCGCCCGGCGGCCGCCCTGACGGCCGCCGCGTCGGTGACGTCGAGCTGGACGTCAGCTCCGGGCGCGATGTCCAGCCTGACCACGTGGACCCCGTCGCGGGCGAGACGTTCCGCGCTGGCCTGGCCCAGGCCGCTGGCGGCTCCGGTGACGACTGCGGTGCGGGCTGGTCCGGGCACGGAGCCGATTCTAGCCACAGAAAGTGAAACGTGTTCTAGTTCCGGCGCGACCCGATCCGCCGGCTGGCCAGAGTTGCTCATGAGATCGAGTGGTCCTGGTTCCCCTAGCCCTCGTATGCGGCTACGTCCTAGATTGAGGTAGGAAATGCGCGGCTGGGCCCCTGGCCGGTGCAGGACAAGCAGCGGCCGGGCCCCCTGGCCGGTGCAGGACAAGCAGCGGCGCCTCGGCCGCCGCCAGCAGGAGGTGCCCGGGCGGATGGCGGTCAAGACCAGAGAGAGTGGGCAGCTAAAGCTTCACCGCAACCTCAGCGTCTGGGAGGCCATCGGCATCTCCCTGGCGCTGATGGCGCCGTCGATGGCGGCGAGCATCAATCCGCAGGGAACCGCGACGACAGTCGGCCGCGCGGTGCCGCTGGCCTTCGCGCTCGCGTTCGTGGGCGTGCTGCTGGTCGCCTACACGTTTGTCCGGCTGACCCAGCGGTTCCACCACTCGGGCTCGGTGTACGGGTTCGTCGGGGCGACCCTGGGCCCGCGCGCGGGCGTGATCTCCGGCTGGGCCCTCACCGGCACGTACACCTTCTACGCGGTGACCACCTCGATGGCCGGCGGCCGGTTCGCCTCCAACTTCCTCAACGCGCTCGGGGTCTGGAAGAACCCGCCGACCTGGTCCGGGTTCCTGCTCGGGGCCATCGGGATGCTACTGGTCTGGTCGATCGCCATCACCCCGGCGCGGGGCGGCACCCGGCTGCTGCTGGCCGCCGAAGCCATCACCGTGGCGCTGATCGTGATCGTGATCGCGATCGTGTTCGGGAAGCTCGCGGGCCATAGTGCCCCGCACGGGCTCGGTGTCGACTGGTCAGTGCTGCGCCTCCCCTCCGGCACGCCGCTGTCCACGGTTTTCCTCGGTGTCGTCTTCGGCTTCCTGTCCTTCGCCGGCTTCGAGGCCGCGTCCACCCTCGGTGAGGAGACCAAGCATCCCAACCGGGACATCCCGCGGGCCATCCTCGGTGTCGCGGTCTTCGGCGGGGTCTACTTCTTCGTGGTGACCGCCGTCGAGGTCATGGGCTTCGGGACATCAGCCAAGGGCGTCACGACGTTCATCAACTCGACATCCCTGATCGGTGATCTCGGCACCTCCTACGTCGCCTCGTGGCTGGGCACGATCATCACGGCCGGGGCGATGATCTCGGCGTTCGGATGCGCCCTGGCGTGCGCGGTCGGTGCGTCCCGCCTCATCTTCGCGATGGGCCGGGACGGCGTCCTGCCCACCCGCCTCAGCGAGGTCTCGCCGCGACGCCGGACACCGACCACCTCGACGGGGGCCGTGGCGCTGGGTGTCTACGTCGTGATCGCCTTCACGTGGTTCATCCTCCGAGGTGACCCGTTCACGCTGTTCCTCGAGGCAGGCACGATCGGGACGCTCATCCTGCTGGTGGTCTACGTGCTCGCCACCATCGGGATGGTGCGGCTGGTGTTCTTCTCCGGGCCGACGACCGTGCGCAAGTGGGAGATCGCGATCCCGGTCCTTGGCATAATCGTCCTCGGCTACACCCTCTTCCGGAATGTCTGGCCACTGCCGGCCGGCGTTGCGTGGTGGGGGCCCTCGGTGGCTGTCGCCTGGTTCGCGATCGGGATTATCTGGGTGCTGGCCCGGCCCGCCGCGACGCGGCGGGCGGGCGAGCTGCTGGCCCGCTCCGAGGGACTGGGTAAGCCGACCCCGGTGGTGTCTACCGCGAAGGAGTAATGACATGCCACGGCCGTACAGCCGATCCCGCGGCGAGGAGGAGCGCGCCTCGGACGAGCGCCGGGGGCAGGCTCTCGAGCGCCAGCTCGCGGGCGAGATCACCGGTGTCGCGACCACCTACGTCGATCACAGCGGCGCCGCGCGGGTCAAGGCCGTCCCGCTGAGCGGGCTGGCCCGGGCGGCCCGGTCGGGCCTGGGATTCTCGCCGGTGATCGACGCGTTCACCAGCGACGGCGGCATCGACGCCGCGTCGCCGTTGGACACGCCGGACGGGGATCTGCGGATGGTCCCCGACCTGGACCGTCTCGCTGTGCTGCCGGCCCCGGACGGCTGGGCCTGGGCTCCGGGGGACCGGTTCCACCAGGATGGCACCGTCTATGCCGGATGCCAGCGCTCGTTCGCTCGGGCGCAGGTCGCCGCGGGCCTGGGCCAGGGCATCAGCGCCCTGATGGCGTTCGAGGTCGAGTGGATGGTCGGCCGGGATGCCGACGACTTCCAGCCCGCCGTGGGCGGCACTGGCTACGGGCTGGCCCGGCTTCTCGGCGCGGCCGACTACGTCCGCGACGTGCTCGGCAGCCTGGAAGCCGCGGGGGTCCGCGTCGAGCAGATCCATCCCGAGTTCGGCCCGGCGCAGTTCGAGGTCTCGGTGGCCGCCCAGGACCCGGTGTCGGCGGCGGACACGAACGTCCTGGTGAAGCTGATTATCTCGGCGGTTTCCGCCCAGCACGGCTTGCGGGCCTCGTTCGCCCCCGCGGTGCTGACCAACAACGTCGGGAACGGCGGCCACCTGCACGCCAGCTTCTGGGCCGACGGCCGGAACATGCTCGCCGGGGGTGACGGCCGCTACGGCCTGACCGAACGGGGCGAGTCGATCATCGCTGGGCTGCTGGAGAACCTGCCCGCGCTGCTCGCGATCGGGGCGCCGATGCCCTCGTCCTACCTGCGCCTGGCTCCGTCCAGGTGGGCCGGGGCCTATCAGGTGTGGGGGAAGGAGAACCGGGAGGCCGCGGTCCGGTTCATCGAGGCCAGCCCGTCGGACCCGGGCACGGCGAACGTGGAACTCAAGTGCTTCGACTGCAGTGCCAACCCGTACATGCTGACCGGCGCGGTCATGGCGGTCGCGCTGGCCGCCGCTGACCGCCAGGCCAGCCTGCCCGAGACGGTCAGCGGCGACCCGGGCGCGCCCGGGCACCCGCAGGCGGACCAGGCCGTCCGGTTGCCGACCACGCTGGGCGAGGCGCTGAAGGCGCTGGAGGCCAGCGACGAACTGCGGGCCGCCGCGGGTGATCAGCTGATCACCACCTTCGCGGCGTCCCGGCGCGCCGAGATCGGGATCGCCGACGGCAAATCGGACGAGGAGATCATCGCCCACTACCGCTGGCTGCTCTGACCGGCTATCCCCGTCCCAGGAACTCCTCGATGGAGGTCGCGAGGGCCACCGGCGTTTCCAGCATCGGGTAGTGCCCGGCGCCCCGGAGTACCTCCAGCTCAGAGTGGGGATAGAAGGTCAGCCAGGTCTCCTCCATCAGCTGCCCGGGCAGTGCGGGGTCGTTCTCCCCCACGATGACCTTGACCGCGGATTCGCGGCCCCGCACCCGGTCGGCGAAGTCCGCCTTCGCCCACGACGGGAGATAGGCACCGAACGCCTCGACGGTTGAGTTTTCCAGCGAGTGCCGTACCACCGAGGAGACGAAGGCGCTGGACGGCCGGGCGCCCGTTGAGAAGCTGATGATCGCCGCCCGGTTGTCGCTGCTGGCCGCGGCGCCGGAGAACAGTTCCCACCCGGCGGCGTCGAGCGGCACCCCGGTCGCCGGGACCGGGTTGATGCCGACCAGCCGGCGTACCCGGTCCGGTGCCTGCAATGCCGCGAGCTGGATGGCCACGCCGCTCATCGAGTGCCCGACGAGCGAGAAACGGTCCCATCCGAGCTGGTCAGCGAGCTCGATGGCGTCGGCGGCCGCCTCCTCCATGGTGAACTCGCCGCTCACCTGCTGGCGCCTGCCGTAGCCGCGCAGATCCATGAAGGCATAGGTGCAGGTCGTCCCGTCGAGGTAACCGGGCAGTGAGCCCCAGCCGAGCGCCGAGCCGAACCAGCCGTGCAGGACGAGGACACGATGGGCCCCTGACCCAACCACCGGTGATCCGATCATGGGCGATCCGGCCGTCACTGGGCCTCGCCACGGGCCGCGAACGCGGGGGTCAGCCCGTCCCACACGGCGTCGTAGCCGGTCTGCCGGTGCGCAGCCTGCATCGCTTGCCGCGTCGGGATGATCATCCAGCGGCTCTCGAACATGAACGCCAGGGTGCCGTCGACCTTCTGCGGCCGGAGCTCCGCGCTGCTCGCCCTGGCGAACGTCTCGGCGTCCGGGCCGTGCGAGGTGAAGGTGTTGTGCAGGCTGGCCCCGCCCGGCAGGAAGCCCTCGGCCTTGGCGTCGTACACACCGTGCACCAGGCCCATGAACTCCGACATGATGTTGCGGTGGTACCACGGGGGCCGGAACGTGTCCTCGCCGACCAGCCATCGCGGCGGGAAGATCACGAAGTCCACGTTGGCCAGGCCGGGAGTCTCGGTCGGCGACGTCAGCACCGTGTAAATCGACGGGTCGGGATGGTCGAAGCTGACCGTGCCGATGACCATGAAGTTCGCGGTGTCGTACTTGACCGGGACGTAGCTGCCGTGCCAGGCGACGACGTCCAGCGGGGAATGGTCGTAATCCGCCGCCCAGAGGTGGCCGCCGAACTTCTGCACCACCTGTGCTGCCTCGCCGCGCTCCTCGAAGGCAGCTACCGGCGCCAGGAAGTCACGCTCGTTGGCCAGCCCGTTCGCGCCGACCGGCCCCCGCTCAGGCAGCGTGAACGCCGCTCCGTAGTTCTCGCACAGGTAGCCGCGAGCCTGCCCGTCGGGCAGGTCGACGCGGAACCTGATGCCCCGGGGGACCACGGCGATCTCGCCGGGTGCCACCCGCAGCGGACCCAGTTCGGTGTGCAGCACAACGGGACCGAGTTGCGGGACGAACAGCAGTTCCCCATCGGAGTCAACGAGATAGCGGCGGTTCATTGAACTGGTCGCCGCGTACAGATGGACGGCCATGCCGTTGCGTATCTTGGTATCGCCGTTGCCGGCGACCGTGTAGAGGCCGTCGATGAAATCAACGGGACCCGCGGGCCAGGGCAGCGGGTCCCAGCGCAGCCGGTTCGGATCGGGCTCGATCTCATCGAACGGGGCGCTGCGCAGGGCCCCGTCGCCGATGCGGGCGAAGGGCGGGTGAGCGGCCGACGGCATGATCCGGTAGGCCCAGGTGCGCCGGTTGACCGCCCGCGGCTGGGTGAACGCGGTGCCGCTGATCTGCTCTGCGTACAGGCCCAGTGGGGCGCGCTGCGGTGAGTTGCGGCCCGCGGGCAGCGCCCCGGCGACCGCCTCGCTGGCCAGCTCGTTCCCGAAGCCTGCCTGGTAACGGTAGCCGTCCAGGCCGCCGGCACCCTCGCCCGCGGCCGACGGCACGTAACTGGTCATCTGACAAATAAGATCATTGGCTCGCCGGATGGTCAACGCTGACCTGCGGCGGTGCTGGCCCGGGGGTCAGCCGCGGATTATCGAGGAGGCGTTGAAGACCTGCTGAGTCAGCCCGAACTGCTCTAGCAGGTCGGCGACGCGCTGGAGCAGGCGCGCGTTCGTCTGCAGTGGGAACGTGGGGGGCGCCGCCAGTCGCGCGGTGGCCAGCGACGCGTCCCCGTAGGTCGATATGGCGTCCTGGACCGCGGCGAGGTTCGTGTTGGCGATTGACTGGGCCGCCAGGACGGCGCGGCGGAAGGCCGCCGCGGTTCTCGGGTACTTGTCCAGCCACGCCTGGGTCGCTGTGTACCCGCTGACCGGGAGGCTCTGGGCCGGGCCCTGGTCAACGTCGGCGATAGCCATGGCGCCCATCGACTCTTCCGCGCCGGTGAGGTACGGCTCGGGGATCTGCACGGCGTCCACCGTGTGCGCTTTGAGAGCGGCGGCCATCTTCGGGTACGGGATAACCACGAACTGAACGCTGTTGAGCGGTACGCCGTGGTCGGACAGCAGTGCGCTGACCATCACGATACCGATGCCGGTCAGCCCGTTGAGGCCGATCTTCTTTCCCTTGAGGTCGCTGACGGTCTGGATCGGCGAGCCGGGCGCGACCACCACCTCCTGGCTGAGCGGCGCTACCGAGGATGCCGGGGCAATAATCCGCAGGTCGGCGTGATGTAGCGCGTCCGCGAGCATGGAGGAGACGTAGGCACCCACGGTGACGTCGTACTTGCCGGTCAGCTGGGCCGCGAACATCACGGAGCCGCTGGTGGCTGAGTCGAGCGTCACGTGCAGGCCCTGGGCGGCGAACAGCCCGCGCTGCTGCGCGACGTACAGGCCCGCGTTGTCGAGCGTGGGGATGGTGGCCACCGTGAGATCTGGTTTCTCGACGCCGGTGGGCGTCGCGGACCCGCCCCCACCCGAACACGCCGCGGCGAGCACGGCCGCCACTGCGATCGCCCCCACGACAGGCAGCCGTCTTATTGGACTTATCATGACAAAACCCCCCGATTTGTTCACCCTTGAACTAAGGGGAATAGTAAATGAGGAATTGCCAGAAAATCTATTGTTTGCCTAAGTTTGTTGCCTCGGGCGAACGGCTCGGCCATACCGGCGGCACCGCTCGGCCAGCCGCTCGAGAAGGCCGAGAGGCCCGCTATTCAGCTGATCAATAAGATCATTTACTCAACGGACGCTCAACGCTGACTGCCGCCGCGAGGATGAAGGAGTGGTGTGGTGATCGAAATGCGCCGGGGAGGCCTGGGCCCCTACGACCTGGCTGGCCGGGTGGCCGTGATCGCGGGCGGGAGCGGCGGCATCGGCTCGGCCACCGCGCGGCGGCTGGCCGATGCGGGCACCACGGTGGTGGTGGGCTATCACCGCGGCCGCCAGCGGGCCGCCGACCTCGCCGCCTCGCTGCCGGGAGAGGGGCATGCGGCGCTGCGCCTTTCGGTCGACGACACCCCCGCTATCGGTGCGGCGGCCGAGGCGGTCCGCGGGTGGCATGGCCGTTGCGACGTCCTGGTCAACTGCGCTGGCTGGACCGCCGCGGTGCCGCACGCTGATCTCGGCGCGCTGGACGACGCGACGATCGACCGGGTGCTCGCGACCAACGTGCGCGGCGCGTTCGCCCTCGTCCGGGCCTTCGCGCCGCTCCTGCGCAGCAGTGGTGACTCGGTGGCCGTCACGGTCTCGTCCATCGCGGCGAGCACCGGCTTGGGCAGCAACATCGCCTACTGCGGGGCCAAGGCCGCGGTGGACACGATGACCATGTCGCTGGCCCGGGTGCTCGCACCGGAAGCGCGGGTGCTCACCGTGGCCCCGGCCGCGGTCGACACCGGATTCGTGCCGGGCCGCGACTCCGCCGCGATCGAGAAGCAGGCCGCGGGCACGCCGCTGCGCGTGCTCGTGCACCCGGACGACGTGGCCGTGGCGATCATCGGCGTGGTGACCCACCTGCGCATCGCGACCGGGACCGTCATCACCGTGGACGGCGGCAAGCATCTCTAGCGGTCAGCGGCCCCAGATCGCCCCGGCGGCCCGTTCCCAGGCGGTCAGCGGCCCGGATCGCCCCGGCGGCCCGGTCCCAGGCGGTCAGGCGTTCTCAGCGGTTCCAGCTGTTCTCAGCCGCGGACCATCGACGGGGCGTTGAAGACCTGCTGGGTCATCCCGAATTGCTCCATCAACTGAGCGATCCGCTGGAGCAGCGCTGGGTTTGACCGCAGCGGGTAGGTGGGGTCCGCCGCGATCTGTGCCGTCGTCCGCGACGCGCCCCCGTAGGCCACCATGCCGTTCTGGACCGCGGCGAGATTGCTGTTGGCGATCGACTGGGCCCGGAGGACGGCGCGGCGGAAGGCCGCCGCGGTATTCGGGTACTTGTCCAGCCAGGGCTGGGTCACGATGTACCCGCTGACCGGGAGGTTCTGCGTGGCGCCCTGGTCGACATCGGCCAGTGACCTGGCGCCGATGGACTCTTCCGCGCCGGTGATGAACGGCTCGGGCAGCCAGGCGGCGTCCACCGTGTGCGCCTTGAGGGCGGCGGCCATGGCCGGGAACGGGATGGGAACGAAAGTCACGTCGTTGGGCGATACACCGTTGTCGGCGAGCAGCGCGCTGACCATCAGGGTGCCGATGTTGTTCAGCGCGTTCACGCCGATCTTCTTGCCCTTGAGCCCGGCGACGCTCAGGAGCGATGACCCAGCCGCGATCATCACCTCCTGGGTGAGCGGGGCCATGTCTGATCCCGGGGCGAGTACGCGCAGGTTGGCGTGCTGTGTTGCGTCCGCGATCATGTAGGCGACATAGGCGCCGACCGTGATGTCGTACTTGCCGGCCCGCTGGGCCGCGATCACTGTGGCGCTGCTGATGGCGGGCACGATCGTCACGTGCAGGCCCTCGGCCGCGAACAGCCCGCGCTGCTGTGCGATGTACAGGCCGGCCGAGTCGAGCGCGGGGACAGCCGCGACCGTCAGGTTTGTCTTCTCGAGACCGGTCGGGGCTGCGGTCCCACCGCCGTTCGAACAGGCCGCGGCGATCAGAGCAGCCACGCCGACCATCCCCACGAGGCGTAGTCGAGCAAACGGACGTATCATCACAAACCCCCCCTAGGCATTCACTCTCCGAACACGGGGCAGGATAAATTAGGAATTGCTGAGAAATCAATCGATTCGCCCAATCCGGTGCCCGCCGGCCACGGTTCGGCCAGGCCAGTGAGCTGCGGGTCGGCGGCCGTGGGCACCCGGAACCCGTGAGCGGCGAGGAGCCAGGCCGTCTCGTTGCGTTACTGGATCTTCTGGCCGGAGGCGAAATTGACCGCCCTCTTTTGCCATCTGGATTCGGCGGTTAGTTCCGCTAGCGCGGCGGATGGCCCGAATATAGGAACCAACCGAATACGTTGCGTCCATCGGGGCATAACGGAGTGAAGCGGGGGGATGATGCGACGTGTGCTTCTCGCCCCAGGCTGACATCGTCGGCGGGGTGCTGATCTGTGCCATCGGCGTCGACGCCGTCCGCCACGTCCGCCAGCGTCGCGAGTTCCTCGCGCTGGCCTGGGTTCCCTTGCTGCTCGGCGCGCATCAGTTCATCGAGGCGCTGGTCTGGCTGTGGCTCCAGGGGCACGTGCCGCGTGGAATCGGCGACGCCGCGCTCTGGGCCTACCTGCTGATCGCCTTCGTCGTGCTGCCGGTGTTCATACCTTTCGCCGTCATCGCGCTCGAACCGACGAAGCGGCGGAAGTGGCTGATGGCGCCGTTCGCGTCGATCGGGCTCGCGGTCGCCGCGGTGCTGTTCGCGGCGATGGTCCGTGGCCCGATGGGTGTGCGGCTCGCGCCGTATCACCTGTCCTACAGCATCCGTTTGACTGATGGCTTCCTGATCGTCGCTCTGTATGTAGTCGCCGTGTGCGGGCCGCTCCTGCTGTCGGGCTACCGGCACGTCGCTATCTTCGGCATCGTCAACCTGGTCGCCGTCGTCATCATTGCCCGGCTCACCGTTTCCGGGTTCGCCTCCGTGTGGTGCGGGTGGGCGGCCGTGTCCAGCGGCGCCATCACGCTGCATTGCCGCCTGGCCAAACCCCGTCCGCAACGCGTCAAGTCCGGGGCCGAAAAGCTCATTTCCACCAGTTGATGGGCAGCCGAATCAGGGCGTCGCGGATTTCACAGCCCCAGGGCTAATCGCGGCCGGCTGGTCTGGTCTTACAGCGGGGGCTGGTCGCGGTAGACACGGCGCTTCTCGACGACCGGCACCTGGTCCCGGTAGACGTTGCGCTCCTCGACGACCGGCACCTGGTCCCGGTAGACGTTGCGCCCCTCGACGACCGGCTGGTCGGTGTAGACGCGGCGCTCCTCGACGAGAGGCAGCCCGTCGTGGTAGCCGACCGGCTGGCCACGGCGCCGCCGGGCCGGGTTCAGCGGGCCCCACACCACCAGCGACAGCACCAGGCCCAGTACCCCGACAAGTATCAGGATGACGCCCACGGTGTGCACATTCAGGCCGTGGGAGGAACCCGACGACGTGATGGCGAACCGCAGGATGGCCCCGACCGCGATCAGCGTGATGCACGTGCCGGTGCGCATCACCCGCCGCCCACCCGCAGGCTGGGGCAGCCCGTTCACTGGCGGACCGTCTGGTGGCGGATCGCGGGCACCGGGCCTGCGACAACGCCGAGAACGATGCATGCGATGACGCTCACAACCGACTCCTCAGCCACTAACCAATTGACGTGCGCGGGCAGCCGGTCCTACCTGACAAAAAAACTCCGGGTCCTGAACTGTTCTCGCCATTATTGGCCGAGCGCAGCTGCCGGGGTCCGGAGCAACGCTTTAACATTACCGCGTCGCGACATTCGTGTCCATGGCCCGGAATCTGCTGGCCGCCAGCGCCCCGCTCATTTTCCGGGCGCGTTAAAATCCGCCGCGTTAAAATCCACTGTGTTCGTCTTTCACGGTGTACCGCCGCTCGGCCTCGCGCACCTCGGGCAGTCCTATGAAATCCAGGAACTCGGCGAACGCTGGCAGTTCGCTCATCGCCGCAGCAGGCGTGCCGGCCTGGGCGATCTCCCGCAGTACCCGGCGCATCGCGGCTGTTGCCGCGAGCAACGTGCTGATGGGGAAGATGATGATCCGGTATCCCAGCTCGGTCAGCCGGTCAAGGCCGATCGGCGGGGTCTGGCCTCCCTCGGCCCAGTTGAAGAGCAGGGGCACATCCGGGAAAGCCAGGATCGCCTCCTCGGCTTCCCGCTCGGTCAGCAAGGCCTCGATGAACAGGGCGTCGGCCCCGGCGTCGCGGTACATCCGTCCCCGGTCCAGCGCTCGCTCCAGGCCCTCCACCGCTCGCGCGTCAGTCCGGGCGATGATCACGAACTCGGGCTGCGTCCGGGCGTCGACCGCGGCCCGGACCTTCTGTGCCATTTCCTCGGCCGGGATGACGAGCTTCCCCGCCATGTGCCCACACTTCTTCGGGGCTACCTGATCCTCGATGTGGATCCCGGCCACCCCGGCCGCCTCGTAGGCGCCGACGGTCCGGATCACGTTGAGCGGATTGCCGTAGCCCGTGTCCGCATCGGCGATCACCGGGATGTCGACGCAAGCGGTGATCCGCCCGGCGTTATCGGCCATCTCGGTCATCGTCAGCAGGCCCACGTCCGGCCGCCCGATCAGTGCTGCAGAAGTCCCGAACCCGGTCATGTATACCGCGGGGAACCCGGCCTCCTCTACGAGCCGGGCGGCCAGCGGATCGAACGCCCCAGGCGCCACGATGGTCTGGCCAGAATCCAGCAAAGCCCGCAGGCGGGCGGCCCCG
>JAWWPY010000137.1:0-2597 GCA_033854735.1 Streptosporangiaceae bacterium | reverse complement strand
CGAGGTGGTGGTGGTGGACAACGGCTCCGCCGACGGAACCGCGGACCTGGCCGCCGCCCGGGCGGACTGCCGGGTGGTGCGGTCAGCCAACGTGGGGTACGCCGCGGGCATCAACCGGGGAGTCCGTGAGGCGGGCCCGGCCAGCGCGATCCTGGTGCTCAACCCCGACGTGCGGCTCTCCCCGCACTCGGTGGTGCCGCTCGTGGAGGCCTTGCAGGAGCCCGGTACCGGGATCGTGGTGCCGCAGCTCCGCACCCCGGACGGCGCCCTGGAGCCGTCGCTGCGCCGCACGCCCACCCTGCTGCGCGCGGCCGGACTGGAAAAGACCGGGCTATCCGCCGTGTCCGAGCGGATCGCCAGCCCGGCGGAGTACACGTACCCGCATGTGGTCGACTGGGCTCAGGGCGCCGTGGTGCTGATCTCCCGGGAATGCTTCGACAAGCTCAGTGGCTGGGACGAGTCGTTCTTCCTGTACTCGGAGGAGACGGACTTCTCGCTGCGCGCCCGCGATCTCGGCCTGCTGACCCGCTACGAGCCCCGCTCGGTGGCGGAGCATATCGGCGGTGCGTCCGGCCGCAACGACAAGACCCACGCCATGCAGATCATCAACCGGGTGCGCCTGTACCGGCGGCGTCACGGTGTGCTCGCCTCCTGGTGCTACTTCTGGCTCACCATCGCCAGCGAGCTGACCTGGGTGGCGCGGGGCCACCCGCAGTCGCGGTTCGCCATTACCGCCCTGCTCAGGCCGTCGCTGCGGCCCGGCGAGCTCGGCTGCTCGGACCGGCTGCTGCCGCAGTGAGACCGGCGGCGGCCGCCGTGACCAGTGCGTCCCCTATCTCCGCGTTTCCCCGGGATGATCCGGTATCACGCAGTAATCTGGTGCGAGCTTTGGTCGGCGGCGGGAGCTGAGCTGCCGGGTAGCGCCGTGCCGGAAACCGGGGGGGTCGATGGGTCCGCACTCCTGCGATCCGCGCAGTTCTGATCGGTACTGTATTGATCTTCCCGGAGGCAGCGCACGGTGACCGCCCAGGCAATTGAGCTTTCCGGCTCCGATACCGGCCTACGCCGCACCGACGCGGTCACGCTGCTCACCTTTTACACGTTCCTGCTCATGGTCATTCCGTCGCCGCTGACTTTCGGGCCGCTCGGCGGGGCCGGCGGCCCGGACACCATATTCGGCGGCCTGCTCCTCGTCCTGTACCTGGTTACGTTGCTGGTCCCCGGGCTGGCGCTGGCCCGGGGGCGGCAGCCGGTCCGGGTCGCCGCGGTGGTGTTTACCTGCGTCGTCATCGCCGCCTACGTTTCGGCGAACCGTCGCACGCTGCCGTCACTGGAGCAGAACGGGGCCGACCGCGGCCTGATCCTGATGCTCGGCTGGCTCGGCATCATGCTGGTCGCCGCGGATGGCATCCCGAGCATGGAGCGTCTGAAGAAGCTGCTCGGCCGGATCGTCCTCGGCGCGTCGGCCATGTCCGTGCTGGCCATCTCGCAGTTCGTCACCGGTCTGGATGCTGCGAAGTACATCCAGATTCCCGGGCTGACCGCGCAGACGCCGTTCACCGACCTGCTGACCAGGAATCAGCTTAACCGGCCGTCCGCGACCGCCATCGACCCGATCGAACTGGCGTGCGTGCTGGCCATCTGCCTGCCGATCGCGGTACACCGGGCCCGGTTCGCGCCGCCCGGCAAGCGGCGGCGCCGGTGGGTGCAGGTTGCACTGATCGGCACGGCGCTTCCGATGACCGTGTCCAGGACCGGGGTTATCGCGCTCATCGTGGCCAGCCTGGTAGTCCTGCCGACCTGGCCGAAGCGGGATCGCCGCATCGCCTACCTGGCCGGGCTGGTGGCACTAGCCGGGATGTACGCCACCATTCCGGGCCTGCTCGGCGAGTTCCGATCGCTGTTCGGCCAGGTCGGGTCGGACACCAGCAGCACCTCGCGGACCGGCGCGTTCTCCTCGGCCATTCCCTTCATCCAGCAGCACCCGTGGCTGGGCCGCGGATTCGGCACGTTCCTGCCGGCCACCTACTTCTTCACTGACGACCAGTACCTGCTGTCGCTAATCGAGATCGGCTTCATCGGCCTGCTCGCCCTGCTGGGGCTGTTCATTACCGGGTGGATGTGTGCCCGCAACGCCCGCCGCCTGTCCACCGATCCGGAGACCCGGCAGCTGGGGCAGATCCTGGCCGCCTCGGTAGCCGTGCCCATCGTGGCGTTCGCGACGTTTGACGCCTTCTCGTTTGCGATGGCGGCCAGCCTGACCTTCTTGATCATCGGCTGCGTAGGCGCGTTCTGGCGGCTGGCCACGACGCAATCCACAGCCACGCCGGTCAGCTTCCCCGGTTCGGGCGGACGGCGCCCGGGGAGGCCAGGGCCACCACCAGGACCGCCACCAGGACCGGGGTCAGCTCCGGATTTCAGTGACACCGACCCCATCCCAGTCATCCGCGCACCTCTCGCCCGCTGAGCATCCCGAGCCGCGTACGCCGGTAACCGGGAAGTCATCCGGTTGACCCCGCACCGGGAAATCACCCGGCTGACCCCGCCCCGTCGCCCCGGCTGGATCCGCCCCGTCGCCCCGGCTGACTGGTCGAGGG
>JAWWPY010000136.1:0-27910 GCA_033854735.1 Streptosporangiaceae bacterium | reverse complement strand
GGGCCTGAGCAATCGAGGAGGTCCGCTGAGCCGGTATTCGCCCGTTATCCGGGCATCGTCCGGACCGATCCAATGAGCTTGCCGTTCGTGCCGCGGACAGTGCAGACCACGGTGCGCTCACCGGCGGCCCAGGCTCCCGGACTCGGATAGACGTACGACTCATTCAGCATCGTCGAAAGTTGCGGGTCCATGTAGCCGCTGAGCCGGCTCCCGCAGCCCTCGTTCGTCTGCTGCCGCAGCGTGGCCGCACCGGGGTAGTGCTGGCCAGCCAGCCGGAAGGTGGCGAACACTTCGCCGTCATGGGGGTGGCCGCAGGCGAGCACATGCACCCCGCTGGTTCCGTTGGGGGCGGAATTTATGCACTCGCCAGTGCGCAGGCTGAAAACCTTGGGCAGTGCGACCGGCCTGGCTGGCGGGCGCTGGGTGATGATCAGGGCGACGGCCAGGGCGGCGGCGATGGCCCACGTTCCGCCGAGCGTGAGGCCGGTGATGGCCAGGGCGCGGCCGCGGGTGCCGGTCCTGGCGATCCGGGAGAGGGCGACCGGCCCGAAGATCACGGCCAGCGGGACCAGGGCCAGGATGCCCGAGATCAAGCTGGCCACAGCGAAGCCGTCGATGGGCGCCCGGCGCGGGGACACGCCGACCGCGCCAGACTGCTCTCCGTGGTCCTGGGCCAACGCAGTCGGGAGGCCGCCGCCGTCCTCGGCTGGTGGGTTCATCTGAGCTCCGGGGCGAGAGGTTGTGCCCTGCCGGTGGATGCCAGCAGGCCAAGCCGATCGGAAGTGCCCAGGGACCTAGTGCGACGGTGCCGTGCCGCCAGGCGCAGTCGGTTTTACCTTTCCCCGATGAGGCCCCTTGCATTCCTCGCATTCATTCACATTTAAACCTCAGGTATCTCTGGGGCGCGCCAGGGACTAGTTCCCTGGCCGTTGAAATAGAGGATTTATTCTAGTATGATTCCTCTATGGCCAGGACGGCGGCGTTCACAAGCGGCCTGTTGCTCGATGCCGCGGAGCGGCTGGTGGCTGCGGGCGGGCCCCGCGCGCTGACGGTCGAGAGCCTGTCGTCGGCGAGCGGGGCCGCGGTCGGATCGATCTACCACCGGTTCCCCTCGCGGGCGGTGCTGGCCGCCGAGCTGTGGATTCGTGCCGTCGAGCGTTTCCAGGAAGGGCTGATCGCGGCGCTGGAAGGGCCGGAGCCGGTTGCGGCCGGGGTGGACGCGGCTTTGCACACGCTGCGGTGGTCGCGGCTGAACATGCCGGCCGCTCGCATGCTGCTGCTGTACCGCGACGTGGATTTCGTCGCCGTCGACCTGCCAGAGCCGTGGCTCACCCGTTCCGCCGGCTTGAACCCTCCGCTGCTGGCTGCTCTTCGCACTTATTCGCGAAGGCTCTATCACTCGGCAGGCCGCACCGGGCTGCGGCGGGCCGGGCTGGCGATCATCGACATCCCGTTTGGCGCCGTTCACCGTCACCTGGCGGCCGGCAAGCCGATCCCGGCCGGCCTCGACGCCCTTGTCGCCGAGGCTGCCGAAGCTGTGCTCACGAAGGGAGCGCATGCCACATGACCGCTTGGCAGCGGACCGCCATCGCCATCGCCCGCAGCCGCATGGCAAAGACACTGGCGCAGCCCGTGATCGGACGGACGCTGCTCGCGCGGCGATTCATCGCCTACGGAACGGTCAATGATTCTGTGTCGGCCGCGCTCGCGCTCCACTCGGCTGCCGGTATCACGGCCTCGCTGTTCTACCTCGGCGAGTACATCGATGACCCGGCACGGGCGGAAGAGACGGTCAGCCAGACCTGCCGCGCGGCCAGCCTGCTCGGCGTGCACGGCCTCGACGTCCATGTCTCCATTGACCCGACGGCGATCGGCTACCTCACCAGCGAACAGCTCTGCCGCCGCAACGCCGAACGCGTCGCACACGCGGTCGCCAGCAACGCGCGCGGTCATAGCTGGGTCATGCTCGACATGGAAGACCTTTCGGTGCTGGAGCCGACTCTTGCCCTGCTTCACCACCTCCTGGCACAGGATCTCCCGGCCGCCATCACCCTCCAGGCACGGCTTCGCCGGACGCGCGACGACCTGGCACCGCTGCTTGAAAAGCCGACCTCCGTGCGGCTGGTCAAGGGAGC
This sequence comes from Streptosporangiaceae bacterium, assembly GCA_033854735.1. Taxonomy (GTDB): domain Bacteria; phylum Actinomycetota; class Actinomycetes; order Streptosporangiales; family Streptosporangiaceae; genus JAWWPY01. The sequence goes on along the minus strand of JAWWPY010000136.1, from coordinate 25,775 downwards.
GTTCCCACTCGGGCCCGAGCACGACTACCAGGGCAGCACAGAGATCTCGCGGAACTTCCTCTCGCTTGCCTCGATGATGCTCAGCCCTGCCGCCAGAAAAGCCGGCTTCTACCCCTCGTTCGGCACACACGACGACGTGCTCGCCCGGGAGGTCATCAAGCTCGCCCGAGCGAACGGCTGGCAGCCAGACCAGTACGAGATCGAGTTCCTCTACGGGGTCCGCACACCCTGGCAGCGCGAGCTTCGGAACGACGGCGTAGCCGTCAGGGTCTATCTCCCGTTCGGGACGGACTGGTGGCCCTATGTCATGCGCCGAATAGGCGAGAATCCGCGAAACCTCCTCCTAGTGCAGCCCCGCAGTAATTCCTTACTGGTCCGTGGTTACACCGGGTTGCAGTCATACGGCAGTCTGACGAGGAACCGGTAAGGGATTTGTGCGGGGCTGCACTGGGGCCGGCCTGACCCGGCGGAAACTCAGGCGACCCTCTGCGCGTCGTCTGGGTAAAGTCGTGCTGTGCCAGAGTTGCAGCGCCTGCGAGCCGGCCATGCCCCGGCGGTCCTCGCCTTCGAGCTGGCCAACCGCGTCTACTTCGCCGCCTCGATCTCCGACCGCGGCGACGAGTTCTACGACCAGTTCACCGACCGGCACAGTGCCTCGCTGGCCGAGCAGGAGGCCGGCATCTGCGCCTTCTACGTGCTCGTCGCCGAGGACGGCTCGGTCCTGGGCCGGTTCAACCTGTACCGCTTCGAGAACGGCACTGCGGAACTCGGCTACCGGGTCGCGCAGCACGTCGCAGGCCGCGGCGTGGCGACCGCGGCCGTCCGGGAGCTGTGCGGTCTGGCGGCGGCGCAATACGGGCTGCGCACGCTCAAGGCGGCCACCTCCCGCGAGAACGCCGCGTCACAGAAGGTGCTGGCCAGGGCTGGGTTCATCCCGGTCGGCCCGGCAGACCCGGCCGACCTCGGCGGTAAGCAAGGCACCTGGTATCAGCGTGACCTGGTGCAGCCCCTCCGCAGTTCCTTACTGATGGCTAGGGCTGATCGCCGAAGGGTGGATGGTGAGCGGGATGACGCGGATGCCGAGATAGCGCGTCATCGGCAGGCCTGAGAGAATCTCATGGAGCCGCGCGTGCCCCGGTGGGGTGGCTGGACCAGCGATTTGTTCGTTGCGGCGAGGGTGTTCGGGGAGTACTACCCGGCCCAGGCTGACGCGATGGCCGATGCGGCCGTGCTGGCCCGGGCACCGGCTGGTGACGCCGCCATTGTCAGTGACCTGATCGGCGGACTGGGCGGATGGCTGGCGGAGGAGTATGGCCGGACCGTCGGCGTGAAGGCATCATGACACCCTCTTTGGGCGAACGGCGCCATGGGTGGCCCCAATCGCCGGAAATTCCTCCCTGATTTCGGCGTGTCTCGTCCATGATCGAACAGTTGTTCGTCTAGGGTGGTCACCTGGGCACCCGCCTATTGCCGCGAAGCGGCGGCCATGCAGCGGCGCCTCCGCGTCCGCGGCTTCCTGGCCGCGGTTGCTTGCACCAGGGCACGGAATTTGTCAGTGGCGGCGCGTAACGTCCGGACCGGCAAGAAGCCCTTGATCCCGACAGGAGTCCACATGGCAGGCAACGACAGGGCGGGCAGCAAGGTCGGTGGGGACCGGGACAAGTCCCTGGAGACCGCGCTCGCCCAGATCGAGCGGCAGTTCGGCAAAGGCTCGATCATGCGGCTCGGCGATGAGGGCCGGGCGCCGATCGAGGTGATCCCGACCGGCGCGATTGCGCTGGATGTCGCGCTCGGCATCGGCGGCCTGCCCCGCGGCCGCGTAGTGGAAATATACGGACCGGAGGGTAGCGGGAAAACTACGGTCGCGCTGCATGCGATCGCGAACGCCCAGAAGATGGGCGGGATCGCGGCGTTCATCGACGCGGAGCACGCGCTGGACCCTGATTACGCGAAGAAGCTCGGCGTCGACACCGACGCGCTGCTCGTCTCCCAGCCGGACACGGGGGAGCAGGGCCTGGAAATCGCGGACATGCTGATCCGCTCGGCCGCCATCGACATCGTGGTCATCGACTCGGTCGCCGCGCTGGTGCCCCGCGCCGAGATCGAGGGCGAGATGGGGGACAGCCACGTCGGCCTGCAGGCCCGGCTCATGTCCCAGGCCCTGCGCAAGATTACCGGCGCGCTCAGCCAGACAAAGACCACCGCAATATTCATTAATCAATTGCGGGAAAAGATAGGCGTCATGTTCGGATGCATGTCATATGGGACCAGGGTGACCCTGGCGGATGGCACGCAGGAGAAAATCGGGAAAATCGTCAACCAGCGACTGGACGTCGAGGTCCTCTCGTATGACCCCGAGTCGGGCTGCGTGGTTCCGCGCCGGATCGTCAACTGGTTCAACAATGGCGCCGCTGAGCAGTTCCTCCAGTTCACCGTCGCGAAGTCAGGCGGGAACGGCAGGGCGCAGTTCGCGGCGACGGAAAATCACCTGATCCGTACGCCAGGAGGCTGGCGCGAGGCAGGGGAGCTGATCTCCGGCGATCGTGTCATCCTGGCCGAGCCACGGCAGCTCAGCGAGCAGCAGACGCAGCTCATCCTCGGCGCGCTGATGGGCGACGGGAACCTGTCCCCGAATACCCACGGCAGGTCGGGCACCCGATTCCGAATGGGTCACGGAGCCAAGCAGGCGGCGTACCTGGACTGGAAAGCAGGGCTCCTCGGGAACATCCCGTGCACGCGTTCCGCCAATGCCAAGGGCGCTGTTTTCGCTGATGTCACCCCACTCCCGGAACTGGCGGAGTTGCATGACGCTGTCTACTTCGGCGATGGCCAGAAGCACCTCAGCTGGGAATACCTGAAGGCGCTCACCCCGTTCGCCCTCGCGGTCTGGTACATGGACGATGGCGGGTTCACTGTCCGGTCCAAGGGCGTCCAGGAGAGGACCCGAGGCGGCAGCGGCAGGATCGAGATCTGCGTGCAGGCGATGAGCCCCGGTTCCCGCGATCGGCTGACCTCCTACCTGCGTGATGCTCACGGGCTCGACGTCAAGGTCAGGATGGCTGGCGCCCGGGGCCAGGCTGTCCTGCAGTTCAGCACGGCGGCGTCGGCGAAGTTCCAGGAACTCGTCGCTCCCTACGTCCACCCGTCGATGGAGTACAAGCTCCTCGAGCGTTTCCGTGGCCAGTTCGACGTCCAGCCGGAGTTCGCGGCGAGTGAGCTTCGGCTGGTGCCGGCGAAGATCCTGGACATCCATGTGAAGCCGCCTACGCGGTCAATGAACCGGTTCGACATCGAAGTCGAAGGGTCACATAACTACTTCGTCGATGGTGTCATGGTGCACAATAGCCCCGAAACGACTACGGGCGGACGGGCGCTTAAATTCTATGCATCGGTACGACTCGATATACGCCGGATCGAAACCCTTAAGGACGGCACCGATGCAGTCGGAAGCCGTACCCGAATCAAGGTCGTAAAGAACAAGTGCCTGGCGGAAGGAACCCGTATCTTCGATCCTGTGACTGGCATTACTCATCGCATCGAAGAGATCGTTGACGGCCGACTCCCGATCCATGCGGTGTCCGCCGATAAGAATGGCGCACTGCAGGCACACGAGGTCAGCTCCTGGTTCGACCAGGGCGAGCAGGATGTCATCGGGATCAAGCTCCGTGACAGCACCGAACTGTGGGTTACGCCTGATCACAAGGTGCTCACCGAGCATGGTTGGCGCGTTGCCGGGGAAATCGCTCCCGGGGACCGGCTGGCCAGGCCCCGCGCCTACTCAGGATTCGGCACGCAGGAACCGATTACGCCTGATCATGCCAGGCTGCTCGGCTACCTCATCGGCGATGGTTACGTGGGTGGAAGCACGCCGGTCCAGTTCACCAATGTCGCGGAGTCCCTCCATCAGGATGTTGCCCGGATCGCGAGTACTCTGGGGTGCGACGTGAAGCCTACGGCCCATCCGATAACAATGGCGATATCCCACCGGCCCGGCGAAAAGAATGGCGTCCTCGAACTCTGCCGGTGGGCGGGGGTCTACGGCTACCTGGCGCCCGCCAAGAAGCTTCCCGCGACTCTCTTCGCACCTGAGGTCTCGGCGGGAGTTATAAGCAACCTGATCTTCGGAATCTTCGAGACAGACGGGTATGTCTCACGGGAGCAGACGGGCGGGATCAGGGTCGGCTTCTCTACGACATCGGAGCAGCTTGCCCAGCAGCTCCACTGGCTGCTCCTGCGCTGGGGTATCGGAAGCACCATCCAGCGCCGCGACCCTCGCGCTCAGCGAGGCGGTTTGATCAAGGGGCGCAGGATCTCGGGCAAGCACACGGCATGGGAAGTCCGGGTGTCTGGCGTAGAAAACGTGTCCGCGTTCGCTGTTGCGATCCCCATGTGGGGGCCGCGCGGCCAGGTGCTGACACGTGAACTCGCGAAACTCGACGGCCGTTACCGTGGATCACAGCGGGTCTACCTTGGCCAGGAAGTCATCAAGCCCGTTCTCGGTCATCTTGCAAATCTCGGGGTGACTGCGCAGGTGGCGGCGCAGTTGATCGGCAAGGGTGCAGGGGATCCCCAAAGCGGGATGAAAGTCGTACTTGGTACCCCGCGCTTGCGCCGTGACCGGGTCCAGCGCCTAGCCGACGGGCTCGATGATTCCTTCCTGCATGGCGTCCTGGCGGATCAACTCTGGTACTCCAAGGTTGCTGCCATCCTGCCCCCGCGACGTTCCCGCACGTTCGACGTGGAAGTGGAGGACCTCCACAACCTGGTCGCGGAGGATGTGGTCGTCCACAACTGCGCACCGCCATTCAAAGCTGCGGAATTCGATATTCTGTTTGGTCATGGAATTAGCAAAGAGGGCGGGCTGATCGACCTTGGTGTCGAGCAGTCGATCGTGCGCAAGTCCGGTGCCTGGTACACCTACGAGGGCGACCAGCTCGGGCAGGGCAAGGAGAACGCCCGCAAGTTCCTGCTCGAGAATCCCGACCTCGCCAACGAGATCGAGAAGAAGATCAAGGAGAAGCTGGGCGTGGGCCCGCGCCTCGACGCGGACACTGGCGGGCTGCCTGCCCCTGAGGCTGGTGGAGCCGGTGCTTCCGGGCTGAGCGTCGGTGGAGCCGGCGGTCTGGGCAAGGCCAGCGTGGGCAAGGCTGGTGCTGCCGCGGTGGGCAAGGCCAGTGGGGGAAGCGCCGGTGACCCCGCCTGACCGCAGGATGCCTGACCACGCCGGGACTGCTGGGGTCGCGGCCGCTCCTGGTGTCGTGGGGGCGGCCGGGGTCGGCGACGATCCTTATGAGCGGGCGCGGCAGGTGTGCTTGCGCATACTGACCGTGGCGCCGCGGACTAGCGCTCAGCTGGCGGACGCGATGCGGCGCAAGGGAGTACCCGACGAAGCGGCCGGGGCGGTGCTGGGCAGGCTGGCCGAGGTGGGCCTGATCGACGACGCGGCATTCGCGCGTGCTTGGGTGGAATCTCGGCATCACGCCCGGGGCCTCAGCCGCCGGGCACTCACGGCCGAACTGCGGCGCCGCGGTGTGCCGGGTGAGGACGTGCAGGCGGCGGTGGGCGCGCTCGATCCGGATGAGGAAATCGCCACGGCCCGGCGGCTCGTGGTCAAGGCGATGGCGGCCACCCGAGGGCGGCCGTTGCCGGTCCGCATCCGCCGTCTCGTGGGCCTGCTGGCCCGCAAGGGCTATCCGGCGCCGCTGGCCTACCGGGTGGTCCGCGAGGCTCTTGAGCAGGAGGGCATCGATGCCGTGGCCATGGGAATCGACCTGGACGGCATGGGTGAGGCCGTCGATACGGCCGGTGAGACCGCCGATGTAGGCGACGTTGGCTATGAGTGATGCAGTAAGTACCAAGGGTCAGTTTTGGGAAGATCGTGAGTGGCGGCTTGCCCAAACTGTTATCAACGCTTAACCTCACGGCAGCGAGGTGTTACTCCGCGCCAAGCGGAATGAAAACGAACGAATACGGTTAGTGACCGGTTTCGGGCGGTGGCTGGCTTTGGATGGGTGTGTAGCTCCGGCGGGATGGACCGGCCGGACTGAATACGGCTCGATGTCGAGCTGGTCGGCGCAGCAAGGGCCGACCGGAAAGGCGGTTTAGCCGGGACTCCGGAGATCCGGTGCCAGGTGCGCCGGACCGTCCCGGCACGCTGCGGGCTGGTCGCATGATGCGGCCAGGCCCGGTGGTTGGCGTGGCCCCTCGCTCCAGGGCATGTCCCTGGCACCGGACCCAGGTGCCAGGGCCAGCGAGCAGGATTGGGGTGCGCCATGAGCAGCACTATTTCTCTCGTGTTCGTGGTGATCGCCCTCCTTGCCACCCTTGTTGTGCTGGCCATCGTGTTGCGCAGGTCCTCGGAGCGCGAGCGTGTCCGCACGGTGGAGCAGGGGCAGGCCAGTCAGGCGGACATTGCGGAAACACAGCGACGATCTGATGAAACGATTAAGGAAGCCGATCAAGTTCGCGCGCGTGCAGAGTCAGTTCGCACGCGTGCGGAGTCCGATGCGGCTGTGATCATGCGTGAGGCAAGTGCGGCGGCCGACAAGGCGGCTCACGCGAGCCACGAGGCCGAAGAGGAACTGCGGGCCGTCAAGGAGGAAGCCAGGGAGCTTCGTGCTGACCTTGAGCGGAGAGAGGCCCGGCTGGCCGAGCGGGAAGGCCGCCTGGACGGGGAATTCAGCAAGCTCGAGGAGCGCGCCGGTACGCTGGACCGCGTTCAGCAGGATCTTGACCGGGAGCGCGGCGACCTTGACCGGCTCGGTGAGGAGCGGCGCGAGGTCCTCGAGCAGGCAGCCGGGCTCACGGCTGACCAGGCCAAAGCCGAACTGATCGCCGGGATCCAGAACCAGGCCAAGCGTGAGGCCGCCCTGCTCGTCAGGGACACCGAGAACGAGGCGCGCAGGGACGGCGACCAGCGCGCCCGCCGGATCGTCACGCTGGCCATTCAGCGGGTTGCCACCGAGCAGACCAGCGAGTCTGTCGTCTCCGTGCTGCACCTGCCCAGTGACGAGATGAAGGGGCGGATCATTGGCCGTGAGGGCCGCAACATCCGCGCCTTCGAGTCCGTCACCGGCGTCAATCTCATCATCGACGACACTCCCGAGGCAGTGCTGCTGTCCTGCTTCGACCCGGTCCGCCGCGAGGTGGGCAGGCTCGCGCTTGAACGGCTGGTGCTGGACGGCCGGATCCACCCGCAGCGCATCGAGGAGGCGTACGACCAGAGCAAGGCCGAGGTCGAGCAGCTGTGCGTGCGGGCCGGTGAGGACGCCCTGGTGGAGCTGGCCATCACGGACCTGCACCCAGAGCTGGTGACCCTGCTCGGGCGGCTGCGCTACCGCACCTCCTACGGGCAGAACGTGCTGCGGCACCTGGTCGAATCCGCCTTCATCGCGGGCATGATGGCCAGCGAGCTTGGCATGGACCCGGTCCTGCTCAAGCGCTGCACCGTGCTGCACGACATCGGCAAGGCACTCACCCACGAGGTGGAGGGCAGCCACGCGCTGATCGGCGCGGAGATCGCGCGGCGGTACGGCGAGTCAGCCGACGTCGTGCACGCCATCGAGGCGCACCACAACGAGGTCGAGGTACGCACGGTCGAAGCGGTGCTGACCCAGGCGGCCGACGCCATCAGTGGCGGCCGACCAGGGGCGCGGCGTGAGTCGCTGGAGGCCTACGTCAAGCGGCTTGAGCGGCTCGAGCAGATCGCGTCGTCGCAAGAGGGCGTCGAGAAAGTGTTCGCCATGCAGGCCGGCCGCGAGATCCGGGTCATGGTCAAGCCCGAGCGGGTGGACGACATCCAGGCCCAGGTGATCGCCCGCGACGTGGCCAAGCAAGTGGAAGAGGAACTGACCTACCCAGGCCAGATCCGGGTCACGGTCGTCCGGGAATCGCGCGCTACGGAGTTTGCTCGGTAGGTCGGCGGGGTCGGCGGGGTCGGCGGGGTCGGCGGGACCAGCCGGGCATGGCCTGCGCTGCGCCTTCGGCGCTTTTACGCGCTGGCCATGCCCGCCCGGCCCCGCCTTCGGCTAGGCGCGTCAGTTGGCTGCTTCGCTGACTGCGGCGGGTTCCGGCGCCTCCACGACGGTCTCGGGTGCGGTCTCGGGTGCCGGTGCGGGGGCCGGTGCTGGCGTCTCGGACAGGGTGGTCAGGGGGAGGGGCGGGATGCCGGGGGTGGCGAAGCCTAGGGTCTGGCCGTAGAACGCCAGCTCGGCTTCGAGGCAGGCGATGACCGTCTCGGCCTTCCTGAACCCGTGGCCTTCCCCCTTGAAGGTCAGCAGCGCATGCTGGATGCCGTGCGCGGCGAGATCGGCCGCCATGCTCTCGGCCTGGGCGGGCGGCACGATCGGATCGTCGAGCCCCTGCAGCAGCAGCACCGGGCAGGTGGTGTCCGTCACGTGGCCGGCTGGCGACCGCTCGATGTAGACGGTGTCGAAACCGGGCAGCGGCCCGATGAGGCCGTGCAGGTACCGTGACTCGAAGTCATGCGTCTCCGCGGCGAAGTCGCTCAGGTCAGCGACCCCGTAGTACGAGCACGCGGCGCCGAATACGGTGTGGAAGGACGTGCCGGTCGTCACCGCGGCCAGGGCCGTCCAGCCGCCCGCCGACCCGCCCCGGATCGCCAGCCGGCCAGCGTCCGCCTGCCCCTCCTCGGCGAGAGCGAGCGCGGCGGCGATCACGTCCTCCACGTCAACGACGCCCCACTGCCGGCGCAGCCGGTCCCGGTACAGCCGGCCGTACCCGGTTGAGCCCCCATAGTTCACATCAACGATCCCGATGCCGCGGCTGGTGAAGTACGCCTTGGCCAGGTCGAAGAGGCCGACTGCGTGCGAGGTGGGACCGCCGTGCACCCAGACCACATAGGGCGGCAGTTCGCCCTCGGGTGCTACCGCCTCCGGGTGAGTGGGTGGGTACACGAGCGCGTGCACGCTGCGGCCGAACTGGCCGTCCAGCAGGACCTGGCGCGGGAGCGGCAGGTAGGCCCCGTCGGGCACGTCCTCGGTCTCCCGGCGCAGCACAGTCGTCTCGCCGGTGGCCGCGTCGATCCGGATGACGGACAGTGGCGTGGTCGGGCCGCCCGCCACCCCCACGATTGTGTTGCCGTCCGCGGACAGGCCCGAGGTGAACTCCTGGAAACCGATGTCGGGATCGGTCATCTCCGCGGTCTCGGGGTCGAGCAGCCCGAGGTGCATGCTGCCTACGCCATGCAGGACCGCGAGCCTCCCGTCGCCCAGCACCGCGAATGGCCGGCCGCCGAGCTGCCACAGCGGCTCGGTGAACTCCTCCTCGGCCGGGAACAGCGCCTGGGGCGGCTCGCCGACCAGGCCGACCTGGTACACGTTCCACCAGCCCGGCCAGTCGGACACCACGTAGAGGCTGGTCTCGTTGCGCCATCGCGGGGCCATGACCGACTCCCGCATGCCGCCTTTGACGACCCTCCCCTTGGCCGGGAGGTCGCCGCTGAGCAGGGCGACCCGCAGCTCGGTGCCGTCCCACGGCATCCGCGGATGATTCCAGCAAACCCAGGCCAGGCGGCTGCCGTCAGGCGAGGGGGTCGGGAACGCGAAGAAGTCAGACCCAGTGACCAGTTCGCGGATGGCCTCCGGGTTAGCCGCAGCGGATCCGTCCAGCGGGACCGCGACGATGGCGCGGGTGACCTTGCCATCGTCGTGCCGCTCCTGGACACACCAGATCTCAGTGCCGTCCGGGGACAGCGTGAAGTCGGCGTAACGCAGCGAAGCGTGCCCGTCATGCCCCGGCGGCTCAGGAGTGAGCGGGCTCGGGTCGGGGTCCACCAGGGCCGCCTGGCCCTTGCCCCGGCCGGTGCCCCGCTTCTCGACCTGGTCCTGCGGGACAACGTAGAGCCGCTGGTCAGCGTAGTTCGCAAAGACAATCGCACCGCCACTGGACGGCTCGCCCTCCGGGCCCCGCCACTGGGGCAGCGGCAAGTAGGAAAGCCCACCGTATTCGTGCACGCGGGTGCGGGCGTTCCAGGGGGCGGCGAGCACGCTGCGCTGCCTCCCCCCCGGGCCGCAGTGCACCACGGTGACCCGGCCGCCTTCATCCGGCCGGCCTTCCTGCCACCACACGTCGTCACCGATGACAATGGGGTAAGAGATCAGCACCTGCCCCTTCGCCACATCTACCGCGGTGATCGGGGACGGCCAACTGCCATAGGGGGTTGCGGTAGGTCCCGCGCTCTCTGTCATAGGAATATCGTCTACCACGCCCGGGGTCGCCCACGGAAGATTCCAGACATGCCCCTTGCTGCGCGTACTCTCGTATATCGACATGAGCGCCTCTCGGACCTACCAGATCCGCACCCACGGGTGCCAGATGAACATGCACGACTCCGAACGGCTCGCCGGGCTGCTCGAGGAGGCCGGCTACCGCCCGGTGCCCGGTGACGCGACGCCGGACGTCGTGGTGTTCAACACCTGCGCGGTGCGGGAGAACGCCGACAACCGCCTGTACGGCAACCTGGGCCAGTTGCTGCCGGTCAAGACCGCGCACCCGGGCATGCAGATCGCGGTGGGCGGCTGCCTGGCCCAGAAGGACCGGGCCGGGATCGCGGACCGGGCGCCGTGGGTGGACGTCGTGTTCGGCACCAACAACATCGGCTCGCTGCCCGCGCTGCTCGACCGGGCCCGGGTGCAGGCCGAGGCGCAGGTGGAGATCGTCGAGTCGCTGGAGCGGTTCCCCTCGGTGCTGCCCGCACGCCGCGAGTCCGCCTACTCCGGGTGGGTCGCCATCTCCGTGGGCTGCAACAACACCTGCACGTTCTGCATCGTGCCAGCCTTGCGCGGCCGGGAGACGGATCGCCGGCCCGGCGATGTGCTGGCCGAGATCCGCGCGCTGAGCGCGGACGGGGTTCTCGAGGTCACGCTGCTCGGGCAGAACGTGAACTCCTACGGGGTCGGATTCGGTGACCGCAGTACTGGTTTGGGTAACCACGGGGCATTCGGCAAGCTGCTGCGCTCCTGCGGCGGGATCGACGGCCTGGAACGGGTGCGTTTCACCTCCCCGCACCCCCGCGACTTCACCGATGACGTCATCGCGGCCATGGCCGAGACGCCCAACGTCATGCCGCAGCTGCACATGCCGCTGCAGTCCGGCTCCGACACCGTGCTGCGGGCCATGCGCCGCGCCTACCGGCGCGAGAAATACCTCGGCATCCTGGAGCGGGTCCGGGCCGCGATCCCTGGCGCCGCCATCACGACCGACATCATCGTCGGGTTCCCCGGCGAGACCGAACGGGACTTCCAGGACACACTCGACATGGTGGGCCAGGCCCGTTTCGCTGGTGCTTTTACCTTCCAGTACTCACCGCGGCCCGGCACTCCCGCCGCCGGCATGGACGGGCAGGTAGCCGCCGCCGTGGTCCGGGAGCGGTACGAGCGGCTCGTCGCGCTGGTCGGAGAGATCTGCCTGGCCGAGAACGAGTCCTTCGTCGGGCGTGAGGTCGAGGTGCTCGTGGCCGAGGGGGAGGGGCGCAAGGACGAGGCGACCCACCGGCTGTCCGGGCGGGCCCGGGACAACCGCCTGGTCCACTTCGTCCCGGCGGACACCGCGCCGCGGCCGGGGGACATGGTCACCACCGTGGTCAGCCGGGCGGCGCCGCACTACCTGATCGCGGACGGCGCGCCGCTGGCGGTCCGCCGCACCCGCGGCGGCGACGCCTGGCAGGCCCGCCGCGAGGGGCCAGGCAGCGCGGGAAGCGCGCCTGACGCCTCGGGCGGCGCGCCTGCCGGCGTGCTGCTGGGCATGCCTGCTGTGGGCCGCCCGTCCTGAGCGCGGTGCGCCCGGTCAGCCCTTCAGGACCGGCCGTCCCAGGGGGAGTGCCTGGCCGCCGGTGGCCTGTGACGCCGCGTCAAAGAACAGGTAGATCCCGACCGCCGCGAACACCAGCACCACGTAGCCCGCGAACTTGACCAGGCCGGCCGACCCGTTGGAGGTGCCTATCAGCAGCAGGACCAGCGCGAGGTCGACGAGCCCGAACACCGCGGTGAAGGCGGACGGAAGCCGCAGGGTGGCCAGGGTGAGCATCACGATGATGATCAGCCAGGTGGACAGGAACAGTTCCTGGGTGCCCACCGCCGCGCTTGCGGTGATGGCGAACCAGTTGTGGACCAGCCCGAGCACGAGCACGGCGTAGCTCAGCCAGAAGCCGCCGAAGATGCCGAAGACACTGGCCACCGCGGTCTGGCCGAGAGCGGCGGCCCAGATGGCGGCCAGGAACAGGCCGACCGCCGTGGTGGCCAGGATGATGGGCAGGGCGGCACCCGCGGTGCCGGCCGGCACCACGCCGACCAGTTCCAGGCCGAGGGCGACGGAGCCAGCAATGAAGGTGGGCAGGCCCAGGATGGCTGGATTGCCGGCCAGCGGGCCGACAGCGACCGACTCGGCCACTATGACCTCCTCCACGTAGACGCCACTCTGGCCAGATTCGTCAGCGGATGCATCGAGTGCAGTCATCGCAGCCCCTCTCGAGGGTCATGAGCCCGCAACGGTGCAGGCCATGATCCATCTGTACCGCTCCGGCTGCCCGCCGCCGTTCTCAGTTTGAGTCGCCTGGAAGCGTCAGGGATGCCTGGTCAGTGTCATTCTTCCGGGCTGTTGTGGCTCGTCGCGTTGTGCTCCAGGCGGCCCAGGATGACTTCGAGATTGGCCACGTCCTGATCGTTGATGCCGATTCGCAGGCGCTGATCGAACCCGGCGGCCGCGCTGCGCAGCCGGAGGAAAGCCGCCTCGCCTGCCTCGGTCAGCTCGACCAGGTGGACGCGGCGATTGGCCGGATCACGGCGGCGGGTGACCAGCCCCTGAGCGTCCATGGCGTTCAGGTGGTGGGTGAGCGTCGCCTCCCTGATCCCCACCGCCTCGGCCAGTTCCCGCTGGTTGCCCGGCTGCTGGCTCTTGAGCGAGATGAGCACGAGCCAGACCGGAAGAGACCCTCCTGCCTCGGCGAGCGCGTCATCGAACGCGCGGCTCACCGACCGGGCGGCTCGGGTCAACTGGAGGCCGATCGGCGGGCGGGCGGGCCGTGGCATGGGCCCAGGATATCAATAGCCGACTAAACATTCGATATCAAAGGGTTGGTGGGAAGGGGCAGACTGAAGGCATGCACGAGCGCGTGATCGCGGTAGTCGGGCCCACGGCGGCAGGTAAATCTGACCTGGCGCTCGGGCTCGCGCTCGCCCTGGGCGGCGAGATCGTGAACGCGGACTCCATGCAGCTGTACGCCGGCATGGACATCGGCACCGCCAAGCTCACCGTCGAGCAGCGCCGGGGGGTGCCGCATCATCTGCTGGATGTCTGGGACGTGCGGCGCACCGCGAACGTGGCCGACTACCAGCGCATGGCGCGCGATGCGATCGCCGGTGTCGTGGGCCGGGGCCGGGTGCCGGTGCTGGTCGGCGGGTCGGGCCTGTACGTCCGGGCCGCGCTCGACGATCTCGACTTCCCCGGTACCGATCCGCTGGTCCGGGAGCGGCTGGAGGCTGAGCTCGCCGACCGCGGACCCGGCCCCCTGCACGCGCGGCTGGCCGTGATCGACCCGGGCGCCGCGGCGGTGATCCTGCCTTCGAACGGGCGCCGGATCGTCCGCGCGCTGGAGGTGATCGAGGTGTCCGGCCAGCCGTTCACCGCGGTGCTGCCGCGATACGAGTACCTGCAGGAGGCCGTGCAGATCGGCGTGCGGGTGGCCCGGGCCGAGCTGGACGGGCGGATCGCCGAGCGGGCGTCGCTGATGTGGGAAGCCGGATTCGTGCCCGAGGTGGCCCGGCTCGAAGGGGCCGGCCTGCGGGAGGGGAAGACGGCGAGCCGGGCGCTCGGCTATGCGCAGGTGCTCAGGTTCCTCGCCGGAGAGTGCTCGCAGGACGACGCTAGGGCCGATACCGTCCAGGCCACCAGGCGGTTCGCCCGGAGGCAGGAATCGTGGTTCCGCCGGGATCCCAGGGTGACCTGGCTGGACGCGGGTGAGGCCCACGGGGGCGGCGCGGACCTGCTGCGCCAGGCGATGGCTACGATCAGCCCATGCGGTTCGCGAAAGGACACGGCACAGAGAACGACTTCGTGATCCTGCCGGATCCCGGCGATCCCGCCAGCCTGCCTGCCACGCTCGCGGCCCGGCTGTGCGACCGCCACGCCGGGCTGGGTGCGGACGGGGTGCTGCGCGTGGTGCGCACCGCCGCCCTCGTGGCCGGCCCCACCGCGGCATCCGCGGACGCTGCGGCCGCGCTTCCCGGCCCGGGGGCGCCGGATTCGGCTGAATGGTTCATGGACTACCGGAACGCGGACGGCAGCGTGGCCGAGATGTGCGGCAATGGCCTTCGCGTGTTCGCCCGCTACCTGCTCGAGCACGGCCTGGCCGAGGGCCCGGCCTTCACCGTGGCCACCCGGGCGGGCCTGCGGCGGGTCAGGGTGGAACCGGGCGGCAGCATCACCGCGGACATGGGCCCGGTCACCGTGCTCGGCCCAGGGAGGGCCGTGTCCGGCGGCACGGTCTTCGACGGGCTGCGGATCTCCGTCGGCAACCCGCACCTGGCGTGCCTGATGGACGCCCCGCTGGACAAGTTCGATCTCTCCGCGCCGCCCGAGCTTGATCCCGGGCAGTTCCCGGCCGGGGCGAACGTCGAACTGGTCCAGCTGACCGGGCCGGGGTCGCTCGCGATGCGGGTGCACGAGCGCGGATCCGGCGAGACGCGGTCCTGCGGGACCGGCGCCGTGGCGGCAGCAGTCGTGGCGGCAGCAGCCGCGGCGGCCGCCGCGGGGCAGACGGCCGGGACGGGCGCAGGCGGCGGCAGCACATCCTGGCAGGTCAGCGTCCCCGGCGGGCAGCTCACCGTGACGCTGGACGGCACCACCAGCTGGCTGACCGGCCCGGCCGTGATCGTGGCTGAGGGCGAGCTCGCCCCGTCCTGGCTCGCCGCAGGGGACTAGCCGCTGCCGGTCAGTTCGGCCACTGAGAGGCCGCGGAAAGACGCGTCAAGCACTTCCGCGATGTGCACTATCGCCGGGGCCGGGCCCGGGGCCGGGGCTGCGGAGCCGGGTGAGTCAGCCGGGGAGCCGGGTGAGTCAGCCGCGGAACTGAGCGCCGAGGCGATCTGCAGGCTGCAGCCGGGGTTGGCGGAGATAACCAGGGCCGCCCCAGTGGCGCGGATGGCCGCGGCCTTCAGCGCGCCAAGCTCACCTGCGGCCTCCGGCTGCAGCAGGTTGTATACGCCCGCCGAGCCGCAGCAGGTGCCGCCGTCACCGACCTCGGCCAGATCCAGCCCGGGGATGGTCCGCAGCAGCTCCCTGGGCTGGCGGCGGATGCCCTGCGCATTCCCGAGGTGGCACGCTTCGTGGTAGACCGCCTTCACCGGCAGCGGATGCCGCACGGCTACCTGCCCGCCGCCACCCTCGGCCAGCTCGCTGAGAAACTCGCTGAGGTCGCGGACCTTGGCCGCGGCCCGTGCCGCCCGCTGTGGCCAGTCCTGCCCCTGCTCCCGGTCATGCTTGAGCAGTTCGGCGTACTCCTTCATGGCCGAACCGCAGCCCGCCGAGTTGACCACGATGACCTCGACACCCGCGTCCTCGAACGCGGCGATGGTCCGCTTGGCGAACATGGCGGCCTCGGTGGCCCGGCCGGTGTGCAGCGAGAGAGCGCCGCAGCAGCCCTGGCCGGGCGGGATGACCACGTCGCAGCCCTCCGCGGCCAGCACCCGCGCCGTCGCGGCGTTGACTTCGGGGAAGAAGACCTGCTGTACGCAGCCGGTGAGCATGCCGACGACAGCGCGCCGCGGCCAGTGCGCCGGGCTGGGCTGCTGCGGCGGCGCATGGCGGGCGGCGGGCGGTGCCACCTGCAGGGCGGCGGCCAGTTCCGGGGCCACCCGGCGCACCATCGGCGAGTCGCGCAGCCGCCGGTCCAGGCCCGCCCGCTGGGCCAGGCGCAGCGGGCCGGCCAGCAGCCGGAGCCGCCGTGGGTAGGGGAAGGTGGCGAAGATCGCGGCCCGGACCGCGCGCTCGCGCGCCGTCCGGGCCGGCATGGGTGCCGCACCGGCCTGGGGCTCCTCCGTCCAGGTGCGGGCCGCCTCGATGAGCCGGTCATAATGCACCCCGGACGGGCACGCGGGCAGGCAAGCCATGCAGCCCAGGCAACTATCGAGGTGGCCGACCGCTGCCTCGCTGGCCTGCGCGCCGTCCAGCATCTGGCTGATCAGGTGGATGCGGCCGCGGGGGGAGTCCATCTCCTCGCCCCATAGCTGGTAGGTCGGGCAGGCGGGCAGGCAGAACCCACAATGCACGCAGTCGTCTGCCGCCGCGCGCAGTTCGCCCGTGGGGTCGAGAATGTCCGCCTGGCCGGCCGGCTTCGGCGCGATCGCGGGCCCGGTTCCGCCGCTGGCTGGCTCGTCCATCAGATCCCTCCAGCAAAGCGGCCTGGTGACATCAGGTGCCCGGGGTCGAACTGGTCCTTTACCGCGCGCATCAGGTCCAGCCCGGGCACCGGACCCCATAGGTCGACCACCTCGCGCACGTCGTCGGGCGCGTGCAGCACGACCGCGCTGCCCCGCGCCGGCGGTCCTTCGCCCGCCGCCGCGCCCGGTTTCCCCCGGGCCAGTCCCTCGCGCAGGCCGCCCAGGAACGCCGCGACCGCGCCAGGAGGCGCGTCCGGGCGCACGCTGGCGTGCAGCACCCCCGCGGCCGCGGAGCCGGCGATGGCCGGGTCAAGGCCCGCGGCCCCCGCAGCGGCGTCGATGGCTTCCAGCACGCCGCCCAGCGCGGCGGCCCAGAACGCGATCCTGATCAGGGTGCCGCCCTGGCCGCCACCACCGGGCCCGCCACCACCGTGTCCGCCACCACCGGGGCCCGCGCCGGCCGGGCCGGTGCCGCCCGGAGCGCCGCCCCACCACGCTGGCTCGCTCCGCGACGCGACCGAGCCGGCACCGAGCGCCCCGCGCATCTGCCCGGCCCGCTCTGCCACCCCGTCCGGATCGCCTTCGAGCAGCACGCCGACCCGGACCGGGCCACCGCGCGCGGGCCGGTCGATTTCCACGGCCGAGGGCGCGAGGTCCGACCCAGCGGCGGCAGCCACCGCCTGAGCCACGGCCGCCGCCCCGTACACGTCGTCGGTCACAAACGCCGTCGCCGCAGGCAGCGGGTGCAGCCGGAACACCGCCTCCACGATCAGGCCGAGGGTTCCGTAGCTGCCGGCGAAGAGCTTGCCCAGGTCGTAGCCGGCCACGTTCTTGACGACCTTCCCCCCTGATCGCGTGACGGCCCCGTCGGCCCGGATCGCCGTCACCCCGATGACCAGGTCACGCGGTGTCCCGTAGCGAAGCCGCCGCGGTCCGGCAATCCCGGTGGCCAGCACTCCGCCGACGGTCGGCGAGCCATTGCGGGTCGGCCCGCCGGTCTCGGGCACATCGAGCGCGAGCTGCTGCCCGGCGCCGCCGAGCACCCCGGCGAGGTGCGACATGGTCACCCCGGCCTGCACCCGGGTGACCAGATCACCGGCCGCGTGCTCGAGCACGCGGTCCATCCGGAGCATGTCGATCACTACGTCGCAGCGGCGCGGCGGCTCGCCCCAGCCCAGCTTGGTCCCGCCGCCCCTCGGCACCACGGCCAGGTCGTGATCGGCGGCGGCCCGCATTACCGCGCTGGCCTCCTCGACGCTGGCCGGGGACGCCACCCACGACGGCATCACCCCGGCGACCGCGTCCCGCGGCGCGGCCGGGGTGACCGCGCGGCAGGCCAGGGCGAGCGCCCGCGGGATGGTGTCAGTGGTCATCGGGCACCAGCCGTGTGCGGACCGTCCAACCCGGCATCAGAACTGCTCCGCCTGCCCGGCGGCGACCAGGGGATGCACGCCGCGGTGCACGCCGGGCACCTCGCCGCACAGCCGCGGGGTCGGGAACACCTTGCCCGGGTTGCACAGACCCGCGGGATCGAACGCGCACCGAAGCAACTGCATGGTCTCAAGGTCATCGGCTCCGAACATCTTCGGCATGTACCTGGACTTGTCCACGCCGACGCCGTGCTCGCCGGTGATCGATCCGCCGTGCTCGATGCACAGGTCCAGAATGGCGCCGGACAGATTTTCTGCGGCCTCGCACTCCCGTGGCGAGGCGTCGTCGTAGAGCACGAGCGGGTGCAGGTTGCCGTCTCCGGCGTGGAAGACGTTGGCGACCCGGATGCCGGCTGCCGCCGACAGCTCGGCGATCCGGTCGAGCACCCGGGGCAGGGCGGTCCGCGGGACCACCCCGTCCTGGACGATGTAGGCGGTGGAGATCCGGCCCACGGCGGCGAACGCGGACTTGCGGCCGGCCCAGATGACGGCCCGCTCGGCGGGGTCGGCCGCCTCCCGTATCTCGCTGCAGCCCGCGTCCTCGCACAGCGCGCGGACCGCGGCGCTGTCCCGCCGGACGTCCGCCTCAGGGCCGTCCAGTTCGACGATCAGCACGGCGCCCGCGCCCGCCGGGTACTGGCAGTGCACGGCGGCCTCGGCGGCCTCGATGGCCAGCGCGTCCATCATCTCGATGGCGGCGGGCACGATCCCGGCCCCGATGATCGCGGAGACCGCGGCGCCGCCCGCCCCGGTTGTCCTGAAGGCGGCCAGCAGCGTGGTCACGGCCTGCGGGATCCTGGTCAGCTTGACCACGATCTTGGTGACGATGCCGAGCGTGCCCTCAGAACCGGTGAACGCGCCGAGCAGGTCGTACCCGGCCGCCGCGCCGGTGCCGTCGCCCAGCCAGGTCAGCTCGCCCGCTGGGGTGACGATCTGCAGGCCGGTGACGTGATGCACAGTGAAACCGTGCTTCAGGCAGTGCGCGCCGCCGGAGTTTTCCGCCACGTTCCCGCCGACCGAGCAGACGATCTGGCTCGATGGGTCCGGGGCATAGAAATAGCCGAACGGGCGCGCCGCGGTGCTCACGGCCAGATTGGTGACTCCCGGCTCCACGATCGCCCGCCGGCTGATGGGGTCGATCTCGATGATCCGGCGCATCTTCGACATGACGATCAGCACGCCGTCGGTGCGCGGCAGCGCGCCGCCGGACAGGCCGGTGCCGGATCCGCGGGCCACGAACGGGACCTTGGCCGCCGCGCAGGCCTTCACCACGGCCGCGACCTGCTCGGCAGTCTCCGGGAGGACGGCCAGCGCCGGGGCGGCGCGGTGCGACGTGAGGCCGTCACATTCGTAGGTACGCAGTTCCAGCGGGTCGCTCACGACCCCGCTGGACCCGCAGATTTCCACCATGCGGGGGATCAGCGTCTCGATCATCCGGCCGCCTCCGCATCCGTTGCCTCCGGCCTTTGGCTCTCACTGCCCAGAGTGCCACTCCTGGCCGCTATGCAGGTAGCCCAACTCGCGGCCGTGGGCACCCGGGCACGCCTATGTGGCCGGCGGGATCGGGACCAAATAAGGAAATCAGGGCATCCGCTCGTAGGCAGGCAGGGTGAGGAACTCGACGTAGTCGTCGGCCAGAGCAACCTCGGTGAACAGGGTCACGGCCTGGTCGTACCGCGGCGCGTCGAACGCGGCGCCCGCGTTCTCCCGGATCGTGGCCAGTTCCTCCTTGATGATCCGCTCGGTCAGGTCCCTGGTCACTTTCGGGCCATCATCCAGGGCGATGTCGTTGTGCAGCCATTGCCAGATCTGGGACCGGGAGATCTCGGCCGTGGCCGCGTCCTCCATCAGGTTGAAGATCCCCACCGCGCCGTTCCCGCCCAGCCAGTTGGCCAGGTACTGCAGCCCCACGCTGACGTTGTTGCGGAGCCCGGCCTCGGTGATCACGCCGGGTGTCTTGGCCACCGCCAGCAGGTCCGCCGCGGTCACGCTGACATCGTCGCGCTGCCGGTCCAGCTGGTTGGGCCGGTCGCCGAGCGTCGCGTCGAACACCTCACGGCAGAGCGCCACCAGGTCAGGGTGGGCCACCCACGAGCCGTCGAAACCGTCGCCGGCCTCCCGCGTCTTGTCCTCACGGACCTTGGCCATCGCGACGGCGTTCACCTCGGCGTCACGCCTGCTCGGAATGAACGCGGCCATGCCGCCCATGGCATGGGCGCCGCGCTGGTGGCAGGTCTTCACCAGCAGTTCGCTGTAGGCCCGCATGAACGGCGCGGTCATGGTGACCGAGTTCCGCTCGGGGAGCACGAACTCGCGCCCGCGGCTCCGGAACTTCTTGATCACGCTGAACAAGTAGTCCCAGCGGCCCGCATTCAGCCCCGCGCTGTGGTCGCGAAGTTCGTAAAGGATCTCTTCCATCTCGAACGCCGCGGGGATGGTCTCGATGAGCACCGTCGCCCTGATCGTCCCGCGCGGGATACCTAGCGTGTCCTGGGCCAGGTTGAACGCGTCGTTCCAGAGCCGCGCCTCCAGGTGGCTCTCGATCTTGGGCAGGTAGAAGTACGGCCCGGATCCGGCCTCGAGCTGGCGCCGCGCGCAGAGGGAGAAATACAGAGCGAAGTCGAACAGGCTGCCGGACACCCGCTGGCCGTCCACCAGCAGGTGCTTCTCATCCAGGTGCCAGCCGCGGGGCCGGACCACGATCGTGGCCAGCTCGTCGGCCGGCCGCAGCCGGTAGGACTTGCCCTCTTCGCTCGTGAAGTCAATGGTGCGGTCCAGCGCGTCCTTGAGGTTGAGCTGGCCGATGATCATGTTCTCCCAGAACGGCGTGTTCGCGTCCTCGAAGTCGGCCAGCCAGACATTCGCCCCGGAATTCAGCGCGTTGATCGTCATCTTCCGCTCGGTGGGACCGGTGATTTCCACCCGGCGGTCGATCAGCCCGGGCGCCGGCGGCGCCACCCGCCACGAGGTGTCCTCCCTGACCGGCCGGGTGCCTGGGAGGAAATCGAGCATGGCGCCGGCGGAAAGCTCCTCCTGCCGGGCCGCGCGGGCGGCGAGCAGTTCGCCGCGCCGGCCGCCGAACTCCCGCTGCAGTGCGGCGATGAGCTCCAGCGCCTCAGGGGTGAGGATCTCGTCGTACCGATCTCCGTGCGGACCGGTGATTTCCACGCCCTCGGTCGCCGCCATATCGCGCTCCTCCCGTGTTACGTCACATTGCGGAAGCACATATCCAGACCGCGGAACAGACGCTAGCCTCGCGCCGCAGCACCGGTCAAAGTGTTCCCTGCCCCCTCGGGGGCACAACCAGCGGGGCGCCGGTGTTTATTCAGGTGAGACCAACCTGGAGGCATGACAGCATTGACAGATCGCCGCACTGCGGTCCACACCACCCATCCCGATGAGCTGCACATGACATTTCCCGCACAGCAACGACCTCCGTCCGCTGATGAGCCCGCCCGTCCGGACGAGTTGACCCGGTCTGACGAGCTGGCCCCTCTGGACGAGATGGCGCTGCCTGACGAGCTGGGCCGGTCTGGCGAGCTGGCCCTGTCTGGCGAGCTGGCCCTGTCTGACGAGCTGGCCCGGCCGGGCACCAGGGCCTGGACAGTGACGGGCGACCCGCACGCGGCCGACACCGGCGAGCTCAACCGGCTTGACCGGCAGGCGCTGCGCCGGGTGGCGGGACTGTCCACGGAACTCGAGGATGTCAGCGAGGTCGAGTACCGGGCCCTCCGGCTGGAGCGCGTGATCCTGGTCGGTGTCTGGACCGAAGGCACGCTGGCCAGCGCCGAGAACTCGATGCGTGAGCTGTCCCGGCTGGCCGAGACCGCGGGGTCCGTGGTTCTCGACGCCCTGGTGCAGCGGCGCGGGCGGCCCGACCAGGCAACCTATATCGGCTCGGGCAAGGCGGCTGAGATCGCCGCGCTGGTCGCTTCGACCGGCGCGGACACGGTGATCTGCGACGGTGAGCTCACCCCCAGCCAGTTGCGCCGGCTTGAGGGCGTGGTGAAGGTGAAGGTCATCGACCGCACCGCGCTGATCCTGGACATCTTCGCTCAGCACGCCCGGAGCAAGGAGGGCAAGGCCCAGGTGGAGCTGGCCCAGCTCGAGTACCTGCTGCCGCGCCTGCGTGGCTGGGGTGAGTCACTCTCGCGGCAGGCGGGTGGCCGGGTCGCCGGGGGCGGCGGGATCGGCACCAGGGGCCCTGGTGAGACGAAGATCGAGACGGACCGGCGGCGGATCCGAGCGCGCACCACCAAGCTGCGCCGCCAGATCGCGGAGATGTCGGTGGGCCGGGAGGTCCAGCGCCGGCAGCGGCACCGCCGGGAGGTTCCTGCGGTGGCGATCGCCGGTTATACCAACGCGGGGAAGTCAAGCCTGCTCAACCTGCTGACCGGGGCCGGGGTTCTGGTCGATGACTCGCTATTCGCCACGCTCGACCCGGCGGTACGCCGGGCCCGGACCCCGTCCGGCCGCTGGTTCACCCTCACCGACACGGTCGGCTTCGTCAGGCACCTACCGCACCAGCTGGTGGATGCGTTCCGCTCGACGCTTGAAGAGGTGGCGGAGGCGGATCTGATCCTGCATGTGGTCGACGGCAGCGACGCCGACCCGTACTCGCAGCTGGCGGCGGTCCGTGAGGTGCTCGGTGAGATCGGCGCCGGGCGCGTCCCCGAGCTCGTGGTGATCAACAAGGCCGACGCAGCGGACCCGCTCGACGTGGAGGGGCTGCGGCGGAAGGAGCGGGGCTCCGTGGTCATCTCCGCGCGCACCGGTGCGGGCCTGGACGATCTGTCCGCCGCTCTGGAGCAGGCCCTGCCGCAGCGCGACCGGGAGGTCACCGCGGTAGTCCCGTACGGCCGCGGCGATCTCGTGGCCCGGGCCCACCAGGAAGGCGAGGTGCTCACCGTCCGGCACAGGGCGGACGGCACCGAGTTGACCGCCCGCGTTCCGCCGGACCTCGCGGCCGAGATCGACGGGATCGCGGCCCCGGCCTGGTGAGGTCGGCAGCATCGCGGCTCCGGCCGTTGAGGTCGGCATCGCGGCTCGGGCCTGGTGAGGTCGGCGGCATCGCGGCTCCGGCCGTTGAGGTCGGCATCGCGGCTCCGGTCTGGTGAGGTCGGCCGCGGTTCCGGCCTGGTGAGACCGATTGCATCGCGGCTCCGGCCTGGTGACGATTAAATTCCCGTTTCGGGCACCGGCCGGAATTGTGCAGGCTCACTCCGGCTTAACGGGTTTATGCAATGGATTGCATCGGTATTCGCTGGTATGTTGATTGCCTATTCAGGCAGCGTCGGTCGGCTCGGCAGTCACTCTATGAAGTCGTTGCGTCATGTATCGTGATGTATTTCGGACAGCAGTCTCGTGGGCTCCCGCAGGTCTCTTCGTGCGGCGTGCGGCCATGCTGGGACTGGCATTTGCGTGCGTGAGGCCGGTGCCCGGGGCGATTGCGGCGACCCGGGAGGGCCCAGTAGTGGTCACGCTGCGGAGCCGAAGCGGCCCTGACTAGATACGGACGGTAGATCCTGAGGAAAGGTCCGTGATTTCGGGCCTGAGTTCTCCGGATACAACCTGTACAGGGACCCTGTAGTGCAATACCGTGACTGAACCGATATGTTGGTTGCCGCACCCTCGCAGGACCCATAGCCAGGCCACGTTGCAGGCGGGAGATGGGGGGGACCTGACGAGACCTATCCGGTAGGCACGAGCTATGGCAGGTGACCGCGCAATGAGAACCGTGAGGATGGCTCGGCGCACGCCTGTGAGAGGGAGAGCCCGGCGGTGACGGTCCGCCTGCTTACCAACATTGGCCGCCTCTGGACCGGGTCCGAGGTGTGGAGCAACGCGGCCATCCTGACCCACAACGAGCGCATCGCGTGGGTCGGGCGCGCCTCTGAGCTGCCTGCTGGCCTGCCCGGCGTGGTCGATGACATCGTCGATGTCGACCATGTGGAGAACCTGGGCGGCTGCCTGGTCACCCCGGGCCTGATCGACGCCCACACGCACCCGGTCTACGCGGGCAACCGCTGGGCTGAGCTCGCCATGCGGTCCGGCGGATCCTCAGATAACGAGATCAATGCCGCGGGCGGTGGCATGGCATCGACCGTCACCGTCACCCGGGGGACCGACCCATGGACGCTCTGCGATGGCGTCCGCAAGCGGCTGCATGAGTGGCTGATGACGGGGACCACGACCATCGAGGCGAAGACCGGCTACCACCTCACCCGCGATGGGGAGCTGGCCGACGTCCGGATGCTCCGGTCACTGGAGAGCGAGCCTGGCATGCCGCGGGTGCATGTGACGTTCCTCGCCGCGCACGCGGTTCCGCCTGAGTACTTCGGCCGCCGCCACGACTACGTGGACGCGGTCGGCGCCTGGTGCGCTGACGCGGCCGCGGCGGGTGCGGACAGCGTGGATGTCTACTGCGAAGAGGGACGGTTCAGCGAGCGCGAGGCGCGCTGGGTGCTGCACGCCGGCCGCCAGGTCGGACTGCTGCCCAGGCTGCACGCGTGTGGTGAGTCCCGCACCGGGGCAGCTCGGCTCGCCGCGGAAATCGGCTGTGCGTCCGCCGACGTCCTGCTTGAGGCCTCCGATGACGACGTGGCGGCCCTGGCCCAGGCCGGCGTGGCCGCGGTCGTCTGCCCCGGCACGGCGCTGCAAACAGGCAAGACGCCGCCGGTCCGGACCCTGCTCGACAAGGGAGTGGCGGTCGCCCTCGGCTCCGATCACACGCCCGGCGGGAACGGGATCACCTCGATGCCGCTCGTCATTGCCCTCGCGATCACGCAGTTCGGGATGAGCGTGACCGAGGCGCTTCGGGCGGCCACCCTGGGCGGAGCGGAGGCGCTGCGCGCGCCGGATCGCGGTGCCATGGTGCGCGGCCGGTTCGCGGACATCGTCGCCTGGGACGCAGACCACGAAGGCGCGTTCACCTGGTCGTACGGGCTCAAGCCGAGCCGTGTGTGGCGGGGTGGCGAGCCGGTGCAGGTCAACTGAGACGGCATCGGAACCTGTCCGGGTTGATGGCCCGCATGCGGGGTCGTGGCGGCTGGCGTGGGCAGAAACTGGGCTGTCTGGGCGTCCCGAGGGCGCTGATCGCCGTCACGCTTGCCATCTCGCTGCTGACGGTGGCGGGCTGCGAGGGCGCGCCCGGCTCCGGCCGCCGGCTGTCATCGGTTTCGTGCGCGCCCCACGTCCTCGGCGGCGTCCTTCCGTCCTGGGCTCGGGCGGGGTTTAGCGAGCCAAATCCCGGCACGAACTACGAGCTGGGAAGGAACCGCGACATCGCTGCGATCCTTTTTAAGAACCCGTTGCTCGCACCGCCGTCAGCGACGGCCCACAACAAGATCCTCTGGGCGTCACGCGTGTCGGTCAGCGGATCGCCGCTGCTCATCGACGCGCAGCGGATGGTCGGCTCCAGGTTGGTGGGGGCGGCGCTGCGACGCCGGGTGGACGGCGGCCCAGGGCCGTCGTACATTAACCTGCCTGTCGGCTGCTGGCGGCTGACCCTTCGCTGGTCGGGCCACAGCGACAGCTTGGACGTAAGGTACGTTCCGAACACCGCGTGAGGCGGTTGCCTGGCCGACGGTCACCGAATGAGCGGCTGATCTCACGCGACCACCCTCGGCCAGGTCAGCCAGGCCTAATCGGGCTCAAGCCGAGCCTCGTGCGGCGGGGTGGCTTTAGTAATGATTCGGGGACAATATTGGTGATCCCCGGCGACTTTGACCCTGCCGCGCAGGCCGCTCCGCACGGCCTGCAACGCCCGCACATCCTGGCGGCAGCGGTGTGGGCATTGGTGTCGTTGGCCAGGCGGGGGAGCGCGGCAGCGGTGTGGGCAATTGAATAGTTAGCGCGTCAACTGAGACGGGACGGCCACCCGCGGCCACATGAGTTCCACCCGTCATATGCTGGCCCGTATGCCATCAGCCGGCCCGGGTCGCTCGGCCGC
>JAWWPY010000135.1:0-2692 GCA_033854735.1 Streptosporangiaceae bacterium | reverse complement strand
ACTGCCTGCCCATCGATCCGTCCTACCTCTCGTGGCGGGTGGAGCGCGCGCTCGGCAAGAGCTTCCGGTTCGTCGAGCTGGCCGACGATATCAACCGGCACATGCCGGACTACGTGGTGAACCGGATCATGATGTCGTTCAACAACCGGGGCCGCGCGCTCCGGGGCGCCCGCATCCTGCTGCTCGGGCTGGCCTACAAGAAGAACACCGGCGACGCCCGGGAATCCCCGGCGGTCCGGGTCGCGCAGTTGCTCACCACGATGGGTGCGCAGCTGCGCGCGGCCGACCCCCACGTGGTGGAGGGCACCGCCGTGGACGGCCTGGTGCCGCGGGTCGAGCCAACTCCGGCCGAGCTCGCCGACGCCGACGCTGTCGTGCTGCTCACCGACCACGATGCCTTCGACTACCCGGCCATCCGCGAGCACGCCCAGTACGTCTTCGATTGCCGGCGCCGGCTGGCCGGGCCGAACGTCGAGACCCTCTGAGCTGATCATGCGCATCATCTGCGTCGCTGGCGCGCGGCCTAACTACATGAAGGTCAAGCCGGTCATGGACGCCCTGGAAGCAGCCGGGGCGGAGGTCATTCTGGTGCACACCGGCCAGCACTACGACGCCGCCATGAACGATGTGTTCTTCGCCGAGCTCGGCATCCGGCGGCCGGATCATTTCCTCCAGGTGGGCTCGGCCAGCCAGGCCGTGCAGACCGGCCGGGTGATGGCCGCGTTCGAGCCGCTGGCCGCGGAGCTGCGTCCTGACGCGGTGGTGGTCGTCGGCGACGTCAACTCCACACTGGGCTGCGCGCTCGTCACGGCTAAGTCCGGTGCCCTGCTGGCGCACGTGGAAGCCGGATTGCGCAGCCGCGACTGGGACATGCCCGAGGAAGTCAACCGGGTCGTCACCGACCGGCTGAGTGACTACCTGTTCGCGCCGTCCGCAGACGCGGTGGACAACCTGCGGGCCGAAGGCTACCGGCCCGACCAGATCCACCTGGCCGGCAACGTCATGGTGGACACCCTGCTGGCCAACCTCGACCGGGCGCTGGCCTCGGACGTGGTGTCCCGGCTGGGCCTCCGCCGCGGCGGGTATGCCCTGGTGACCCTGCACCGCCCAGCGAACGTGGACGACCCCGGAGCGCTGGCCACGCTGCTATCCGCCCTCGACGAGGTGGCCCAGGCGTGCCCGATCGTGCTCCCGGCCCACCCCCGTGCCGCCGGGCAGTTGCGCGAATACGGCCTGTCTCAGCGGGTGCAGATAATACCGCCCGCCGGCTATCTCGATTTCGTCGCTCTGCAGGCGTCGGCCCGCCTGGTGCTCACCGATTCCGGCGGGGTGCAGGAAGAGACCACCGTGCTGGGCGTGCCGTGCCTCACCCTCCGGGACAACACCGAGCGCCCGGTCACCGTGACTGAGGGAACCAACCAGCTGGTCGGACGGGACCGGGAGCGCATCGTCAAGACAGCGCTGAGCGTCCTGGACGCACCGCCGCCGCGGCGCTGCCCCGCGCTCTGGGATGGCCGGGCTGGCCAGCGCATCGCGGCCACACTACTTTCCGGCGGCGGGCCGGCCGGGCACCCGCGGCCGACCGACCTGAGCGGCTAGGCCGACCGCGACCTGAGCGGCGGGGGAGACCGACCTGGGCGGCTGGGGAGACGCGTTACTCGGGGATCGCGCGGTCGGCCGGCATCCGGGCGGCGCCCGTCCGGCGGCCGGTCCAGGGCAGCTGCACCGGGTGCCGGTCCAGGAAGGACGCCGCCGCGAACGCGGCCACAATGGTCAGAATGAACAACCCGATCAGGGCTCTTTTCGATGATCCCTGCTGAACGAGCGGCCCGCTGTCCCCGGCCATGACTATTTCAATACGGTTATTTGGCGCAGCGCCAAAAGCCACCTGCTGGGCCTGGAACTGGCTGGTGACCAGGCGGGTGACCAATGCGTAGGTGCGATGCACCGCGACGGGGTCCGTGGATGCCGTGCTTACCATCAGGTAAGCATTGCTGTAATTGGGATACTCCAGATTGTAGCTGTTCAGCAGCTCAACGTCATAGGCAGCATTCCCGCCACCGTGCAGTACCTGCTGCTGATCCTGCGGGTTCATGGCGTTGACGGCGAGAGTTCCGGCCGCCTCCAGGATCGACCCGCTCACCGCTGAATACGCGTTGGGGTGGGCCCCCGAGACCGGCGGGATAAAAACCAGGGTGCCGACTTCCGCGTAGGTCGGCGCGCTGTGCTTGAAGCTGTACTCGACGCCGACGGCGACGACGAGAATCACCAGGACAGCGACGAAATGCCGCCGCAGCAGCGCCATCGCCCCGAACAAGCTCACGAGCAGCGCCCCATTCCCTCCGCGGGCCAGTCGTCCCGCATGCTCCTCAGCCCCCTGACCGGCGCACCCGCCCGGGCGCCCCGCCACGATCGATACCAGCCAGGATAAAGTCCCGGCGGTGGCTACGGGAGGAAAGCGGCGAAAGGGCCAGGCCAGATCAGGCCAGGAGGAGCCGGACCGCCGCAATGCGCTGAAATGCGGTAGCTCCGCCGGTACCATAACGCAGGGCCGGGCTTGCCGCACCGTCGGCCGCAGGGACGAAGCGGGAACGCGGACCGAACCCGGTCAGCGGTAAACCATCCCGGCATCCGGTGCGTCAAACCGGTGTAGCGGGTTTCTACAGTGGGGCGGGTAAATGGACCTGGTGGC
>JAWWPY010000134.1:0-7247 GCA_033854735.1 Streptosporangiaceae bacterium | reverse complement strand
CATCGGCTATGGCCACAGCGCGGCCAGCACCGGCCTAACGTGCCTGGGCCAGTTGCTTCAGCAGTGCTTCTTCGAGGGCGGCGAAGCGGACCCGCTCCTGCTCCAGCCGGACCGACTGGCCCAGCGCATGGCTGACAAGATCGTGGTAGAGAGCGTCCTCGGCGGGGTCGAGGAGATCGAGGTGAGTGTCGGTCGGGTTCGGCTCGGTCACCCACTGGCCGCTGTGGGCCAGCAGGGTCGCGCGGTCCATGAGCATGGACCGGGCGTGCGGGAACCTGCACCGTAGCCGGTTCAGGATGGCGAATCCGTGTGTGTCGATGTCACCCCAGTAATTCAGGTCGACATCGGCGAGCCACCCGAGTGATTCCAGCGCTGACACCGCGTAGCCTCCGCCGAAGACGACGAGGGCGCCCTCGACAGCGGGAAAGGCCAGGTAGGTGATCTCGTTCTCGAGAACATAGGCGGCGCTGATACCGGGCGGGGCGGCCGTGAGTTCGTCCGCGCGCAGCGAGATCTCGGTGAATGTGAGATCGCCTGACGAGCCGCCCCACCCGGGGCGGAGCGCGGCGGCGGGCCGCCGGAACCTGACGTACTGCGGCTTCCGGCGGAATCGGTACCGGCCGGTGAAGTCCGGGCGCGGGACGTCCAGATCCACCCGCGCAGGGTCAAGCTGAAGGTCCAGCAGGCTGGCCAGGACGCCGCGGTGCTGCTCGATGAACTTCGTGTCCACACCGGGCACGTCGACCTGCCGCAGGTACGTGCCGGGCTGCTGCCGCTCATCGATCCACCGGACGGTGCCGACGATCTTCGCCCAGGACGCTTCCAGGCCCAGGACCTGCATCGGGTGGGCCGTCATCCATCCGGCGAGCCGGGGACACTGCGCGCCCGTCGTCTCGGCCAGGTCGGTGAAGCGCCGCACGTCCCGGGTCACTCCCAGCAGCGACCAGAGTTCTTCGTAGCTGTCGATCCACACCCGGCAGGGGATGGCGTTGGAGCCGATGACCCGGCCGCCCACCCTCGCGTGGGAGATCCGGACCGGCGTCCGGTACGGACGCTGCCACTGCTCGGCCCAGGTTTGGACCTCACCGAGGCGGGCGGCCATCTCGCCGGGGGCCGGGCCGCGCAGCGGAAGGCCGAGCGGCTCGAAGACCTGGCCGCTGGCGAACGCCGTGAGGAACGTCCCGGCCTGCCACCGCCTGCGGAGCACGGCCAGCACGTCGGCGGGTGCCGTCCAGCTTTGCTGCCGTCTCCTCATCGGTGCTGCCTCATTGGGGCATCCCGGTCAGGCCCCGGTCGCTGACATGGCGGCCTGCTGCCCGAGGGTGTGCGCCGCCCGGCGCGCCCGGTACTCCGCGATGGTCAGCGTCTGGAGCCGGGAGTAGTTGTGGGAGGGGTTGTCCACGAACCCGACCGCCGACACGTACGGCTCGATGACGTGAATCTTCTGCAGCGGGGTGACGATCAGCAACTGGAGTCCCAGCCGCCGGAAGAGTTCAAGCGCGAACCGGGTGGACTCGTCGGACCCGCGCCCGAATGCTTCGTCGATGACCACGAACCGGAACGTCTTGGACCGCGCCGTCCCCCAGTCCAGTTTGAACTGGTACGCGAGCGAAGCGGCCAGGATCGTGTAGGCGAGCTTCTCCTTCTGGCCCCCGGACTTGCCACCCGAGTCGGTGTAGTTCTCGTATTCGGTGTCGTCTTCGCGCCAGCGCTCCGAGGCGGAGAAGATGAACCAGTTCCGTACGTCGGTGACCCGCCTGGTCCAGGCCCGGTCGGCCTCGGTCTGCCCGTCGCGGCCCTTGAAGCGCTCGATGAGCCGGCTGACCTGCGAGAACTTCTGTTCTGAATACTGGTCGGAGCTGTCGCCGGAGAGCGAATCGTCAGTGCAGGCGCGCAGGTCCTGGCGGAATTCGCGGACGTCGGTATTGGGCGTGGGCTGGGCGTCCAGGCGGATGCAGCGCCCCGGGTTGTACTCGACTTCGACCAGCGAGCGGTTGATCGTGGCGACACGCTCTTTGATCAGCTCGGCCTGCTTGCTCAGCTGGGAGTGGAAACCGGCGATGTCCCGGATGGTGTTGGTATTGAGGTACGTCTTGAACTGGACCTGGAACCGCGGCAGGTCGTCTTCGACCAGGCGGGTGTGCAGTTCCCGGTAGCCGCTGGCGGACAGCACCGAATCGTCGAGTTCGGCGGTCTCCACCGGGTACTGCTGGCGGAAGTCCGCCATCAGGCGGGCGACCTTGATGCCGAGGGCGCTCTGCCGGGCGGCCCGTTTGTCGATGAGGGTGGTGATTTCCCGGCTGGCGGCCGTCTCCGCGCGATCGCAGGCGGCCGGCGTCTGCGGCAGTCCGGGCAGCGGTGGCTTGGCGACCAGTCCGGCGATGGCGGGGAAGAACTCGCGGGCGGCCTCGCACTCCGGCTCGGCCAGCGTGCTCTCCGCCTCGGCCAGGTCCCGCTCGGCCGCGGCGACCTCACTGTCGAAGCCGCCGATCAGCTTCGTGATGCCGCCCTGCCCGGCTTCGGCGGCGGTGATCTGCTCCCGGACCGATTCCAGCTCGCGGTTCAGGCGCTCGAGCTCGGTGGATGCCTCCTCCAGCCGGCGCTTCTCGGCCTTGAGTTCCTCGATCCGGTTGACCAGCGTCGGCCAGTCGATTTCGGCGAAGTCGTGGGTCTGGTCGAGCCCGCTGAGCAGCTGCCCGCGCTCGACCGCGCGATCCTGGGCCTTCGCGTGCTTGTCCAGGTCGGCTGCGACCAAGTTGATCTTGTCTTGGATCGCGGCGGCCCGGCGCAGCAGGGCATCGATCTTGCGCTCGTTGCTCCAGCCGAGTACGTAGGTGCTCCGGTCGTCGATGCGGGAGCGATCGTCCTTCTCGTGCCGGCCGCCGGATCCCTTGATCTGGCCGGCCCTGGTGACCGCTTTGGGGGCCCGGCGAAACTCGGTCATGGTCTCGGCGCACTCATGGCCGGCCCGGCTGGCCAGCTCCCGTTCCAGCCACGGGTAGAACGCGGTGTCCTTGATGGCCAGTTTGGCCGCGAGGGTGGTTCCGGGCGACTGGCCCGTCGGGCCGGGCGGCGCGCCCACGGTGACCGGGACCCGGTAGTAGACGAGCCGGGCGCCCAGATGATGACCGTTGATCCAGTCCGACACGGCCGGGTAATGCTCGTCCGGCACCAGGATGGACAGCGCGAAACCGCGCAGCAGCCGTTCCGCGGCGCCCTCCCAGGCGGCCTCCTCGGGACGGACCTGGATCAGTTCCCCGGCGAAGGGCAGCATCGCCTCGTCCAGCCCCAGTTCCCGGCACAGCCACTGGCGCAGTTCCAGGCTGCGGGAGGGGATGTTGTTCCGCCGGGAGCGCAGGCTCCGCAGTTCCGCGTTGATCTGCTCGGCCTCGCCGTTCAGCGTCTTGGCCTCGACCGTCGCGTCGGTCAGCTGGTTCTGGGCGTCCGTCAGGAGCTGCTTGGCCGCCTCGCGCGCGTCACCGATCTCGCGCCGGCGCACCGCGAACTGCTCGGCCGTCTCGACCGGGCCCAGCCCGGCGGTGGTGAGCATCTCGCCGAACCGCTTGGCTCTGGTCAGCCGCTGATCGCGGGCGTGCGAGTCCTCCTTCAGCTGCCTTTCGATCTCGACCAGCCGGTTGCCGCCGTGGCCGGCCAGTTCGACGGTGAGGCTGCTCTCCGTCTCCCGCAGCTGGCGCAGCCGGGCGGCCAGCTGGGCCAGCTCGGCCTGCTTTTCGGCCCGCGCGGTTTCCAGCCCGGAGATTTGCTCCTGGAGCAGCCCGGCTTTTCGTTGAGCAAAAAAGAACGGAAGAGCGGCCCGCTGGCGGGTAAGCGCGGCGGTCTGGGCGGCCAGGGTGTCGTGCGCGTCGCAGTCGGCCAGCAGGGGCTCCAGCGAGGCCAGCTGGGCCTGGGCCCGGCGCACCGCCTCATGGGCCTTGGTCAGGTCCTCGAAGTGGGCGATGATGCGGCTGGTCCACGACGCCGCGTCGAAGGGCTCCAGCATGTGGCTGCGGACGAAGTCGGTGAGGTTGCCCACGGACTTCATCGACACGGTCTGGTGGAACAGCTCCATGGCCTGCTCGGACTCGATGCCGAGCCGCCGCCGGAAGTCCTTCCCGTACTCCGGGAAGTGGTCGTGGATGCGGGCCCCGGCGGCCCGGAGCCTCCTCTTCAAGGCGGCGATGTCCGTGCCGAAATCCTTGAAGTCGGCCATGACCGAGAGCGCCCGGTCGGCGGTCACGAAGAACCGGTCGGGCTGCCCCGCGTTGCCGTCCCTCATCCAGAAAACCTGGGCCAGGCTGACGGTCGACCCGTAACCGGTGTTGGCGAAGACGCCCAGGATCACCGAGAAGGACGTGGCGTCGCGCAGCGGCACCGGGCGTGATGTGCCGGTGGTCTCGTTCCGCTCGGACTTGAAGTAGCCGAGCACGTACGAGCGGAGGCTGCGTTCCCGCATCTCCGCGCCGGCCGCCTTGTTGTAGGAGACGCGGTTGGCGGGCAGCAGCAGGGTGGTGATGGCGTCCACGATCGTCGACTTCCCCGAGCCGATGTCGCCGGTGAGCAGGCCGTTGCGGCCGTCGGCCTCGAAGGTCCATACGCGCTGGTCGAAGGTGCCCCAGTTGTAGACCTCCAGGCGGTCGAGCCGGAATCCGCGGCGCTGGTCGCCGGTGTCAGTGGCGGGCGGGCCGGCGGCGCGCAGCAGGCTGCTGGTCACAGGTTCTCCTCCGCGGGCGCTGTCTCCGGGTCGTCGCCGGCCAGCAGCGCCGCGTAGGCGGCCAGGCGCTGGTCGAAGTCGGCGAGCCACTGGCCGTCTACGAACGCCTTCAGGATCCGCCGCACCTCAAACAGCGACTCGGCGTTTTTCACCGGGCGCAGGAAACCCAGCTCCACCACCTTGGCGATGTAGGAGTCGATCTGGTCCACGAGCCGGGCCTCATTGGTGCTGGAGGGCAGGAACAGCCGGACCATGTCGATGATCTGGTCCCTGGTCAGCATCAGCCTGGTATCGCCGTTGCCGGCGTCGAACTCGGCCAGCTTCTTGCGCAGCAGGGCCACGACCAGGCTCACGTGGAAAGACAGCGAACGGCGCGGGATGAGCCGCGGCAGGGGTGTCCGTTGCGTATCTGGATCTTCGTCATCTGGCTTTGACCGCAGGAACGCGTAGCCCTCGGCTTCGTCGATGGTCACGGTGAGGCCGATCAGGGCCACGTAATCGCGCGCCTGCGCCTGCAACTGCAGCAGGTCGCGCCAGGCCTTCTCATGGGTGTCGCGGTAGAGGACACCCTTCATCAGCTGCGTCACCACGAGCGGCAGGTCCAGCTCGGCCGTGGCCCCGGCGGCGGCCGCCGGGCTCATCGCGCGGCCCCGTCTGGGACGGCGGACTTGTCCGGGTCCGGGCTCGTGGGCTTGTCCCGGTCCGGGCTGGCCGTCTGGCGGCTGCGGGCGCCGCGCGCGAAGGTCACCCCGGGCAGCGTAGCGGTTCTCATCTGGTCATCGGCGTCCAGCCAGTTCACGTGGTCCCGCACCGTGTCGTCAAAGACCACGCGGAACGTGTCGTCGGTCAGCGACAGGTAGGTCACCAGTTCGGCGAGCCCCTGTTCCAGCGGCTGCTCGCGGAGGAGTTCGCCCAGCCCCACTTGCGCGGCGTGCTGCAGGCTGCGGCGCACGCCGAGGGACAGCCGGGCCGGATCGACGTACACCTGCTCGAAGAGCGTGCTGGAGTCGAAGCCGTCCTGGCCGGGCTCGACGGAGGCGCTGTCGATGGGAGCCTTCTTCACCGGGGAGTAGAGAGGACGCTCCATCGGCAGCACGAGCGCGGGGGAGGCGGCGCTGATCTCGGTGGTCAGGTTCACGTGCCGCTCATCACGGAGCGCGAGGGCCTTGGACTCGATGCTCCGCAGGATGTCGATCACGCGGCGGTTCTCGAACCACACCTGATCGTCGAGGAAGCGGCGGAGCTGCTCGGAGAGCTGGCGGACCATGGCCTGGGTGCGCTCTCCCGCGTCCAGCCAGTCGTAGTGGATGTGGCGCATCCGTGCGTCGGCCTCACCGAGCGCAGCGAGTTCCTGGACCCGTTCCAGAAGTTGTGTCAGTTCTTCCTGCCGGGCCACTGACAGCAGGAAATCGTAGAACGCCTGAAAGCTCTTGCCCTGGTCAGAGTCCGCGATGGCCTCCCGGTTGCCCAGGATGTCGTCCAGCAGTTCTCCCATGGAGCCGGTCCATGCCGCGATCCGTTCCCGCAGCTGGCGGTCCAGGGTCCGGAAGTTCTCCTCTACCTCCCGGAAATCGGACAGCAGCTCGCGGGCTGTGGCGGTGAACTGCTGGTAGCGGTCGCGCTGCGCGGAGGCGTCCAGGACGTCGATCTGCATGTCAGGCAGGCCATCAGCTATCCAAGATCACGTAAGTTCGGTTTAGCACGGTCTCGCAGAGCCAAGCCGAACCGACGTCGGCGGGCAGCACGCGCACCGCCATTCCCATCCACCCGGAAGCGGTCCGAAGGGTTCATCAAAAACTTTGCCGCTAGCCGGTCAGGTTGGCTTGGCGTGTGGCATGCCTCGGTCAGCTGACCGCCCGAGCGCGCGCACCTCCACAGCTCCCGACCACTCCGGCGTGCTTGAGGAAGTGGGTGAACCGGC
This sequence comes from Streptosporangiaceae bacterium, assembly GCA_033854735.1. GTDB lineage: Bacteria > Actinomycetota > Actinomycetes > Streptosporangiales > Streptosporangiaceae > JAWWPY01. The sequence continues at coordinate 615 of JAWWPY010000134.1, read as the reverse complement.
GCCGGGCTTCAGGCGACAGGCTCCAATGGACCGTAAGCGCCCCATGTCACACGTGTTATAGTCTGACGCCAGTGCTGGACCCCCTCTCGGTCAGCCCACGCCTGTCGGAAGCGCGGGCGGGTCCTGCCTGGCCGCTGGCCAAACGTTTTGGGCTGCGACCACAGCTGGGTACGCCCTCAATTGAGGGCGTACCCAACGCTGCTGATCTGCAGAGGTTGAAATGGCGGAGTCGCGGAGGGGAGCGAGTTCACATAATGGACCTAGTCAATCCGGTAGTACAGCCCGAATGCAGGCATATCGCGTTGGCCCAGGCGGTCGCAACATGCCTGATCAAGTACCGGACCGACCATCAGTTGTCACAGTCCGCGCTCGGCCATCGACTCGGCATGAAGCAGCCCGCAATTGCGCGCCTTGAGGCTGCCGACCACGAGCCTTCGCTAGGCACGCTCGCCCGCCTCGCCCGTGGCCTCGGGCTCGAATTCCACATCGTCATCACTCCAGCTGCTTTTGGGCTGCGGGAAACGGCATGAACGTCCGTGGCGAGCCCTCGGGAAGCGAGCGCCCACTGGATTCCTCCCCGCGCCATGAGGGTCAGCTAGTTAACCCCGTTACTCA
>JAWWPY010000133.1:0-6438 GCA_033854735.1 Streptosporangiaceae bacterium | reverse complement strand
GACCGTCGAACGCCTGGTCGGCCGGTGACGAGGTGACGAGGCTGCGCGTGCTGATTTGCGAGGACTCCGGCACCTACGCGAGTGCGCTGCGGCGGACACTCGAACACGACGGAGACATCACCGTCGTGGCCGTCTGCTGCACCGCGGAAGAGGCTCTTTCCGCGCTGCCGCGCACGGCGCCGGACCTGGTCACCATGGATGTCGCGCTCCCCGGTATGGGCGGGATCGACGCAGTCGGGAAGATCATGGGCTCCCGGCCGCTGCCGATCCTCGTGCTCTCCGGCCAGGCCGGCCCGGGAACCGGCCTGCCGGCGGCGGCGCTGGCCGCCGGGGCGCTCGACGTGCTGGCCAAGGACGCCCTCGACCTGCTCGACCCGGCCGGCCCTTCGGGGGCCGCACTCCGGCACCGGATAAAGGTGCTCAGCCGCGCGCGCGTGATCCGCCATCTGAGCGCCCAGCTCGGCGGCCTCTCCGCCGGGCCGGTTCCGGCCCGCCGCGCCTCCGTGATCGGCATCTGCGCGTCAGTTGGCGGTCCCCAGGTGCTGATGCGCCTGCTCGACGCGCTGCCCGCCGACTACCCGATCCCGATCCTGGTCGTACAGCACATCGCCGCCGGTTTCACCGACGGGCTGGTCCGCTGGCTGGACCAGACCGTCGGCGTGCCTGTCGGCATCGCCGCGGCCGGCGCGGCGGCACGCGCCGGGGTCTGGTTCGCACCGGAGGGCGCGCACCTCACGCTCGCTGCCTCCGGGCGGCTGGCCCTCGACACGCACACCGTTGCCGGGCACCACCGCCCGTCCGGTGATGTCCTGCTCACCAGCATCGCGGCGACGGCCGGGAGAACCGGTGTCGCGGTCGTGCTGACCGGGATGGGCAGCGACGGCGCGGCCGGCGCGGGTGAGGTGCTGCGCCGCGGCGGGCTGGTTATCGCGCAGGACGAGCGGTCCTCGGCGGTGTTCGGGATGCCGAAGTCCGCGATCGACCTCGGGGTCACGGTCGTTCTGCCCCCGGAGAAGATCGCGGCCTGCCTGCTGGGACTGGGCCGTGTGCCGGCCGCGGGGATCCGATGAACCCCGAACTGGCCGAGATCGCGGACCTGGTCCGCCGCGAGACCGGAATCGTGCTGCCGGCGGCGCGGGAGACGGCCCTCCTGGCCGCCGTGGAACGCACCGCGCCCGGACTGGGCACGGCAGCGTTCGCGCGGGCCACGTCGGACCCGGCAGGCGGCCGCGATCTGGTCGCCCGGCTGATCGACGAGGTAACGAACCAGGAGACGTTCTTCGTCCGGGATCGTGGCCAGCTGGACGAGATACCGTGGCATGCCCTTCTCCAGCGGGCCCGCGCGGCGAACTCAGGGACCATCCGCGTCTGGTGTGCCGGATGCGCGACTGGGGAGGAGGCCTACACGCTGGCCCTGCTGGCCGCGCAGGCGTTCACCCCGGCGGGGGCGCCCGTCGACGTGCTGGGAACTGACGTCTCACCCGCTGCGCTCGCCAGCGCCGCAGACGGCCGGTACCGCGAGCGCGCAGTGCGCGTGCTGGAGCCCCACCTACGCAGTCGTTACTTTCATCGGGCGCCCGACGGCAGCTACGTCATCGGTGATCTCCTGCGCAGCCTGGTTCGCTTCCGCCCGCACAACCTCGCGCGTGATGCGAGCCCGCCACCGGCCGAAGCCTGCTTCGACCTCATCACCTGCCGGAATGTGCTCATCTACTTCAGCCCGCCGCTCGTCTCGACCGTGATCGACTCGCTCGAAGGGTCGTTGCGGCCGGGAGGCACGCTGATGCTCGGGGCCGCGGACGCCCTGCACCGGCTGGACCGGCCGTCCGCGCCCCGTGCCGTCCGGCCAGCCGGACACGCGGGACAATCCGGACCCAAGCTGCGCCGCCCGCTCCGCCGGGAGCCCTCGCTGTCGCGCGATCAGCGGCTGGCGGCCGCGCTGGACGCGGCGGACCATGGTGACCGCGACGGCGCCCTGGCCTCCGTGGCGTCGCTGCTGGCGGACACCCCGCTCGATGCCGACGCGCACTTCATTCAAGGACTCGTCATCCTGGAATCGGGGCAGCCAGCGGCAGCAGCCGTCTCGCTTCGCCGCGCGCTCTGCACCGACGCCCGGTTCGCGCTCGCGGCGTTCACTCTCGGCCGCGCCTATGACGCACTCGGCCACACGCAGGCCGCCCGGCGCGCATACGAGCAGGCCCTGCGCACGCTCGACCCGGAGGACGACCGGCACGAGCCGATGCTCCAGCAGATCGATATCGGCGACATCGCCGCCGCATGCCGCGCCCGGCTCCGCGGTCTCCGTGAAAGACCCTGACCGCGGGACCCCCTCGGCGGGCGCTCCCCACAATTATCACCTAATGTAATTGGATATAGCTCAACGTAACAGCATTCGTGGTACGCGAATCGGGCTACAGCTAGGAGCGAGCGCATGGCTAGCGATCATGACGAGTCGCCGGGACGCATCCTCGTGGTCGACGACGATCTGGTGACCGGCCGTTTCCTGGTGCACCTGCTCGGCGTCCGCGGCGGATTCGACGTGTCGCACACGACCGAGCCAGCCGTGGCGCTGAAGCAGGCCACCTCGGAGTCCTGGGATCTGGTGCTCACTGATGTGGAGATGCCCGGCATGACCGGCCTCGAACTCCTGCAGACGCTGCGGCAGGTCGCCCCGGATCTGTGTGTCGCCGTGCTGACCAGCCATGCGTCGCTCGACAACGCCGTGCGCGCGCTACGGGATCGCGCCGACGAGTTCCTGCAGAAAACGATGCCGCCGGATCAGCTCCTGGCCAGTGTCAGTGCGCTGGTCGCCAAGGGACGCGCCGCCAGGCTGGCTGCCCGGCGGTCCGTCCTGGCCATCGGCGCGCACCCCGATGACGTCGAGATCGGCGCGGCCGGCGCGCTGCTCGTCCACCGCAGCATGGGCCACGAGGTCTCGGTCCTGACGCTCAGCCGGGGGGCTCGCGGCGGAACGGAGAGCACGAGGGCCGGTGAATCCGAGATGGCTGCGCTGGCGCTGGGCGCCACTTTGTTCCTGGAGAACCTGCAGGACACCCAGATCAGGGAAGGCGATCCGACCATCAGCGTGATCAGCAGCGTGGTCCAGGCGGTTCGGCCAACGGTGATCTACACCCATTCGCTGCATGACGTGCACCAGGATCACCGCAACGTCCATCGCGCCGCCATGGTGGCCACCCGCACGGTCAGCAGCGTCTACTGCTTCCAGTCCCCGTCGGCCACCGTCGATTTCCGGCCGACCCGCTTCGTGACCATCGACGACCAGGTCGACCGGAAGCTCATGGCCATCAAGGCCTTCGCCTCGCAAACAGAGGTACGGGCGTACCTGGTCCCGGACCTGATCAAGTCAACCGCCCGCTACTGGTCGCGCTATGGCGACGGGCTCTACGCGGAGGCGTTCGAGGTAATCCGTGAGGCGGCCATGACCGCAGGCCAGCCCGGCGGGCCCGGGCCAGATCTCGCCACGAGCGCGGCCGCGGCCACCCCAGCCCGGTGACCGCCCGTGTCCTACCGGAAGACCAGGCTCACCTCCGCCCCGGGGTGCTAGCACGCCGACCCACCGACCGCTACGCCACGACCGCATTCGCGGCGGCGGTGAATCGTCGCGCGGCGCTGCTTTCGACGTACTATCTGCGGTTCATCCACGGGGCGGCCGACCTGGCCGGCATCGCCCGCGCCGCGCTGGTCCTCACCCATTCCGGGCACGGCTGCATCACGTGAAAGACCATGGGGTCATGCCGTGGACGACAACGCACGATCCAGGGGAGTTCCTCGCGGCGGCCGGTGGCTTCGTGCGCTCCCGCCTGGTCGAGCACAACGTGATCCTCACCATCACCGCGCGGCTGCCGCGGGCTGGCCGGCCCGGGCCCGGCGAGCCGCCGCTGCTGGGCTGGTGGGCAGAAGGCCCGGGCCGCGGGGGCGTTCATCGCGACCGCGGGATTCCCGCTCGCGGTGACCCCCATGCCAGACCAGGCGCTCGACGAGCTCGCTGACACGCTCGTCCCGGGTACGGCACTGCAGCGACCGCCGCGGTAACCCGGCATGCGATCAAGTCGGGCGCGCCAGAGGTACTGCTATTTACCGACGCCACCAACCCGGTAACCAACTCGATCTACCAGCGACTCGGCTACCGCCCTGCCGAAGACCGCCTCATCCTCACCTTTAGCTGATCTCCCGCGCCAGGCATGTGCTCCCCGCCTGGGGTGCGGCCCGCTGTTTCCGTGCTACCCAGGCGCGACTACTACGCTGACTGATATATTGGCCGACGTAGTAGGGAGGCGAGTGGTCGTGAGCAGACGGGATGGCCGGGCCGGGCCGGACGTGCTGCGCCGGGCCGGCGAGGCGTCGGCGCTGATCCTGATCAGCCTCGCCGACGGGCCCAAGCACGGCTACGCGCTGATCCAGGACATCAAGGATCTCGCCGGCGTCGAGCTCGGGCCCGGCACGCTCTACGGCGCACTGGACCGGCTCGAGCGGCTCGGCTTGATCGAGCCGCTGCCCGCCGAGGACCGGCGCCACCCCTACCGCATTACCGCGCCGGGGGCGGCCGCGCTTCGCCTGCATCTCGATTCGCTTGAGCGAGTCAGCGCGGCCGGCCGGCTGAGGCTGCGGCTGGGCGGCATCTGATGGATGACCCCCGGGCGACCCGGCTGGTCGAGACCGTGCTGCGGTGCTACCCGGCCCGCTGGCGGCGGCGGCACGGCGAGGAGGCCGCCGAGCTGGCCGCGCTGCTCATCAGGGACGGGACCCCGGCGGGCTCGGTTGCCTGGAGCTACCTGGCAGGCGCAGCACGGGAGTGGCTTACGCCGCGCCCCGGCCGGCGCCTGAGCACGGTGGCCTGCACGCTGCTGGTCGCGGCCTGTTCGCTGGGCGTATCGGCGGGGCTGCTGGCCTCGACAGGGCCGGCCAGGGCGGCCAGCACGAGCCAGGTGCGCGGACGCGCGCATTGCCGGCCTGGCTCGCCTGAGCCCGTTCCGGGCGTGATCACCGCCAGGAGCCGCCCGCAGGTGATCATCTGGGAAGCCGGGCATGGCCGGTCCTGCTGACGCAGGCCCGGCCGGGACCGGCCGGCGGCGGCGCCGGTGGTCGAGGCGGGCGCTGGCCGAGACGGCCATCATGATCCTCGTGGCGGTGCTGCTGGCTAGCCTGGGGCGGGCGTTCGCGTTCCAGACCTTCTGGATCCCCTCATCGTCCATGGTGCCGACGCTCGGCGTGTACGACCGGATCCTGGTCCAGAAGGCGTTCTTCAGCTGGCACGACGTGCGCGTGGGCGACATCGTGGTGTTCAGCCATCCGCCGCCCGACCACTGCGGCGGGTCGCAGAAAGACGACCTGGTCAAGCGCGTCATTGCGCTGCCGGGGCAGACGATCTATTCGTCGGGCAACAGCATCTACGTAAACGGGCGGCTGCTCGCCGAGCCCTACCTGCCGCACTACGACCCGCTCGGGCCGCCGATACCGGACGCGAGCAGCCAGCACCCCTACCGGGTGCCGCCCGGCGAGTTCTACATGATGGGCGACAACCGGGCGATCTCATGCGACAGCCGCTACTGGGGGCCGATCAAAGGCTCGAGCATGGTCGGCCGCGTGGTCCTGGTCTGGTGGCACGACCATCACCCCGACTTCCGCGCTATCTGATCCCGGCCGCTGATACCCGCCAACTCAGATAAACGACAGCGAGCAGGCGACTAACTCCATACAGTGATGATATGGCTACGCATCTGGCGTGTATCGGGCTCGGCACGGGTGGCGAGCAGGACTTTCAGCGGCTGGTCGTCCAGGCCAACAAGGACGCGCAGCAGCAGGAGGTCATCCGCGGGGTTCGCGTGCGGCGGTGGGAGGACGGCAGTGGCGCGGCCGTCGTGCTCGGCTGGCGGGCCGGCCAGCTGATCAGCTTCATGCCCGCGCTGGCCGCGACGTCCCAGGTCCGGCTGGCCAACTGCCATCCCGTCCGCGAGCCGGTCACCGTGGCCGACATCCTGGACGCCGGCGGCGCACCGGTCAACGCGCTGGCCGCCGAGCTCGAGCAGTTCCGGCAGCTGGTGGCGGCCGGGCAGCCGGTCGACGGGATGGCCAAGATCGCCGCGTTCGGCCTGTCGGTCAAGCTCTACGACGACGAGAACGCGTTCCTCGCCGCCCCCAAGGGCCCGAACGACGCCACCAAGCCCGCGGACTTCGAGCCGTTCGGGGCCTTCACCGAGCCGGCCAAGGCCCAGGCCCACGCCCGCCTCACCGGCACCGTGCTCAAGGCCGAACGGCGCTTCTCCTGGCTCACCGGCCACCCATTCACCGTGGCCATCACCCGCACGGCCGGCTTCGAGGTCGACCTCTGCCTGGCCGGCGACGAGCACCCCACCGTCCCCGCGCCCGGCGCCATCGTCACCGGCGTGGTCTCCCTCTCCATCAGCATGGAACAGCTGA
>JAWWPY010000132.1:0-4056 GCA_033854735.1 Streptosporangiaceae bacterium | reverse complement strand
GCCGGCCACGCCGTGAACAACCGGCTGGCCCGGGCGCTCGCCGGGGTCGGCGTCTCGGTCAAGGTCTACTGCGCGCTGAAGAAGGCGGTCGAGGGCGACTTCACCCAGGCGCAACTGGCCGAGCTTGCGTGGATGGACAAGACCACGATGGTCAACGTTCTCGACGAAATGGAGCGAGACGGCCTCGCCGCGCGGACGATGTCACCGACGGATCGCCGGGTGCGACTGGTGGCGATCACCGCGAAGGGCAGGGACCTGCTGGTGCAGGCGGATGAGCTGGTCCAGGCCACGTACGACGACATCCTCGGCACGCTCGCCGTCTCGCAGCGGGCGGCCTTCCTCTCGGCCCTCACCGCCCTTGTCGAGGGCCCGCTCGCGACTCCGTTCCACATGGACGAGCAGCTCGCGCGCACGCGCCGGGCCCAGCGGTGAAGGTCGGGCCTCTATGGATTGTCTACTCATAGACGATCTGTTACAGTCCGATGCATGTCCTCGGCATCGGCTTTTACCGGCAAGCGACTGGCCGCGCTCGTTGTGCTGTGCGCGGCGACCATGATGACCGTGCTCGACGAGACCGTGGTGAACGTCGCCATACCCTCGATCCAGCGCGACCTGGGTTTCACCCCCGACCAGCTGTCCTGGGTGGTGAACGCATACCTCGTCACCTTCGGCAGCCTGCTGCTGCTCGCCGGACGCATCGGGGACCTGATCGGGAGGCGAACGGTCCTGCTGGCCGGTCTCACGCTGTTCACCGCAGCCTCGCTGGCCTGCGGGCTCGCCCCGACCGCGAGCGTCCTTGTCGCCGCTCGTTTCGGTCAGGGAGCCGGAGCGGCGCTGGCCTCGTCGGTCGCGCTCGGCATGATCATTGCCCTGTTCGGCGATCCGGCCACCCGCGCCCGGGCCATCGGGATCTATGCCTTCATGGCGTCGGCCGGCGCGGCCGCCGGGTTGTTCCTCGGCGGTATCGTCACCGAGGCGGCAGGCTGGCGGTGGGCGTTCTTCCTCAACGTCCCGGTCGGTCTGGTCATGCTCCTGCTCGGCGAACGGGTGCTGGCCAAGGAGCCTGCCGCCGGGCTGCACGCCGGTGCCGATTATCTGGGTGCGGTCCTGCTCGTCGGAGGGGTCGGCGCGACGATCCTGGCCGTCGTCGATCCGGGCCGCCGCCTCAGCGCCGCCCCCGCAGTGGTGCTGCTGGCCGGATTCACCGTGCGGCAGCTCCGGGCGAGGCGTCCCCTGCTTCCCGCGCGGATGTTGCGCTCCCGCCCAGTGGTCGGCGCCAACCTCGTCCTGGCCCTGCTCGCCGGCTCGATGCTCGGGTTCCAGTACATGGTCACGTTGTACTTCCAGAACGTGCTCGGCTACACGCCCGCCCAGGCCGGGAGCGCGATCCTCCCGATTGCCGTCGGAATTGGCGTGCTCTCACTGGCCGTCTACCCGCGGATCAGCCAGCGCATCAGTCCCCACGCCCTCGTCGTACCGGGAATGCTGACCGTTTCGGCGGGGATGCTGCTGCTGGTGTTCACTCCCGTGCACGGTCATTACCTCACCAACGTCCTGCCCAGCATGGTGTTGTTCGCGATCGGCGGCGGCACGGCGATCCCCGCCATCATGTCCACCGCGATGTCGGAGACCACACCCGATGCCGCCGGGGCATCGTCCGGGCTGCTGAGCACCTCTCAGCAGGTCGGCGCGGCCATCGGGCTCGCCGCCCTCTCGAGCATTGCCGTAGCCACCACTAACCGCCTGTCCACGCACGGGCAGACCACCGCCGCTGACACCGTCGGCGGCTACCACCTCAGCTGGGGAATCGGCGCCGCCGTCCTCACGGCCGGCGCGGCCATCGCGGCGATGACCCTGACCGGCCGGCGACCGGGCACCGGCCATCAGCCGGTCGCCCCACCGGCCGACTCGGCCGCGGCCACCGTCGAGGGACCCGAATCCGTGCGGGCATGACCACGGCACGCGACTGGGAAGCCTGACGGCACGACGATGGACGACGTAATGCACAGGACAAGTTCCTCAGGCACGCAGCATCAGGCGATGTCGCTCTGCCGGCTAACCCTGGCCCGGCGGGTGGGTCGGGCATATCCATCTCCTCACGGACGTACTGAGCTGAAACCGGCGCATCATCGCGGCTACCGGAGCACGCCGTTGCGGCGCAGGTGTCCGACCGCACGAACTGTGACGTAGCCACGCCACTCCAGTGCCGCGGCAGGTGACGACACCGCCCAGTCGAAAGGCCACCCGCCGTCGGGTTGCTGGAGTCCCGTCAGCCGCTCCAGGTCGCCTGCGACGGGCGAGACCGGCAACAGCTTGCGCACAGCCGATCCAGGCTCAGGCGAGTAGTCCAGCGGGCGCAGCATCTCGCCGTCCGCGCCACCCTCCACCGGCAGCAGGCCGTGCGGCGGAAGGAAGGCGAGCAGCCGTTCGGTCAGGTTGTGTATCTCGGGCCTGGTGCCGGCGGCGGCGTCGAGGAAACGCAGACTGAAGCTCAGGACGTAGGCCGGAGGCCGTGCCTCCAGTGCGTTGATTGCATCGAGGCAGTACCTCGTTGCGTCGCGAAGCCATGCATGGGCCGCGACAGCCGGATCGTGAACGGCGACTCGGTGCGCGTTCGCTGCCACTGCGGCGCTGATCTGGAGCGAGGACACGCTGCTGTCGGCACCTACCCACCACGGCGCGCATCCGGCCGGGTCCGTGACCGGCAGCGCGAAGGGCAACCCGCCGTCCCGCAGCGAGATGGAGCCAAGCCAGTCACACAGGCGCTCGGCGTCCGCGTCGTTGCAACCGCCAACCTCTGCCCAGACCTCAAAAGCGTGGAGCGCGGTACCCGGCTGGCTCTCGGGAGAGCGCAGGTCGGGCTCGAGTCCCCAGCCATATCCCCCGTCGGCATTCCGGTAAGCGGCGAGGGCCTGAAGCGTCTGGGCCGCGGCCGAACGGTCCTGCGAGTCGAGCAGGAGTCGCAGGCGATGGCGGTCAAGGACCCGCGCGTGCGTGGTGGCGAACTGTGCGGCGGCGGCCAGATCGATCGACATGACAACATCGTCGGCCCGGGAGTTAAGACGGTCTTGAATGAATCGGACGCCGCATGCGAGCGCCGGTGATCGCCCAGATCGAGGCGTACGGGGCGTTCTGCGCCGAACTCGGGGAGGAGCCGGCCGTGGTCGCGCTGGCCTGGCTGTCACGAACCGTCAGGTGTCGCGGGTGGGATTTGAGGGGCTCCTGGGGCTGGAAGGGTGTGCTGGGGCTGGCGGGATTGTCGGCCAGCGTGGCTGGGGGAGCTGATGAGACCAGTGGGGCTACTGGTCCTGGTCGGTCAGGCTGAGGGGCGGTGGGGCTGGGTCGTCGCCTTCGCGGCTGCGGAGCAGGCGGCGCAGCGAGTCCAGCCGCGTGACCAGGCGGCTGTCCCCGCCCTGATCGCGGACCCAGGCGTCGAGCGCGCAGTCGGGTTCCAGGTGGGTGCAGCCGGGAGGGCAGGCCGCGGTCCCCGGGGCCAGGTCCGGGAAGGCCCGTACCACCCGTTCCGGGGCCACGTGGGCCAGCCCGAACCCGCGCAGGCCCGGCGTGTCAATCAGCCAGCCGCCGCCGGGCAGCGGCAGCGCCACCGCCGACGAGGACGTGTGACGGCCCCGCCCGGTCACCGGGCTGACCGTGCCCACGGCCCGGTCCGCGCCCGGGATCAGGGCGTTGACCAGGGTGGACTTCCCCACCCCGGAATGCCCCACCAGCACGCTGACCCGGCCGGCCAGGGCCTCGCGGAGCGGGCCGAGCCGTTCGCTGGTCAGCGGCTGGCCGATCACCACGTGCGCGACGCCGAGCGGGCCGTACGCATCGAGCAGGGCGGTGGCCGGCGCGAGATCGGCCTTGGTCAGGACGAGCAGCGGCGACAGGCCCGCGTCGTAGGCGGCGACCAGGAAGCGGTCGTTCAGCCGGGGCCGGGGCGGGGGATCGGCGAGCGCGGTGACGATCACCAGCTGGGTCGCGTTGGCCACGATGACCCGTTCCACCGGGTCGGTGTCGTCGGCGGAACGGCGCAGGACGGACGTGCGCGGCTCG
>JAWWPY010000131.1:0-2899 GCA_033854735.1 Streptosporangiaceae bacterium | reverse complement strand
AGCGACCGGACCGCGTCATCATCGATCACAGTGCCGAAGTTCCTGATCATGTCGACATCGCCCTCGGCGAGACCCAGCATCTGCTCGATGCTGCTCAGCCGGGGATCCGCACAAGTGACGATTGCGATCTTGGGCGCCGGCGGCTTCCCACGGTCGGGATCGTAACCGTTGGCGATGGTCGCATTGGCACTCAAAGTCTGGTCGATAATACTCATGACCCTTTCCTCTGCTTTCTCGGTGAGTCCGGTACCTTTTTTCGCCTTCTTAACCCTGGCTGGCAGGGACACGGCGCATGAAGTCGAGGGTCAATTCGGCTACTTGGTCGCCGGCGCTTTCCAGCAGGAAGTGCCCGCCGTCGAGCAGGTGGATCTCCGCATCCGGTACGTCGTTGGCGAAGGCGCGGGCGCCGTCCGGCCCGAAGGTTGGATCTCCCTTGCCCCAGACAGCGAGAACTGGCGGGCGCCGGCGCCTCAGGTACTCCTGCAGGGCCGGATAGAGCGGCGGATTGGATGCGTAGTCGCGGATCAGCGCAAGCTGGATCGCGTCGTTACCCGGCCGGGACAGCAGGGCGAAGTCGTGGTACCAGGTGTCGGGGCTGACCAGCGTCTCGTCTGGCACGCCTGTGACGTACTGCCAGCGGGTGACCTCGAGTGTCAGCACAGCCCGGACGGCCTTTTCGGTCTCGGGCGTCTGCTCGTGCTGGTAGTCCCAGACGGTCTTCCAGAAGCTGTCCACGAATCCGGTGTCGTACCCGTTGCCGTTCTGGCTGATGATGGCGGTGACGGCGTCCGGGTTGGCCAGGGCGAGCCGCCAGCCGATCGGGGCGCCGTAGTCCTGGACGTACATGGCATACCGCGTGACCCCCAGTTGCTCTAGCAGGCCGGACGTCAGCTCGGTAAGTGCGTCGAAGGTGTATGTGAACTCGCCTGCGGACGGCATGTCCGATAGCCCGAACCCTAGGTGGTCCGGTGCGATCACGTGGTAGCGCTGGGCCAGCACAGGGATGAGATTCCGGAACATGAATGAACTAGTCGGGAAACCGTGCAGAAGCAGAATCACCGGCGCGTCGGCTGGCCCTGCTTCCCGGTAGAAGAGCTTGCGGCCCGCTACGGTCGCGTAGCGGTGGTGAACGGCTGTCATGGTTATCCTTTCGAGTCGCTTTGCCTGCCCCATGTCCAGGACGATGCCGGTGACTGGCCGTGGGCCACGGATGAGCACTAACGGGCCGCGGCGACTGCCGCGCGGATCCGATAGGCGCGCCGTTCGCGCTCGGTTGCGTCCTCCCCCGATCCCGAATGCGGCGCAGTGTTCCAACGCCCAGTCCAGGCACCGGGCCTGCACAGGCAGGCCGTGCAGATCCTCTTTGCCTCGTGGTTTTCCGACGCTACCGCCCTAACGTTTCGACAGCTGTCGAAGAGAATGGAGCCGGCCGGGCGAAGCGCCTCCGGTCCGCTCAGCGAAGCCGCGGATCGCCCGGGGCTCCTTTGGCGAGGGCATGCACCGATTGCTTCGACAGGTATCGAAGCTTTGGCGGGCTAGGGTCGTGTGATCAGCAGAACGCCGTGATTGCGAGGCCGGGCGCAGCGGGGAGGCCCGGCCGCGCTCCGCTCGCGCCGGAGAAGGAGAAGAGATGACGACGTTCAAGACGGTGTCCGCGCAGGGACTCGACGTGTTCTACCGAGAGGCTGGCGATCCGGCTAGCCCCAAGCTGCTCCTCCTCGGCGGGTTCCCCTCTTCCTCGCACCAGTTCCGCAACCTCTTGCCGGCCCTTGCCGACCAATTCCACCTCGTCTCATTCGACTACCCGGGCTTTGGCAACACCGACATGCCCGACCCGTCCACCTGGGACTACACCTTCGACCACCTGGCCGAGGTCGTCGAAGCGGCCATGGAGGCCATCGGCTTCACCGGCCCGATGGGGTTCTACATGCAGGACTACGGCGGCCCGATCGGCAACCGCCTGATCGAGAAGCACCCGGAGTGGCTGGCCTGGCAGGTCATCCAGAACGCCAACAGCTACGAAGAGGGGTTCACCGCCGTCTGGGACGGCATCCGGCAAGTCCTATGGGCCAACCGCACCCCGGAGACGGAAGCACCTCTCGAGGCGTTCCTCGAGCACGACACCGTGAAGGCCATCTACACCACCGGGCACCCCGACCCAGCCAAGATCAGCCCCGACAACTGGAACATGGATCTGTACTTCCTCGCCAGGCCCCACGCGCACCGCGTCCAGCTCGACCTGTTCTACGACTACCGCAAGAACGCCGCGCTCTACGAGGCGTGGCAGCAACGGATGCGCGATACCCAGCCGCCAAGCCTGATCTTCTGGGGCCAGGGAGACATCTTCTTCACCCCTGCTGGCGGCGAGGCTTACCTGCGTGACCTGCCCAAGGCCACGCTCTTGCGACTGGATTCAGGGCACTTTGCCGTCGAGGACCGCCTGGAGGAGATCGCCCACGGAATCAAGGACTTCTACGACCAGCAGGTGCGAGCAGATCATGCCTGAGACGCACCGGCTCGCCGACGTGGGCTTCCACGCTGGCGAGGTGACCGTCCAGCACCGAGCAGGGGTGGAAGCTCAGGCGGCCCGCCTGGCACCGATGCTGGAACCTGTCGAGCTGGACGGCGGGATCGCCCGCTTCCTTGCCAACCAGACCTTCGCTGCCCTCACCGGGCGAGACCGCGCTGGCCGACTGTGGGTCACGACACTGACTGGACCCCCCGGCTTCCTCGACGTCACCTCGCTGACCACGCTCGAGGTCATCGCCGCCCTTCACGCCGGCGACCCACTGCACGGCCTGCCGGCCGGCCAGCAGGTCGGGCTGGTCGTAATGGAGTTCGCCGCCCGCCGGCGCGTCCGTATCAACGGAACCCTCATCCACGCCGGACAGGGGCGACT
>JAWWPY010000130.1:0-2864 GCA_033854735.1 Streptosporangiaceae bacterium | reverse complement strand
CATTCCTGCGCAACGTCGCGGCCCGCGAGGCGACCGAGGCGACAAGCTGCCGCTGGACTGGACCCATCTGGCGGTCGATGGTGTTAGCCATCGTGTTGTACCAGTCATCGGCGGTAATAGGGTCGCTGCCGAGCGACCCTGATCCGCCGGCGTTGGTGGCCAGCGAGATGGCCCGGAGTTCATCAGCGCTCGCCTGGTTGCCGAATGACGCTGCCACGTCGGCGTTCCACAACTGGAGCTGGCTGGGGGTCGCGGTGGCATCAAAGACCTGCAGGTTGGTCTGCTGGGCCGACACGGCATTCTGCAGAGCGGTCAGCTCGTGCGGCCCGAACGCTCCCTGTAGCAGCGCGGCGGCAAGGATCGCCCGCTGCCGCGATGCCTCCTCCTTTATTTGGGAAACCAGTCCGAGCGCGCTGACCGCCTGGGCCAGCACAGGGTCGCCAGCGACTTGCGCGATGTCGTTGTCGAGCGCGAGCAGGTCCTCGACTGTCTGCGCGTATCGCGTCACCGCGGTGAGCACGGGCATGGCGGTGTTAGCCGCGTCGGCGCGCAGCCTCGGGAGGCTGTCGAGCGCGGCGATAACGGCCGTCGCCTGCTTCCGTGTCTGCCTGGGATAGGAGCTGCCTATCTGCTGGGCAAGCCCACGAACCTCGGAGATGGCCTGATCCGTCGCGGCGTATTGCACGCCAAGTTGCGACGAAGTCATTGCCGCCCGGGCCTTCGAACTGGCCGACAGGACGCTGGCTCGCCCGCCATCGGCGCCAAGCGCGATGTAGTAGACGGTGTGGTCTCGCTCGTCCTCAAGGGCCTGGACCAGGTTGGTGTCATCCTGGCCCAGGATGGCAAGCTGCCGAACGCCCTGATAATGCTGTTCACTCTGCACCGACGAAACGATGCGGAACCCCCCGAGCGCGACCGCGGCGATGGTGGGGACGGCGATGAGCAGCAGCAGGCGCGAACGAACCCGCAAGTTCTTCAGAGCACGACGGGGGGAGGTGCGCAGTGGAGCCGTACCCGCTTCTGCCCGCCCCACATGGGTGTCCGGCCCGGTACCCTCGGCCTGCCCGTCGGGCATTGACGCGTCAGACCGTCCGGTCAGGGTCTCATTGGTCGGGGCGTCGGCAGTGACGCGGCTGGTGTTCCTGCGTCTCGATCGCAACGGCGTCTCCACATCTCCTCTGGCTGCCGCGGCGGCCAGCGTGTGCCCGGAGGGCTGCAGCGGGGAGCGACAACCCTGACCTGCCATCAGCTCAGCTGCACTAGGTACTCACCTGAGCAGCACAAAGCACTGAAATCGCGATGTCTCCCTTATGACCCAACGGCAGTAGGGTACCCTCGTCGCGTTCTCCCGATGACCATTAGCATCCAATGTCTGCGCACAGAGGAGGGTCATGAGGCTCACAGTGCTCTCTGTCGCTGCCTTATTACGGGATCGGCCGCCAGCCCGCACCGTTCGCAGCGCCATTTTAGGCTTGGCGGCCGTTCTGCTGGTTGCGGGCTGCAGCGCAGCGGGAACGGGGGGCGGCGCATCGGTTCACGGGCTGTCCACGCTCACGGTGGCGGCGGTACCCGGCATCGACGACGCGCAGCTGTACATCGCGGCCGATGACGGGCAGTTCGCCGCCAAGGGCCTCAAGGTACGGATCAAGGATTACGGCTCGGCAAGCAGTGAGATAATGGCGCTGAAGACCGGCAAAGCCGATGTTGCCGCAGGTGATTACGCCGACTTCTTCTATGCGCAGGCCCGTCAGCCGGGCATGCTCATCGTCGCTGAGAGTTATGATGCGGCCGCCGGCGCGATGGATGTGCTCGTCTCACCGGATTCCGGCATCACAACGCCGAAGCAGCTCGCGGGCAAGACCATCGGCACGCCGGAGCCGCAGGAAATCCCGTACACCGCCACCATCCCGTACAGCATGGAGACGCTGGCGACCCAGTCTGCCCTGCAGGACGACGGGGTGGATCCGGCGTCGGTTAGATGGAAGCCAGTGCCCACACCAGATCTCATCGGCGCTCTCGGCAGCCACAAGGTCGCCGCCATCCTAGTGACGGAGCCTTACATCTATCGGGCGGAGAGCCAGATCGGGGCCTCCGAGATACTGGACTCGGTCAGCGGAACCACCGCCACCCTTCCGCTGTCCGGCTACTTCACCTCCACTTCTTTCGCCCGCGCGCACGCCGGCACATTGGATGCATTCCGCGCCGCGCTGCGGGGGGTGCAGGCTGACGCCAACGCAGGCGCTGCGGTACGGGCAGTAATCACACGGCTTGTCGGCGCGAACGCGCAAACCGCCGCTCTGGTCACGATCGGGGCATACCAGACTTCGCCGGACGTCAGCGGCCTGCAGCGGGTCGCCGACCTGCTAGTCGACTTCGGGGTCATCGCGAAGCCGCTCAATATCAAGAATATGATCTTCCGGTGACCGCAGCCGGGTCTTCAGGGCGGGAGGCGGACCAGGAATCGCCGTGCCTCCGCGAGGGCCGGGTCGACTGCGTGGTTGACCAACTGCAGGCTGGTGATCGCCAGTGCGGCCGTGGCCTTGAAACGGATGGTGCGGAGTCTCATCGGCTGCTGGTTTCCGTCACGGCCGGCTGCCGGAGTCCGCGGCGAGGCCCGCGCCCCCACGCTGACGACCCGGCACCTGGTCACCGGCGTGCTGCTGCCGCCACTCGCGCACCCAGGCACGGCCGTAGTCATTACCGTGAGGAGTGCGCAGCACGGTGTGAATGTGGAACGGTTTTGGGGTGTCGTAGTCGAGGAAGACGCCGCAGTGGTGGTCGAGTTCGGCGATGAGCACCGGCGACTGCAGCCTGTAGTAGAACACGTCGCCGGGACGGTACCCGCCGATCCAGCAAAACCACGT
>JAWWPY010000129.1:0-2873 GCA_033854735.1 Streptosporangiaceae bacterium | reverse complement strand
AAGATCGCGCCACGGGCCGCCGAAATCGACGAGTCCGCAGAGTTCCCCTGGGATGTGTTCGAGGCGCTGGCCAAGAACGATTTCGCCGCGGTGCACATCCCCGAGGCATACAGCGGCGCGGGCGCGGACGCGATCGCCACCGCGATCGTGATCGAGGAGGTCGCGCGGGCCTGCGCGGCGTCGTCGCTGATCCCGGCGGTGAACAAGCTGGGCACGATGCCGCTGCTGCTGGCCGGGTCCGAGGAGCTCAAGCAGCGCTACCTCCCGCCGGTCGCCCGGGGCGAGGCGATGTTCTCCTACGCGCTGTCCGAGCCGGAGGCCGGCTCGGATGCGGCCGCGATGTCGACGCGCGCCGTCCCCGATGGTGACCGTTTTGTCCTCAACGGAACCAAGCGCTGGATCACGAACGCCGGGGTGTCGCAGTACTACACGGTGATGGCCGTGACCGACCCGTCGGCCGGGGCGGGGGGGATCTCCGCCTTCGTGGTCGAGAAGGACGACCCGGGCTTCTCCTTCGGCGCCCCCGAGCACAAGCTGGGCATCAAGGGCTCGCCGACCCGCGAGCTCTATTTCGACAACTGCTCCATCCCGGCGGACCGGATGATCGGGGCGGAGGGCAGCGGGTTCCGCACCGCGCTGGCCACCCTGGACCACACCCGGATCACCATCGCCGCCCAGGCCATCGGCATCGCCCAGGGCGCGCTGGACTACGCCACCGGGTACGTGAAGGAGCGCCAGCAGTTCGGCCAGGCCATCGCCAGCTTCCAGGGCGTCCAGTTCATGCTGGCCGACATGGCGATGAAGGTGGAAGCGGCCCGGCAGCTCACCTACGCGGCGGCGGCCAAGTCCGAGCGGGCCATGCATGGTGACCGCAGTGACGACCTGACGTTCTTCTCCTCGGCCTGCAAGTGCTTCGCCTCGGACACCGCCATGCAGGTCACCACCGACGCGGTCCAGCTGCTCGGCGGCTACGGCTACGTCCGCGACTACCCGGTCGAGCGGATGATGCGCGACGCCAAGATCACCCAGATCTACGAGGGCACCAACCAGATCCAGCGCGTCGTCATGGCCCGCCAGATCCTGCAGTAGCAGGACACCGGCCGCGGTCAGGCCGCCACCGGGGTGGTCCCGCCAGCGGACCCCGAGCCCGGGGCCCGGCGCTTCGGCCGCGGCGAGAGAGCGCCAGTCGCTGAACGTGGCCGCCGGGAGCACGGATGTCGGGCATTTTACGTAGCCGAATCTCATGACGGTGGGCGATCCGTGTCAGGTGGTGCCGTTCCTAGCCTTGTCCATGCGACCGGCGGTGATTCTGCCGGGGTGACGGGGAGGCTCGGTGGAGATCGACGAAGTCGCAGCACGCCTACTGCGGCAGTACTGGGCGCTGCTGGCCATCTGCGTTGTGGTGCCCCTCGTCGCGATCTCCTTCCTCACCGCGAAGCAGCCCGCCAAGTACGCCGCGAGCGCTCGCATCATCACCGGCAGTGTGGTTCCGCAGAGCAGTGCGGAGGCGGACGCTGTGGTCAGCCAGGTCGAGGCCCTCGCCACCGGCCGGACCGCGGCTGCGCGAGCGCTGGGCGCTGCTGGAGCGAACCGGAATCTGACCGACTTCATCAGCAGTGACATCGTCGTCGGCGGGCTCGGTAGCTCACAGGTCATCGACCTCACCATCACCGACCACAACCCCAAGGTCGCCCAGAAGGTCGACCGGATTCTGGCCACCGAGGTTGTGCGCTCGATCAACAACGTGGGCCAGAGCGGGCTCCGGGCGGCGCTGACCGCCAACGACGAGGAAATCGTCCGGCTGTCCCAGAAGCGGGCCATCATGGGGCAGCGGGCCGCATCGCAGCCGCAGAACCAGCAGCTGCAAGCCCAGCTGGCTGGCCTGGACCAGGTGATCGCGAACTTCACCGGTGACCGGAGCCGGCTCCTGATCCAGGCGGGCAACCTGGGCTTGGCGACGGTCATCGACGAGCCCGCCATGCCGACCAAGCCGCAATCCAAGGCCTCCACGCAAAAGCTGGGACTGGCCGGGCTGCTCGGGCTGGTCGCCGGAATCCTGATCGCGTCGATCGCCGAGACGCTGCGGCCCACCGTGCCTGGTGCCCCGCGGGTCAGTCGCAGGCTCGGGGTGCCGACGCTGGGTCACCTGAACCGCGAGGATCTGGACGGGGCGCGCACACCGGCCGTCGGCGAGATGGCGCTGCGGTTCCGGCTGGTGGCCGCGCACGCAGGCCTGGGTACCATCGCGCTGGTCGACATCGACGGGAAGCGTGAGCTAGCCGCGCTGGCCGCCGGGCTGATGCAGGCCCTGCATGCGCCATCGGCGGACGGCGCGGGGGGCTGGGCAGGCCTGGATGGCACCGAGGGCGGCAGCCAGCGCTGGATCGTGAACGGTGCGGACGGCGCGGGGGGCCCGGCAGGCCTGGATGGCACCGAGGCCCGCAGCCAGCGCTGGATCGTGAACGGTGAGGCAGAATCTGCGGCGGCCGGCCCGAAGGTCCTGGTGAAGCCCCGCGGCCCGGTGACCGAGAACCCGGCGCTGCACATCCACCCCCTTGGGCAGATGAAGTGGGTGGCCGGGACGGCGCATGTTGGCATCGTCATCCTGTCCGGCCCGGTGGCCCGGGTGTCCCGGATCACGGCACTGCAGGACCTTTCCATGTCGTCCGGCTGGCCTATCGTCGGGGTCGTCGCCGTTCCCCGGATACGCCGGTGGCGGCCTCGGTGGGCTCAGCAGGCGGCCGGCGTGACGGCGTCGGCCAGCAGCAGGCAGCGCGAAACGGGCGCGGAATACGATTCCCGGGGTCGCGGCCAGTGACCGCGAGCACGGTGCCGTTCGCCCGGGTGGAGATCGTGCCGGAAGCACAGCAGGC
>JAWWPY010000128.1:0-2946 GCA_033854735.1 Streptosporangiaceae bacterium | reverse complement strand
GACGGCATGGTGAGTGAGGTGCACCGGCCCAGGCTGACCTCCAAAGGCGAGCGGACGCGCGCCCGGATCGTCAGCGCTGCGGCTCGGCTGATCTACGAGCGCGGCGTGCCCGGCACCACCCTCGAGGACGTCAGGTCGGCAGAAGAGGTCATCGGCTCGCAGCTCTACCACAACTTCGAGGACAAGGACGAGCTCGTGCAGGCCGTCATCGACCACCAGGCGGACACAATCGTCGGCCACCAGGAACATGCCGACCTCGGCACGATCGAGGGACTGAGAGCCTGGCGCGACATGGTCATCGCCGAGGCCAGGACCACCGAGGGCAAGGGGGGCTGCCCCCTCGGGTCACTAGGCAGCCAACTCGCCGAAAGCGACCCCCAGGCCCGCGCGCTGATCGCCGCCGGCTTCGAGCGGTGGTCAGCCGCCATCCGCGACGGACTGCGGGCTCTTCACGTCGCCGGGCATCTCCCGGCCGGCATCAACCCCGACGACCTTGCCGTGACTCTTCTGGCCGCGCTCCAGGGCGGACTGCTCCTCGCGCAGGTCCAGCGCGACACCCGCCCCCTCGAAACCGCCGTCGACACCATCCTCGCGCTCGCCTCCCCCGCGGCGGGCTAACCGAAGGCACGGCAGGATCTGGCTGCCGAGCTCGAGACGGGAACCCGCTGACCTCGGATCTTACGGATCGGTGACGCGACAGCGCGCTGCCGTAAGAAGCCTCCTGCCGCGCGGCGCTCATGGGGTGGGTCGGCAGATCACTGCAGATCCTCCCTCACCGAAGGAGCGGAACGTGGGCAAGCGCAAATGGCTGGCAGCAGGCAGTAGCGTGCTGGCGGCCACGATCGGCCTGCTCGGTGCGGCCACTGCGGCCAGCGCCAGCACGGCCTCACCAGTGGTGGGCTACACCTACCTCGACGGCAACACCACCACCGCCAACACCATCGACGGGTTCGCCCGGCACGCCGACGGCTCGGTCACCCCGCTTCCGGGGTCTCCGTTTGCCGCGGGCGGCGCGGGCACGGGCGCCGGCCTGGCGTCCCAGGGTGCGATCCAGGCCAGTCCGGACGGCCGCTACCTGCTGGCCGTGGATGCGGGCAGCAACCAGGTCTCGGTCCTGCGCGTCACCCACGGCGGCGTGCCGGTGCGCGTCGGCCAGCCGGTGTCCTCCGGCGGCGTGAAGCCAGTGAGCGTCGCGGTCTCCCGTTCTGGCCTGGTGTACGTGGCCAACTCCGGCGCGGGCGGCAGCGGCTACTCCGGCTTCCGGCTGGGCCTCGGTGGCAGCCTGACCCCGGTCCCCGGCTCCACGGTCGCGGTCCCTGATGCCGCCGGCCTGGGCGACGTGTTCTTCAGCGCCTTCGGGAACCACCTCATCGGCACCCGCACCGGCACCTCTCAGATCGACAGCTTCGTGGTGCTGCCCGGGGGCCACCTGCTGGCCGCCAAGGGTTCCCCGTTCACCGGGCAGGGCCTCGGCCAGCTCGGCGCGGAGTTCTCCCCCGCCCGCCCCTCACAGCTGTTCGTCAGCAACGCGCACAACGGTGCTGGCCTGGGCACCGTGTCCGCTTACCGCGACCGGTTCTTCGGCCATCTCTCCCCCATCGGATCCTCGCCGTATGCCGACGGGCAGACCGCGCCGTGCTGGGTGGAGATCAGCCACGACGGCAGGTACCTCTTCACCGTGAATACCGGATCGGGGAACATCTCCAGCTACTCCATCAACCCGGACGGCTCACTCGTCCTGATCGGCAGCACGCCCATCAGCGGCGGGGGCGCTGACATCGACGCCCGCCTGTCCCCGGACGGCAAGACGCTGTCCGTGGATGGCAGCGGCAACCACATCCTGTCGGTCTTCGCCGTCCACGGCGGCACCCTCACCGAGCTGCCCAGCTCACCGACACCCCTGCCCGCCGGGGGCTCCCCCGCCGGGATCGTCACCATCTAGGCCCATCCAGCCCGGTGTCCCTGGCCCGCCCGAACGGCGGGCCAGGGACATCCCCGTCCCTGCGGGGGGCGATCCAGGCATCGTGCTCGCGCAGGCAGCGGATGAGGCAGCGCCCGGTCTTACCCCGGGCTTCCGGCTTCCGCGGTGAAGGGCAGGGCCGCAGCTTCCGTAGGATCAGGATCATGGCGCCCGCTGATCCCACCGCCGACGGGATCTCCCCGGCACCGCGGTTCGATCCCGACTCCGACCAGTGGGTCCGGGTGCTCAGCGGCCCTGGGCCGCAGCGGGAGGCGGCCCTCGCGCGCCTGCACGGCCTGCTGCTGCGGATCGCGAGCGGCGAGTTGCAGCGGCGTGGCGGCCAGTTCCGCATCACCGGCCCTGAGCTCGATGACCTCGCGTATCAGGCCGCAGCCGATGCCCTCCTGGCCATCGTCGTCAAGCTGAGCCAATTCCGGGGCGAGAGCAAGTTCACGACCTGGGCTTACAAATTCGTTATCTTCGAGGTATCAGCCAAAATCGGGCGGCATTTCTGGAACAACCCGGCTGTCCGGATGGATGCGGAGGACTGGGAGCGGCTGCCCGACCGGCTCGGGCTCGACCCAGCACGGGAAACAGAGCGGCGGGAACTGGCCGGCGAGGTGCGCCGCGCGGTGGACGAGCACCTCACCCCGCGGCAGCGGCAGGTCTTCGTGGCGATCGTGCTGAATGGCGTGCCTATGGACGCCCTGGTCACCGAGCTCGGCTCGTCCCGGAACGCGATCTACAAGACAATGTTCGACGCGAGAAGTAAACTCCGGGACGTCCTTGCCGCTAAGGGGTACCTGAACGTTCAGACTTCGAGGCATTCATGAACGGCTGGACCGCTCTCGACCGCTTCCTGCGGACCGACCCGCGCGATGTGGGATGCGCTGAGGCGATGGAACTGCTGCACGTATACGCCGAACTGGCGGCCGCCGGCGCCCCGGCGGCCGAACGCTACCCGGGCATCGCAGCACATCTCGCCG
>JAWWPY010000127.1:0-2907 GCA_033854735.1 Streptosporangiaceae bacterium | reverse complement strand
AAGACGCGTTCTTCGCCGCCACCGGCATCACCGACGGCGAGCTGCTGGCCGGGGTGCGCTACCGGGCGGGCGGCGCCACCACCCACTCACTGGTCATGCGCGCGCGGTCCGGCACCATCCGGACCATCCAGAGCGAGCACAAGCTCTGGAAACTGCGCGCCTACAGTTCGGTCAACTTCGACGGCACCAACTGACGCCCCGGCCCGGCCCGGTCAGCTACCGGATGACGTTCGTGTCCTCGTGCAGACTCCACGCGCCCGCTTCGTCCTGCGAGACTGTGTAATGACGGCCACCGATCAGCACGACAGGCCGGTGAGCAAGCCCCAGCCGCTCGACTGGCTCAAGGTCATCACCGACCAGGTAGCCATGCGGCTGTCCGCCCTCAGCGGTCAGCTGCCACCCGATTCCGTCATGCGCAAGCTGGTACCTGTAACCCGGCAGTAGCACCGCTGGGTACACGCCATCGTTGCGGACCTTTACCCCGGGAATCACGTCCCACGACTGCGGGGACTGTGACCCGAAGCGGTCAGGTTCGTCTTCGGCCTGCTGCCGGACTGTGCGGAGCACCCCAACCGGCGGGTGAGCACTCATTTTGCCTCCTGCTCATCAAGCTCATACACGACCACGTTACGGTCACCAGGCAGTACGCAGACCTGCACCCGCACAGGTGTGCCGTCAGCCGACCAGCTGGTACGGACATGCTCGGCGACCGGTGTGCCCTCGGCCAGGCCCAGCCGGGTGGACTCCCCGCGCGTCGGCATCCTGATCGTGATCTCATCGCGCGACCGGACCCAGCCGTGCCCTAGAGCGCCCAGGACCGCGTACGTGCCCGGAAGCACGTCACCCGGCTGGGCGATCGCTGTGCCCCGGACCAGCCGCTCCGGGTAGTAGGAGTCTGCGAGAAGCATGATCTCCCCATCGACCCGGCGGCCCCGCCTGCGCACGACCGCCGTCTCGTCGTCGCCGAGCCCGAGACGTCCGGCAATACGCTCGGCCGGCCGCACTATGGTCACCTCAATGTCCTCGCTCGGCTCCCGTCCCTGCTCGCGGACACCCGCCGACCACACATCGGCCGGGGATATGTCCGTCCGCGTATTGCGCTCCGGCCGGCTAGCCACCCATACCAGCGGCGTGACTGACCGGACGTGATAGCCGACTCCCTGCCGTGACTGCACCAGCCCTTCGTGAATGAGTTGCAGCAGCGCTCGGCGGACGGTCGTCCGTGAGACCTCATAGGCGCGCATCAGTTCCGGCTCAGACGGCAGCCGCTCGCCGGGCACCAGCTCCCCGGCGTAGATCTTCGTCCGGAGGTCATCGGCCAGGGTCTCAGTAAGCGTCGTCACCCTTCGCGCAGCCACAACCATCGCACCGCCCAGGGAACTCGTATCACAGATCGAAGATGAGTATAGGTGGACGCCTTGACGCCGGGCGGGCAGCTGTCCTAGCGTGTCATTGCACTCGTTGTAATGAGTGTAATGACACCTAAGCCCGCGTGTCGGCTTCCCGGCTGAACGGGCGCCAGAGGCAGGGGACGCGCATGCGCCAGCGTGCTACACAGCCTGGCACCACCAGCGCGCCATCGCTTACCGCGTCGTGCACCCTGTCCGCCGACGCCAGCCAGGTCGGTGAAGCACGCCGGTGGCTCGCGCGGAACCTGGAGGACTTCCCGGCCGCCGGTGACGCGATTTTGTGCATTTCAGAACTTGTCACGAATACCATCCTGCACAGCAGCAACTCCAGGAAGCCAGGGGGGACGTTCACCGTCCGCGCCGAAGTCCACGCGGGCGACTACCTGTGCATCGACGTGGAAGATAACGGCGGCCCCTGGGAGAACCACGCCCACCGCGATGGCCGGCCGCACGGCCTCGACATCGTTAACGCCCTCGCGGCCGACTGGGGCGTAGACGGCGACCCCTTAACCGGCTGGGTCGTCTGGGCCAGGCTTAACTGGCCCGCCGACGGCGGCCAGGCAACCCAGGGGAATGACAATGCCTGAGACCACGCCCGGCCTGGCCAGCGCCGCCGCCAGCCTGACCGCCCTGCTTGGCGAGTTCGGCGGCCTGTGGCAGATCAGCAAGTCCCCCCCACGGATACACGGCGCAACGCCGGCCCCCGCCCGCGCCCCCGCTCGTCCTCACCGCCGGGTCCGTGCCCGCCCTGCGGCAACTCCTCCAGCACGGGTACGACACCGGCAAACTCGCCGCGATCGTGGCCGACTTCGGCGGCTACTGGCAGGTCGAACACCTCGACCCGGGCTCCGCGTGGATCGCAGTCAACCACGACGGCCACCACCCGCAGATCATCGCGGCAGAAGACCTAGACAGCCTCTGGGATACCCTGCGCCGCGTCCCTGGGAGCCCCAGCATGATCGGCACTGACCACACCCTCGTCCAGTAAAGGCAACGAGAACAGCAGTGACAGGCAACGGCGACGCCAGCACGCCGGGCTGATGGCACCCGGCTACAACGCCTTATATGCCGCTCAATGAGATATTCACCGGTCACGGCGGAGGAACCAGCCGCTGCGGCGGGGTTGCGGGGTGCGGACATTGACCCTCCCCGCGACGACCAACGAGCGAATCTCGATCACCGGCACACCCGGCGCGGGCGCGGGTGGCGGGGCCCCGGCCCCATCCACGGGGCGGCCCGTGAGGCTGCCGAAGACCACGGTTACCCCGGGCGGCACAAGCAGGTGCACCTGGCCGCCGATGGCGGTCGCGTACACGATCGTTCGGCCGCCATGCAGCAGTGCCTCCCGTAGGTCAAGCACGACCTGGCCCGCCACGGCGGTCACCGCGAGCCGGTCAGGGACGACCCAGCGGCCATCCCTGCGCTCCCGGCTGAAGAAGGCGCTCACCGCCCGTGAGCTGTCCAGTCGCAGCGGCTGCCCCCCGGGGGCGGCCAGGTC
>JAWWPY010000126.1:0-3175 GCA_033854735.1 Streptosporangiaceae bacterium | reverse complement strand
CGATCGCGCAGTCGGCGCCGGCCTCGTTCATGTGCTCCTACGCCGTGGTCAACGGCAACGCGTCGTGCCAGAACTCTTATATGCAGGTCAAGGGTCTGGACGACGCGGCGAACTACGGCGGCTACATCACCTCCGACTGGGGCGCCGACTACAACAACGTCGCCTCGGAAGTCGGCGGCATGGACATCGCGATGCCGTTCTCCAACGCCAGCGACGTGGCGGCCGACCTGGCCAACGGCACGCTGAACCAGGAGACCCTCAACGCGGCCGTGGCCCGGATCCTGACCCAGATGTTCGCCTTCGGGATGTTCGACAACCCGGCCTCCGGCTCGCTCTCAGCCACCGTCACTAACGCGGCCCACGAGCAGACCGCCCTGCAGCTCGGCGAGGAGGGCACGGTCATGCTGAAGAACAACGGCCTGCTGCCGCTGAACCCGAACGGCAGCGAGTCCATCGCGGTGATCGGCACCGACGGCGGCGCCGCGGTCGAGATCGCCGGCGGCGGCAGCGGCGGAGTCGACAGCTCGGACGCGGTCTGGCCGCTGACCGGGATCCAGAAGGCGGTCGGCCCGAACGTCAAGGTCACCTACACCCCAGGCGACGACAACGGCACCACCGACATCCCGCAGGCGGTCGCCGCGGCGCAGGCCGCCACCGACGCGATCATCGTCGTCAGCCTCCCGGAGGGCGAGGAGAGCGACCTGAAGACGCTCGACCTGCCCAGCGCGGACGAGACGATGATCGCGGACGTGGCCGCGGTGAACCCGAACACCATCGTGGTGATCAACAGCGGCGGCCCGGTTGTCATGCCGTGGATCAGCTCGGTGGCCGGGGTGTTCGAGAACTGGTACGGCGGGCAGGAGACCGGCGCCGCGATGGCCGCGCTGATCTTCGGCACCGTCGACCCGTCCGGCAAGCTGCCGGTCACCTTCCCGGCCAGCCTCAGCCAGGTCCCCGCGCAGACGCAGGCGCAGTGGCCGGGCACGGCGACCGGGGTGACCTACAGCGAGGGCGTGAACATCGGCTACCGCTGGTACCAGTCCCAGAACATCACCCCGCAGTTCCCGTTCGGGTACGGGCTGTCGTACACGAAGTTCTCGTTCTCCAACCTGAAAGTCGGTGCGTTCAACGCCAACGGCTCGGCGACGGTGACCGCGACGATCACTAACACCGGGCCGGTGGCGGGGGCGGACGTGGCGCAGATGTACGTCGGCGACCCGGCCGCCAGCCAGGACCCGCCAGAGCAGCTCGCGGGCTTCCAGCGGACGACACTGACCCCGGGGCAGACCGCTACGATGTCCTTCCCGCTCACCATCCACGACCTGGCCTCCTGGTCAGCGGCCGACAACGCCTGGGAGGCTCAGGCCGGCACCTACTCGATCTCGGTCGGCGACTCCTCGGCCACCCTGCCGCTGACCGGCTCGACCAGCTTGGCCCACGAGCTGACCGGCCAGATCGCCGCGGGCGCCTCGGGCGCGGGCGTCTCGCTGGCCAACACGGCCGTCAGCGCGAACGTCACCCCGAACTCGGGCGCGCCGGGCGCGGAGACCGTCGGAGTAGTCAACCCCTACGGCTACAGCAGCCTCAAGGGCGCCGCAGTCTCGTTCGACATCCAGGCAGAAGACTCCAACCCATCCCAGACCCTCACCTTCACCGCCACCGGGCTGCCGCCCGGCATCACCATCGCCTCGAACGGGACGATCTCCGGTTCCGGCAGCTCGCTCGGGACCTACACCGTGACCGTGACCGCGACTGACACGGAAGGAGTCTCCGGCACGGCCACCTTCGTGTGGTCCGTCGTGCAGTGACCCCTGCGCCCCCCAGGAGCACCGCAACCGAACACAGCACGGAAAACCCGCGCCGCGCGGACCCGGCATGATCACCAGGCCCGCGCGGCGCGCTCCTCGGAAGCTGGTCGCCTAACGATCTTCAAATGCGGGGGTTCGCTCCGGCGACGGCTGGCTCGCCGTGCTGGGAAGGGCCGGCAGGGCTTGGCAGTCTCGGCGCCGTTGCTATCAGGGAAGTCAGGTCCGGGCCCGCCGCCTGGGTCATCCTGGCCTGGCCGGGAAGCTCACCCGCCGCAGAGACTGAGCAGCTTCGGTCAGATGGCGGGCCCGGCCTTCACGTTGCCCTCAGTGCATCGGTGGGCGGGAGCCTTGACCGCCAGCAGCGCCGGCGCCCCAAGACCAGGCACACGACGCGGCTCCAGCTACGCCGACGTCTACCTGCACGACCCCCGTACGGGCTGGTAGAAGTAGGCGTAGCCGGAGCCGCGTCGTGCTCGGCGAACGCAAGCGGCTGCGGAACGTGCCCGACGCCGGGTGGAGGACTCGCTAGATGCCGGAGCAGACCCCTCCTGACTGCTCCGGCATCTGCTGGTACATGTACTGCGTGACCTTCCAGTGGGCCCCCGTGCGTTCCAGAACGAACAGCTGCCGGAGACGCGCTGGTTGCGTCTCGCCGGTAGCGCGGATCGTGATCGTCCCATGGCTTGTTGCCCTGACTGACGCGAGGTCGTCTCCCGGTCGCCATAGGCCTCGATCACCGCACGCACGGCAGCTGCGTCGTCACTGATGGCGCTGGTGGCCCAGCCCGCCACCCGGCTTTCCAGGTCCGCGCCCTCCAGGTCGGGGCCGATCATGCCATCACCTCGGCGAGCACCTGCTGGGTGGTGAGCTCGTGCCCGTGGGGGCTGCGCGCGTGCTCGCGGATGGCGGCGACAAGCTGGCCGAACTGGTCGTCGCTAGCTACCCGGAACTCAACCCCGCAGGGGCAGCGGCCGACGTGCCCGGCTAGTGCACGTCCGGTGAAAGACAGGTCAAGCGCGACGCACGGCTCGTCCCCCTCCACCCAGGCGTCGTGACCGGCCGACACCACGTGCGCGTCACCCGGGCCGAAGTCGTATTCGCGGCCGTCGTCCATGCGGGCGTGGAGCCGGCCCGAGATGATGTAGCCGGTGTGGGCCGCCTGGCAGGCTTCCGTGCCGACGACCGGCTTGACGTCGGTCGACCACTTCCAACCGGGCTGGTACACAGTGCGGGTGATCGTGACGCCGGGCAGGTTGACCACGTTGAGCGAGGCGTGTTCGCACGCGTGCCGCTCATCGGGCGTCTCGATGTTCTTGACGGCCACGATTGGTTCCGTAGCTTCGAGCATCCGGTGCTGCCTTCCCCTG
>JAWWPY010000125.1:0-20501 GCA_033854735.1 Streptosporangiaceae bacterium | reverse complement strand
AGGTCCGCATCATGCAGCGTCACCACGTGCCGGCAGGCCATCCACGCATCCAGCGCCGCCGCCTCGTCAGCGGCGATCTTCAGGTCCGGGGTCAGCTTCAGCACCAGCAGCTCGCCATCATCAGACTCACACGGCAGCACCACCGACGTCCCGCCCTTCGGCCACGCCTGCCCGAGCCGCAGCCCCCACCGGGCGGCCAGGTCACCCGCCAGCGCCGGCAGGCCCGCACACCACCCGGCCACTTCCGGGCCAAACCGCCGGGCCAGCCGCGCACGGACATCCTCGACATCGATAACCGGGGCATCGCGCACGCCCGACGATCTCACACCAGCCAGCCATCACACCGCCCAATAAACCCGGGGGAAGACGTCCCGGTCGAATACGCCCTCCTGCCAGTCCGCACGCTGCGATGGCCATGCATACGTCGCGACTTGCCTCGCACCCGCCATGATGGTCCATGTGATCGATGTCACGGGCATCCGGGGTCGACGTTGAAATCCTGGTGTCGGCGGATCCCCAGATTGTCTGGGATCTTGATCCAGGCGGTCTCACTGTGACCGGTCGGGCCCTGCGATCAGGGCATCGCGGTGAGCATCGCCCGGTATGCCGACACCCAATCCAGTTCAACCGCATGGGCGACGCACAGCAGCGCGCGGTGAAGGGCGCATGCTGGGCACGGCTCGGCAGCGGCCATCGCTCGGTAGATGATCGCGTCCGCTAACGCCTGCCGGACGAAGTCGCGGTCGTCCTCCGCCGTATACGGATAGCTTCCGGCCCCGGCCTTGTCGCGGGCGGGAGCGTCCTCGCGGACCGCGCTCACCGTACGTCCTGCTGCGCGGGTGATTCTGCGCCGAGTTTCGCGGCTAGCTCGCTGAGCGTGCTGGCCATCAGGTAGTGCCGGGCGGTCATCGTGGGCCGGAACAGTGCCAGCCAGACGCCCGTGGCGTCGTCGTGCTCGATCTGGCACCGGTCGCCGTACTGGGCCAGCAGGCTGGTAAGTGTCGGGTTGGCGTTGGCGGATGGCGTGCCGTCTGTCATAGCTGGAACTCTATCTCAACTCTATAGACCTATGTAGATGTCTATAGAGTTAGCTACCTGTTTAGGCAGGTCAGCGGATGCCTACAGTGATCTTCATGACGGACAGGGAAGGCGGCCCCCGGTTCGACCCGCACGGTCCGGAGTTGATCTACGTCCTGATCGCCAACGACATCGAACGCCAAGCCCACGACGGGACACTCGTCCCCGGCCAACGCCTGCCCGGCGAGGACGACCTCGCCAACGAGTACGGCGTCGCCCGCATGACCGTCCGCCGGGCCATGCGCGAACTACGCGAACGCGGGCTGGTCCGGACAGTCCCCGGCAAGGGCAACTACATCGAGCCACGCAGCTAACCGCACAGCCCACCCTCCTCACATCCAGCGGCCCAGGACGGCTTAGTCGCGGGCGGAGTACTCGAACCAGTCGAAATCGGCGACGTTGGCCGATGTGCGGCCGTTGCTGCTCGCGTACATGCCAAGGTAGGCGCCGGTGAAGTCGCCCACCGCCACCGGGCTCAGGACGCGCCCATCGACCGTGGCCAGCGTCTGCCAGCGGGCCGGATCCTGGGTCCAGCTCAGGGTGTAGTCCTGCCCGGCCGCCTCGGCAGCCAGGTAAGTCCGGCCAGCGGGCAGGGGCGCCTCGGCGATGATGTCGTCCGTGCCGCCGCGCCGCACGATGACCCGCGCAACCTTAACCGGCCCGACCTCGACCTGCCCGACCTCGACCTGCCCGACCTCGACCGGCCCGGTCTCGACCGGCGCGACCTGCGCCGGCGCGACCCCGCCGCCAGGGTCGCCCGCCGGCCGCTGCCCCAGAGTTACGACCAGGCGGATCTGGTGACCGGTGTCGCGCAGCAGGACCAGGCCCGCGCATTCGTTCGGCGCGGCGGGCTCGAAGTCCATGGCGGTCCGGGCGGCGAACGACATGTGCTGCTGCCTGCGGCCGAGGAAGCTCGGGTTACACGCCTCGGTCACTGTCCCGGGCCGCAGCCTCAGCCGCAGGTGGCCCGGCCGGGCGGTCAGGCTGAAGATCTCCTCGCGCGGCGTGCGGAGCATGTTCCACACCGGCGCGAGCACCGCGGCGTCAAAGTCGTCGGTCGGCGGTTCGGGCGGCCACGGATGCGGGGGCAGCGGCGCGGGGAACTCCGCGAGCAGCCGCCCGGCTCCGGGATTGACGATCGGCCAGCCGTCCTCCCAGACGACCGACGCGAGGAACGTCTCGCGGCCCAGGTTGGGGAAATAACCGCCGTAAGGCCGCAGGGCCAGCAGCACGGCGTACCAGTCACCGCCCGGGGTCTGCACCAGATCAGCGTGCCCGGTCCCGACGACAGGCTGAGCCCGGCCGAGATGGCGGTGGGTGAGCACCGGGTTGGCGGGGTTGTTCTGGTAGGGGCCGGTGACCTCCCGGCTGCGCGCCACCGTGACAGCATGGTTGTGCTCGGTTCCGCCCTCGGAAAGCACCAGGTAGTAGTAGCCGCCGTGGCGGACCAGGTGCGGGCCCTCCGCCCATGCGGCATCGACCAGCGCACCATTGAACAGAACGTAATCCGGTCCGGTCACGCACATTCTCACCGGATCGAACTCGCGCATCCATATCTCGGTCCGGCTGGCCAGCTCAGCACCGGGAATGGGCCGGTTACCGAGGAACCAGGCCCGTCCGTCGTCGTCGAAGAACAGCGACGGATCGATCCCGGGCGCGTCCTCAAGCCACACCGGATCCGACCATGGACCCGTCGGGTGCGGGGCCGTGACCACGAAGTTGCCTGACTCGCGGGTGCCGCCGACGAGGGTGCAGACCACGTAGGACACGCCGTCGGCATGCCGCAGGGTCGGCGCGAAGAGGCCGCCGGATGGCCGGACCCCGTCCAGGGGCAGCTGGCCGGGCCGGTCGAGCACATGACCGATCAGCCGCCAGTGCACCAGATCCCTACTGTGGTGGATCGGAAGCCCGGGGAAGTACTCGAAGGTCGAGGTGATCAGGTAGTAGTCCGCACCGACCCGGCAGATGCTCGGGTCGGGATGGCAGCCGGGCAGGACCGGGTTCCTGGCCCGTGCCGTCATCACGGGTCAGCTCACCGGGAGCGCGTGGACTGGCGGACAACGAGGTCGGTGGCCAGGGTGATGTGGGTGGTGGTGGGGGTTTCGCCGCGGATGAGCTGGAGGAGGAGGTGGATGGATTGCTGGCCCATGTCGCGGATGGGCTGGTTGACGGTGGTCAGCGGGGGGGTGCACAGGGCAGATTCGGGGATGTTGTCGAAGCCGACGACGGACAGGTCGGCGGGGACGGACAGGCCGAGTTCCGTCGCGGCCTGGATGGTGGCGATCGCCGACACGTCGTTGGCTGCGAAGACAGCGGTGGGCGGGTCAGGCGTGGTCAGCAGTTGCCGCGCCCGCTGCACGGATACCGCGGCGTCGTAGTCGCCCAGCAGGATCAGGTCTTCCTCGGGGACGAGGCCGGAGGCGGCGAACGCCCGCCGGTAGCCCTGCTCGCGGAGCTGCGCCGATTGCAGATCGGGCCGCCCGGTTAGCATGGCGATGCGGCGGTGGCCGAGGCCGAGGAGGTGCTCGGTGGCGAGCTGGCCGCCGCGCAGGCTGTCCGAGTCGATGGTGGGCAGGCCGGACTGGCCGGTATGCGGGTCGATGGCGACGATCGGGGCGCCGTAGTTGACGTCCACGACGGTCGGGGTGACCAGGACAGCGCCGTCGATCAGCGTGCCGCTCAGCCGGGACAGGTACCGGCGCTCCCAGCCCACGTGGTCGCCGGTGTGCCCGCCGGCGGAGTACACCACGAGCTCGAAGCCAGAGCCACGGATCGCGTCCGCCGCGCCCTTGAGCAGCTCGGTGCTGAAAGGTTCAAGGTCGGCGACCAGTATCCCGATCACGTTGGTGCGGTGATTGCGCAGGCTCTGCGCGACCAGGCTGGCCTCATAGCCCAGGTCGTCGATGACGGCCTGGACCCGCGCGGACGTGCCGGCCGCCACACCATAGCGCCGGTTGATGACCTTCGAGACCGTCGCGACCGAGACGCCGGCGCGCGCAGCGACGTCGCGGATCGTGATACGTGAGCTTGGTTCCACCAGGGTGAGGATAGCGTTATAAAACGTTATCGACAACGATTGACATAAGGGATGTGACGCGCAAAACTCTGCGGCAAGCGGGGCTGCCGACGCCAGCCCGGCGCTCGGGCGATGACGCCCGGGGCGACATCCTCAGGAGATGACCATGCGCAGCATCGGGAAGTATGCCGCCATCACCCTGGCGGCGACCACGGCCCTCACCCTTGCCGCATGCGGCGGAAGTAGCGGCAGCCCTAGCTCAAGCGGAAACAAGCACGTGACCCTCACGTGGTGGAACAACGCCACGACCGGGGACCTCAAGACGGTCTGGAGCCAGGCCGCCGTCGCTTTCCATAAAGCGAACCCGAACGTGACGATCCGGTCCGAGCCAATCCAGAACGAGGCCTTCACGACCAAGGTCCCGGCCGCCCTGAACTCGGGTAACCCGCCGGACATCTTCCAGCAGTGGGGCAGTGGCCAGGAGGCGACCCAGGTCCCGTCGGGCAAGCTCACGGACCTTTCCCCGTACACCTCCAGCTGGATCGGCCAGGTGGGGATCGCAGCCGACGCCTGGCGGGTGAACGGCAAACAGTACGGCGTCCCGTACGACCTGCACACCGTGGGCTTCTGGTACCGCAAGGACCTGTTCACCAAGGCCGGCATCACCACCCCGCCAGCGACCATGGCCCAGCTCGATGCCGACGTCACCAAGCTGAAGGCGGCACACATCGCCCCGATCGCGGTCGGCAGCAAGGACAAATGGCCGGACGCATTCTGGTGGGACTACCTCGCCGTCCGCGAGTGCTCCACCGCCACGCTGAAGAAGGCGATCAAGGCGGTCAATGTGAGCGCCCAGTGCTTCCTGAAGGCGGGCCAGGACCTCCAGTCCTTCATGGCCACCAAGCCGTTCCAGACCGGCTTCCTGGGCACGGCGTCCCAGGTGGGCGCGGGCAGTTCGGCGGGCATGGTCTCGACCGGCCAGGCCGCCATGGAACTGCAGGGTGACTGGGATCCCGGAGTAATGCAAGGCCTCACCACCAGCGGCAGCTTCACCTCACAGCTCGGCTGGTTCCCGTTCCCGGCCGTCAGCGGCGGAGCCGGTGACCCCGCCGTCGTGCTGGGCGGCGGAGACGGCTACTCCTGCACTACCGGGGCAGCCGAGCCGGCCTGCGCCAACTTCCTGAAGTACCTCGACAGCCCCTCGGTGCAGGCCAAGGTGGTCGCGGCCAACGTCGGCCTGCCGGCCAACTCCGCTGCGGCGTCGGCGCTGACCCTGCCCGCCCTGAAGACGGTGGCGCAGGCCAACCATACGGCGCCGTACATCCAGACCTACTTCGACATCGCCTTCCCGACCAGCGTCGGCCTGGCCCTCGACGCGGCGATCGCGAACTTCTTCGCCGGGCAGGGCACGCCGCAGACCATCGTCACGGCTATCAACAAGGCTGCCGCGGCCGCTGGCGCCTAGCCGTAATGAGCCAGGCCAAGAGCGTTACGGCGACGGCGGAGGAATCCGCTGTCGCCGTAACGCCGGTACCGCCGCCGGCCCGGACGCGGCGGGGACTGCGCCGGAAGATCGAGCTGTTCGTGCTCCTGAGCCCGGCCGTGGTGCTCTTCCTCGTGTTCGTGCTGCTGCCGATCATCCTCGCTGCCTGGGATGGCGCCCACCTCTGGACCGGCTTCGGGTCCCTGGGCCCCTTCCGTGGCCTGCGCAACTACAAGCTCGTGCTGTCGGACCCGGTCTTCCGTGAGGCGTTCCTGCACAACCTGATCATCGCTGCGCTGTCCATCCTCATCCAGCTTCCGGTCGGCCTCGGGATGGCGCTGCTGCTGAACCGCGCGATCCGGGGCCGGTCGTTCCTGCGCGCGCTCGCGTTCGCGCCGTACGTCCTGCCCCCCGCGGTGACGGCGGTCATGTGGTCGCTGTTGCTTCAGCCCAACGGATTCGTGAACCACGTTTTGAAGGTGGCCGGTCTCGGCGGCCCGGTCCGCCTCTGGCTGGCCGACCCGCACATC
Source organism: Streptosporangiaceae bacterium (assembly GCA_033854735.1). Lineage (GTDB taxonomy): Bacteria > Actinomycetota > Actinomycetes > Streptosporangiales > Streptosporangiaceae > JAWWPY01. The sequence goes on along the minus strand of JAWWPY010000125.1, from coordinate 14,395 downwards.
GTGCTCTACACGATGATCGTGGTGCTCACCTGGCAGTACTTCGGTTTCGGGATGATCCTGATGCTCGCTGGCCTGCAGGGCATTCCCACGGAACTGCGCGAGGCGGCCGCGATCGACGGGGCGAGCGCGTGGCGGACGACGTGGCGCATCACGATACCGCTGCTCGGCCCGACCATCAGGATCTGGATGTTCCTGTCCATCGTCGGCTCGCTGCAACTGTTCGACCAGGTGTGGATCATGACCGGTGGCGGCCCGGCCAATGGGTCGGTCACCATGCTGACCTACATGGTCCAAAACGGCTTCCAGAGTTCCGAGTTCGGCTACGGCAGTGCGGTAGCGGTCATCATCTTCGTCGTCTGTTTCGTGTTCGCTGTGATGTACCAGCGATTCGTGCTGCGCCGTGACACCCACGGCGCCCTGACCCGCGCCGTGGGGTGAGCGACTTGTCGGCGATCCCGGCCCGCGGCCGGCGCAAGATCTCGGCGGTCAAGCCCGCCATCTACCTGGTCGGGCTGCTGCTCGTGGGTATCATCGCGGTCCCGCTGGTGTTTGTGTTCCTGGATGGTTTCCGGACCAACGCGCAGATTAACTCCTCAGCCACCTCACTGCCGCACCCCTGGGTCTGGCTCAACTACCGCGGCGTCCTCACCTCGTCGGCTTTCTGGCAGCCCCTCGAAAACAGCGTCATAGTCGCGGTGATCTCGACCGGGCTGGTGCTCGTCTTCGGTTCGATGGCGGCCTTCGCGCTTTCCCGGTATACGTTCCGTGGACGCGAAGGCCTCTTCATGCTGTTCGCCGTCGGGCTGCTGTTCCCGATCCAGGCCGCGGCATTGCCGCTCTACCTGCTGCTGGACAAGATCGGGCTGCTCGACAACCTGTACGGCCTGGCCCTGGCCGAGGGTGCGTTCGGGCTGCCCATCACCATGATCATCCTGCGGCCGTTCATGCGGGCGATCCCCGGCGAACTCGAGGACGCGGCCGTGGTGGACGGGGCCACCCGGATCCAGTTCTTTCTGCGGATCCTGCTGCCGCTGTGCCGGCCCGCGCTGGCCACGATCACCGTGCTGACATTCGTCAGCAGCTGGAACCAGTACCTGCTTCCGCTGCTCGTGTTCACGAGCCCGGACCACGACACGCTGCCGCTGGCCGTCGCGAACTTCGCAACGCAGTTCTCACAGAACACGGCCGGTGTCCTCGCCTTCACGGCGCTCTCGATGGTCCCCGCCCTGGGCTGTTTCGTCTTCCTCCAGCGGCATCTCGTCGGGGGATGGACAGGCGCGGTCAAGGGGTAAAGAGCAACGGGGTGAAGGGGCTCTCGGGTAAAGGCTCAGGGCAGCGCCACGATGTCAGGCGCGCCGAGCCGGGCCGCCTCGGCGGTGTCGTCATCGAGTTTCGTCTGCGAATCGCGCTCCGCCTGGACCCGGGCCCGGTAGTGCTCGATCTCCCGGTGCGCCTGGTCGTCGTCCCAGTTCAGCTCGGCCGCCATGAGCGCGGCGACGGTGGGGGCGGCGGCCACGCCGCGGTCCCAGGCCTCGATCGAGATCCGGGTCCGCCGGGCCAGCACGTCGTCCAGATGGCGGGCGCCTTCGTGGGTTACCGCGTAGCGGGCCTCGACCTGCAGATAGTCGTCCGCGCCCGGGAGCGGGGTAGCCAGCGACGGCTCAGCCCGCAGCATGGCCAGCACCTCGTGCACGCGGGAGCCGTAGCGGTTGAGCAGGTGCTCAATCCGGGCCACGTGCACGTCGGAGGAGACGGCCAGGGCGCGGCGCTGATTCCACAGCGCCCGGTATCCCTCAGCCCCGGTCAAGGGCACCTGATCGGTGCAGGAGTCCGGCACCCGGGCGTCGAGGCCGCGGACCGCCTCGTTCACGGCGTCGGCGGCCATCACCCGGTAGGTGGTGTACTTGCCGCCGGCCACCACGACCAGGCCCGGGACGGGATGACCCACCACGTGCTCGCGTGACAGCTTCGACGTTGACTCGGACTCACCGGTCAGCAGCGGCCTCAGCCCGGCGTAGACGCCTTCGACGTCCTCCCGGGTCAGGGGGGAACGCATGACCGCGTTGACGTGCTCCAGCAGGTAGTCGATGTCGCTGGAACTGGCGGCCGGGTGGGCCTTGTCGAGGGCCCAGTCGGTGTCGGTGGTGCCGATGATCCAGTGCCGTCCCCACGGGATGACGAAGAGCACGCTCTTCTCGGTCCGCAGGATGATCCCGGTGCTGGACTGCAGCCGGTCGCGGGGCACGACGAGATGAATGCCCTTGGAGGCGCGCACGTGGAACTGACCGCGGGTGTCGGCGAGGGCCTGGGTGTCGTCGGTCCACACGCCGGTGGCATTGATGACCTGCTTGGCGCGTACCTCGAAGGCCCGCCCGGTCTCCACGTCGGCCAGGGTGGCGCCGGTGACCCGCTCGCCTTGCCGAAGGAAGCCGGTGACCTTCACCCGGTTGGCCGCGAGCGCACCGAACGATGCGGCGGTGCGCACCACGGTCACCGTGTGCCGGGCATCGTCCACCTGCGCGTCCCAGTACTGCACGGCGCCGGTCAGGGCGTCGGCGCGCAGGCACGGCGCCTCGCGCAGGGCCCGCTTCCGGGTGAGGTGCCGGTGGTGGTTCAGCCCGTGGGCCGTGCCCGAGGTGTAGGCCATCACGTCATAAAGCGCCACCCCGGCTCCCACGTAGGGGCGTTCCCAGATCCGGTGCTGCAGCGGGTAAAGGAACGGCACGGGCCGGACCAGATGCGGGGCGATCCGGTCGAGCAGCAGGCCCCGCTCGGTGAGGGCCTCCCGGACCAGCCCGAAATCGAGCATCTCCAGGTACCGCAGGCCGCCGTGAATGAGCTTGCTCGACCGGCTGGAGGTTCCGCTGGCCCAGTCGCGGGCCTCGACGATCGCCGTGGTCAGCCCGCGGGTAACGGCATCGAGCGCACTGCCGGCCCCGACCACGCCGCCGCCCACGACCAGCACGTCCAGTTCGTGCTCCGTCATCCGGGCGATCGCGTCTTCCCGCGCTGCCGGGGATAGTTCCGCCACCACGAGCTCAGTCGACCTCCACCCAGTCCAGCGTGCGCTGCACGGCCTTTTTCCAGCCCGCATATCCTTCTTCCCGCTGCCGCTCGTTCCACTCCGGCAGCCAGCGCTGCGACTCGTTCCAGTTGACCTTGAGCTCGTCGGTGTTCGACCAGAAGCCGGTGGCCAGGCCAGCGGCGTAGGCGGCGCCGAGCGCGGTCGTCTCGGCCACGACGGGACGGCTGACCGGGACGCCCAGAATGTCGGCCTGCAATTGCATGCACAGGCTGTTCGCGGTGACCCCGCCGTCGACCTTCAGCACCTCCAGGTGCACGCCGGAGTCCTGCTCCATGGCCTCGCTGACATCGCGGCTCTGGTAGCAGATGGCCTCCAGCGTGGCCCGGGCCAGGTGGGCGTTGGTGTTGAACCGCGACAGCCCAACGATCGCTCCGCGGGCGTCACTGCGCCAGTAAGGCGCGAACAGACCGGAGAACGCCGGCACGAAGTAGACGCCGCCGTTGTCCTCGACCTGACGGGCCAGCGTCTCCGTCTCGGCTGCGCCGGAGATGATGCCGAGCTGGTCGCGCAGCCACTGCACAGCCGACCCGGTGACCGCGATCGACCCCTCCAGGGCATAGATCGGCTTCTTGGCACCGAACTGATAGCACACCGTCGTGAGCAGCCCGTTCTTACTGCGCACCAGTTCCTCGCCGGTGTTCAGCAGCATGAAGTTGCCGGTGCCGTAGGTGTTCTTGGCCTCGCCGACCTCGAAGCACACCTGGCCCACCGTCGCGGCCTGCTGATCGCCGAGGTCGCCGGTGAGCGGGACACCCGCGACCGCGGCCGGCCCGCGGACCTGGCCGTAGCCAGCGGGGTCGGACGATGGCCGGATTTCCGGCAGCATCGCGCGCGGGATGTTGAAGAAGCCGAGCAGCTCATCGTCCCAGTCGAGGGTGTCCAGGTTCATCAGCATGGTCCGGCTGGCGTTCGTCGGATCGGTGACGTGGGAACCGCCATCCGGGCCGCCGGTGAGGTTCCAGATAACCCAGCTGTCGGTGTTGCCGAAGATGGCGTCACCGCTTCGTGCCGCTTCGCGCACCCCGTCGACGTTCTCCAGGATCCACTGGATCTTCCCGCCCGAGAAGTACGTGGCGGGCGGCAGGCCCGCCTTGCGCCGGATCACGTCGCCGCGCTCGTCGCGGTCGAGCGCGCTGGCGATGCGGTCGGTGCGGGTGTCCTGCCAGACGATGGCGTTGTAGTAGGGACGGCCGGTCCTGCGGTTCCAGACGACCGTCGTCTCGCGCTGATTGGTGATCCCGAGCGCGGCCAGGTCCGATGGCCCCAGTCCGGCGCCGTTCAGCGCGGTCTGGATCACCGAGGTGGTCCGCTCCCAGATCTCTATCGGGTTGTGCTCGACCCAGCCGGCCTGAGGCAGGATCTGCTCGTGCTCGAGCTGGTGCTTGGCCACCTCGTTGCCTGAGTGGTCGAAAAGCATGAACCGCGTGCTGGTGGTGCCCTGGTCTACGGCGCCGACGAAGTCCGGCATGCACTCCTCCTGTGGGTGGGGTGGCTGGCGGGGGATGGAATACTCGCGGCTACGCGCTCGTCCCGGTGTCCTGCGGGAGCCGGGACTCGGGGATAGGCCCGCTAACCTCCTCGGCCACCTTGAGCCGGGCGTGCAGCACGTCACCGATGAAGAGGTCGTAGATGAGCACGCCCAGGACGCCTCCGATGAGGGGGCCGACGATGGGTACCCAGAAGTAGTTGCTGAAGACGAAGCCAGGCGCATTGTAGGACCCCGGTAGGGCCACCTTTCCCCACCCGGCGAAGTAGGAGAAAAGCCGGGGCCCGAAATCGCGGGCCGGGTTGATGGCGTACCCCGCGTTGGCGCCGTAGGACATCCCGATCGCGGCCACGGCGAACCCGATGACCAGGGGCGCCATGTTCGACCCCACCGCCTGGTTCCTGGCGTCGATGACCGCCACGACGAACATCAGCAGGAACATCGTGCCGACGATCTGGTCGATCAGCGGCCAGATCAGCGCGCCGTGGAAGAAACTGGCCGGGAACGTAGCGAAGATCGAGTACGTCGCCAGCGCGTTCCCTCCGCTCTTCGGGGTCTTCGCGGCCAGGTTGAACGCGTCGATCGCGTTGTGGTAGACGAGGAAGACCAGAGCGGCCCCGACGAAGCAGCCGAACACCTGAGCGGCCATGTAGGGCCCGACCTTCGACCAGGCGAACTTGCGCCTGACGGCGAAGGCCAGGGTCACCGCGGGGTTGATGTGAGCCCCGCTCACGCCGCCCGCCACCCACACCCCGAACGCGACGGCCATGGCCCATCCCCACGTGATCAGCAGCCAGTCACCGGCGGCCTGGAAGATCACAGTGGGACCCGCGGTCCGTCCCGAGCCGGGCAGCGCGGCCACGGCCGTGGCCACCACGCCGTCCCCGAACGAGATCAGGACCACGCACCCCAGGAACTCCGACAGCAACTCGCCGTACAAGCCGGTGATGCGGCCAACCGTACGGCCCTCACCCCGCAAAGGCGTGATGTCAGACATAACGATCCTCCGGCCCGGCCATGCCCTGCGCTACGACGCCAACGAAATCCGGCATGCACTCCTCCTCGAGTAGCAGATGGACTGGTTCGTGATCAGCCGGCGGGGGCCAAGCATCCCGCCGATCAGCATCGGGCCGACGGGCCCGGCGGTCAGTTCGAGGTTGAGCCGGAGCTCCCGTGGTCGCGCAGAGGGGACCTGTCCGTGCCTCTCGCAAGGTTGCGTGGACGTGGCCACCAGACGGCCTCCTCGCCGTTTTGCGGAATGATCCACTTACTGCCTGCGCTCAAAGTACGACTCCGGGAGCGCCGTCGGCAATGCGTAGGCCGGGTAAAGTTTAAGTAAAGTTCGAACAGACACGCCGTGCCGACTTACGCCGGATGCGCCAGTCCGCCGCTCCGGACGGCCGCTCAGGAGCCCCCGAGCCCGGGCCGACGAGGCCGGGACTACGCGAGGCCGCGCATCGCTCGCGGCCGGTCGTGTGCCACACTGGCCTCGCGCGGGATCAGCGCGATGATCTGCGTGAATCCGGGTTAGTCGGGGCTGATGGCACTGATGGGCCGTGAGCCGTTTGGCTGGCTCAGGCCGGGGGGCGGTGACCCATGTGGCGGAAGATGCGGGGGGAGGCCCGGGCCCGGGCCTTGACGAGCGAGCCTCACGGACTTATGTTCCTTCTGAAATGCTGTTCTACGATGCCGAACAATATTCTGAGCCCGTGGGGTCGGCCCCGTATGGCGGGGGCAGCCCGACCGTCGGCGCCGACAGATCCGGGAAGGCACGCCATGAAGAAGCTCATCAACTCACCGGACACCCTGGTGACCGACGCGCTGGCCGGCCTGGCCGCCGCGCATTCCTCGCTGGCGGTGGACCTCGAGAACAGGGTCATCACCAGGTCCGGCGGCCCGAGCGAGGGCAAAGTCGGCCTGGTATCGGGCGGCGGCTCCGGCCATGAGCCGCTGCACGGCGGTTTCGTCGGCTACGGGATGCTGGACGCCGCGTGCGCGGGCGAGGTGTTCACCTCCCCCGTCCCCGACCAGATGCTCGTGGCGACCAAGGCCGTCAACGGCGGCGCGGGCGTGCTGCATCTGGTGAAGAACTACACGGGAGACGTGCTCAACTTCCAGATGGCCGCCGAACTGGCCGAGGATGAGGGCATCGAGGTCGTCTCCGTCGTGATCAACGACGATGTCGCCGTTCAGGACTCCCTCTACACCGCGGGCCGCCGCGGCACCGGGGCGACGGTGTTCGTTGAGAAAATCGCCGGGGCGCTGGCCGAGCGGGGCGCGGCGCTGGCCGAGGTCGCGGCGGTGGCGGCCGAGGTCAACGAGCGCAGCAGGTCGTTCGGCGTCGCCCTGACCTCGTGCACCGTGCCGGCGGCCGGGAAGCCCACGTTCGAACTCGCGGAACGCGAGATCGAGCTGGGCATCGGCATCCATGGCGAGCCCGGCCGGACGAGGGCCCCCCTCACCACGGCCCGCGAGATCACGGCGACCGCCCTGGACGCGATTGGCGCCGACATGCCGCTGGCGGGTGACCTTCTCGTCATGGTCAATGGCATGGGCGGGACCCCGCTGATCGAGCTCTACGGCATCTTCCACGAGGTGAGCCGCTACCTGTCCGGGCGGGGCGCCCGGATCACCAGCAACCTGGTGGGCAACTACATCACCAGCCTGGAAATGCAGGGATTCTCGGTAACCGTGTGCAGGCTCACCGACACACTGGCCGATTTGTGGGACGCGCCAGTGGACACGCCAGGACTGCGGTGGGGACGGTAGAAGGCGACACCCGTCGTCCCAGGACCGCAAAGGAGCGCACATGGACGCTGGATTCTTCCGCGCGTGGATAGCGGAGATAGCAGCGGTCGTCGAAGCTCAGCGCGACCACCTCACCCAGCTCGACTCGGCGATCGGCGATGCCGATCATGGCATCAACCTGGCCCGCGGCTTTGGCGCCGTCCAGGGGGCGCTCGCGGACGCCGACACGCCCACGCCCGCCTCCGTGCTGCTGCTCACCGGCTCGACACTGATCTCGAAGGTGGGCGGCGCGTCCGGCCCGCTGTACGGTACGGCGTTCCGGCGGGCCAGTAAGGCGCTGGGGGACACGCCCGAGGTAGATCTGCCCGCCCTGGCGGCCGCGCTCGAAGCGGCCCTGGCCGGGGTGCAGAAACTCGGCGCGGCCCGCGAGGGCGAGAAGACCATGGTGGACGCGCTGGCCCCGGCGGCCACCGCGTTCAGCAAGGCCGTCGCGGAGGGGGCGTCGGCCGGCGACGCCCTCTCCGCGCTCACCGACGCCGCCGACGCCGGGGCCCAAGCCACGATCTCGATGCAGGCGCTCAAGGGCCGGGCCAGTTACCTCGGCCCGCGCAGCGTAGGACACGAGGATCCGGGCGCGGCGTCGACCGCGCTGATCCTGCACGCGCTGCGCGATGTGGCGACGGCGCAGGCCGGATGAGCTTGCCCATGCGCTTCAGGGGGCTGCCCGTCTCCGAGGGCACAGCCGCGGGCCGTCTCCATGTCGCCGACTCCGGCCCATCGGTCAGCGCCACACCCGACGAGGTCGCCGGCGCGTTCGCCGCCGTGGCCGCGGAGCGGTTCGCCCTGGCTGAGCGGCTGCGCGGGGCCGGGCGCGATCAGGAAGCAGCCATCATCGAGGTCGGGGCGCTCATCGCGGCCGACCCCGCGCTGGGCGATCCCGCCGTGGCCGCCGTGCGCGGCGGCACCGATGCCGCTACGGCGGTGCGGCAGGCGGCGGAGGCGCAGGCCGCGGTGATCGCGGCCCTGGCCAACCGCGAGATGGCCGAGCGGGCCGGCGACGTCCGGCAGGTCGGGCAGGCCGTCCTGGACCGGCTTAGCCAGGCGCCCCAAGCGCCGCGCCCGGCCGGCGACTTCATCCTGGTCCGCCGGGAGGTGAGCCCGGCCGACCTGATCGAGCTGGCCGAGGCGGGCCTGGTGGGCGCGGTTTCGGTGGCGGGCGGCGCGAGCTCACACGCGGCGATCATCGCGCGCGGCCTCGGCGTGCCGATGATCGCCGGGACCGACCCCGCGGTGCTGGCGGCACCGGCCGGCCAGCTGGCCGTTGTGGATGGTAATAAGGGTGAGCTCATCGTGGGCCCCGCCGCCCAGCCAAGTTCCGGCGGGCGCCGCGGCGCGGGCGAGGAGCAGCCCGCACCGAGTGGGCCCGCCCACACCGCGGATGGGCGGGAGATCACCGTCCTGTGCAACGTCGCCTCGGTGGCCGAGACCCGGCGCGGGCTGGCCGCGGGGGCCGCCGGGGTCGGGCTGCTCCGCACCGAGATCCCCTACGCCGAGGCGCTGGCCTGGCCCACGCTGGCCGAGCAGAGATCGCAGCTGACCCCGATACTCAGCCTGCTCACCGGCCGGACGGCCACGGTCCGGCTGCTCGACTTCTCCGGGGACAAGATCCCCCCGTTCCTCCCGGCGCTCCGCACGCCGTCCGGCGGCCTGGAGGCGTTGCTCACGCATCCCACGGCCCTCGCCGATCAGTTGCGCGCTGTGCTCGAGGCCGGCCGCGACACCAGCCTGGCCATCCTGATTCCGATGGTCAGCTCGCTCAGTGAGGTGAGAAGGGTGCGGGACGTGCTCAGCCAGGTCGCCGCGGCTCTCGGCGCTGACCGGCCGCGGCTCGGGATCATGGTGGAGCTGCCGGCCACCGCGGCCATGGCCGATACATTCGCGCCCGCCGTCGACTTTTTCTCGATCGGGACCAACGACCTGACCGGTGAGGTGCTCGGGCTGGACCGGCGTGATCCGGCGGCGAAGCCGACTCTCGCCGCGCATCCGCGGGTGCTGGCCCTGATCGCGCGGGTCACCGGCGCGGGCCGGCAGGCCGGCATCCCGGTCTCGGTCTGCGGCGACTCGGCGGCCGACCCGCTGGTTCTCCCGCTGCTCCTCGGCCTCGGCGTGACCACGCTCAGCGTCCCGGCCGCGCGGGTGCAGCGGGTCCGGTCCTGGCTGCTGGACCTGGATACTCAGGCCACCCAAGGCCTGGCCGCCGAGGCACTGCGCGCCTCGACCGCGGATGAAGTGTGGAAGCTGGTGCCGACGCTTTGACCTCAGCTGAGCACGGACAGCACCGAGCCGCTGCGGCCCGCTCCGAGATCCCTCGACACGGACCGGGCCGACTCGACCACAGCGCGCGCGAGTTCCTCCCTCGCGGACGGTGCCAGCAGCCGCTCGACCGGTCCGACCAGGCCAATCGAGCCAGCGACACCACCCTCACGGTTGACGATGGGCGCGGCTACCCCCGCATCGCCGACCGTGGCCTCCTGGTCCTCCACCGCGTAGCCCCGCCTGCGGACCTGGGCCAGGGCCTGGCCCAGCGCCGCCCTCGTCGTCTTGGTCCGGCCGGTCAGCGGGGCCAGGTCGCCGGCCATCGCGCGGGCGGCTTCCGCCGCTGGCAGGTGCGCTACGATCGCATGCCCGAGCGCGCACGCATGCCAGGGGATGGCGGCTCCTACCTCCAGGATCTGCACCGTATTGTCGGGCCGGAACACGTGATGCAGCACGATCACCCGCGAGCCGGACAGGGTGGCCACCCAGACCGCCTCGTTCGCCCGCTGGGCGAGGGCTTCGGCCCACAACAGCGACCTGGCCCGCAGCTCGGAGCCGTCCAGGTAGGCGTTGCCGAGCTGGAGGACGCCGGGGCCCAGGCTGTACTTGCCCGTGGCCGGATCCTGGGCCACGAGATCATGCTTGACCAGGGTGCGCAGCAACCCGTAGACGGTCGGCTTGGCCAGCCCGACCCGCTCGGCGATCTCGGTCACGCCCAGGCGCGGTGTCCCGGACCCGAGGGCGCCGAGAATCGCGGCCGCCCGCTCCACAGACTGGATCATGGAGTCCTTTCGGTAATGTCGAACACCATTCAGGATAGAGCATGAGTGACCGAGCGAAGGTAGGGATCGTCCTCGTCTCGCATAGCGCCGCGCTGGCCGAGGGCACGGCCGAACTCGCCGGGCAGATCGGCGGCGGGACAGTGACCATCGCCACCGCCGGCGGGACGGACGACGGCCGCATCGGGACCAGCATCGCCAAGGTCGAGCGCGCGCTCAGGCTGGCCGACGGCGGCGTCGGCGTCGTGATCCTGCCCGACCTCGGCAGCTCGGTGCTCACCGTCCGCGCACTGCTCTCCGAACCGGGGGATCTCCCCGAGCCGATCGCCGTGGCGGATGCCCCGTTCGTGGAGGGCGCGGTGGCGGCCACGGTCACCGCGGCCGCCGGCGGCGACATCAAGGCGGTCCTGGGCGCGGCCGAGGAGGCACGTCATGCCAGAAAGCTGTGAGGCAACGGTCACGCTGACCGGTGACCTGCATGCCCGGCCGGCCGGCGCGCTGGCCCTGGCGGCGGCGAAGTTCGAGTCCGCCGTCGAGCTGACCGCAGGCGGGGGCCGGGCCGACGGCAAGAGCGTGCTGGCCATCATGGGGCTCGGCGCGGCCGGCGGCCAGGAGGTCACCGTCCGCGCCACCGGCCCCGACGCAGGAGAGGCCGTCGCCGCCCTGATCGGCATCCTCACCGAGGCGACCAGGGTCGGGGGCTCATGATCATTTCCAGGGCCGGGCGGCACGGCTCTCCCAGTAGGCGCCGGGCGGCTCGGCCAGGTCCAGCCGCGGCAGGTCGCCAACGGATAGCGCGGTCAGGTTGGTCTGCAGCTGCCGGGCGGTGACGGCCCCGGAGAGCACCACGCTGGCCCAGGGGTTGGCGAGCGCGGCGGCGATCGCGATCGCGTCGGCCGTGACACCGCGGGCGGCGGCGAGGGCGGCCAGCTCGGATGCCGTCCCGGCGTCCCGCGGGCCGGGGGCCAGCCGCCCGTTGGCCAGGGCCTCTTTGATCAGGATGGCCCATCCGGCGGCGGCGGCCTCAGCCGCGGCGGGAGCGACCGACGGCTCGAGGAGGTTCCAGGTGACCTGCGCGACGCTGAACAGCGGCCGCCCGTCGACGGTGGCCTGCAGCGCCCGCCGGAGGGTATCGGCCTGGCCCGGGCCGCTGGTCGTCAGGCCGATGATCACGCCCCCGGCGCGCAGCCGGGCCAGCGCGGCCAGCAGCCCGCGGTCGTCCAGCAGCCCGGATTCGGATGTCAGGGAATGCACCTGATAGAGCGCCAGCCGGTCGCCGAGCGCGGCCCGGGTCTGGGCGAGCTGCTGCGTGAACATGGCCAGGGAGTGTTCTTTGACTTCCTGCCGGTCCGCGTCCAGCCGCCAGCCGCCGGTGTAGCGGTAGCCCCACTTGGACCCGCAGACCGCGTCGGCGTAGCCCCGGGCGGCCAGCCAGCCGCCGAGGAACTCCTCGGCCAGGCCATAGGACCGGGCGGCGTCGAAGTACCTGATTCCGGAGTCATAGGCGGCGTCCAGCATCGAGAAGGTGCGGGCCCGCAGGCCGTCGACGCTGCGGTCCGGCAGATCATCCTCCCGGCCGCCGGTGATATACGCGGGGCGGCCGAGCGCCGCCAGGCCCAGGCCGATCCGCGAGGCCACCGGTCCTCCGGGCGCCAGGGTCGTCAGTTGCACGCTTCCAGTCCGGTGCTCAGAGCTTGAGCGGCCGGATGGGGGCGGCCACCAGTGACGGGTCGTTGCGCCAGTCCACCCCCGGCACGTCGACGTACAGTTCGATCTCGTTGCCGTCAGGATCGGTGATGTAGAGACTGTGCGTCACCGTGTGATCGCTCGCGCCCACGACGTTGACCTGGTTGGCCTCCAGGGCGGCGAGCGCCTCGCGGAGCTCATCGTCGCTGTCGCCCACCTTCAGGCCGAAGTGGTACAGCCCGATCCGCCGCCCCGCAGGCAAGGCGGCCGCGTCCTCCCCCACCTCGATGAGCAGCAATTCATGGTGGGTGCGCCCGGACGGGGCCGAGAACGCCGCCGCCGGGAACGGCAGCGGCGAGTCGGCTGGGCCGCCCAGGATCTGGCGCCACCCGAGCACGTCACGGTAGAACGACGCCGAGCGCTCGAGGTTGCGGACGTACAGGACCAGATGGCCGAGTTCTTTTATTTCCACGTCGACGCGCTCCCGGATACAGGTCGGCTGGCTGCCGGCCTCTATTCTGGCATCACACCCTTACCCTACTATACTCATAGGAAATATGGGTGACCGGAGGGCTGGAGGGTTCGTCATGGCCATCGAGTTCCGCGGCATACCAGCCGCTGGGCTCCGGTGACCGGGACAGCCACCCGTCGGGTGGCCATCGCCCTGGTCGGCGCGGGGCCGGGCGGCACGGTGGTCCTGGACCGACTGCTCGCCAATGCGGCGACCGTCGCTCACGGCCTGCTCCTGGACATCCATGTCGTGGACCCCTACCCGCCCGGAGGAGGCCGGGTCTGGCGCGCTGACCAGCCCGCGCTGCTCTGGATGAACTCCACTGCGGCGGACGTGACGATGTTCACCGACGACAGCGTGGCCATGGACGGACCGGTGAGCACGGGGCCGACCCTGTGCGAGTGGTCGGACCGGGCCGGGGCCGGCGTCACCCCGGGCGCGTTCCCGTCGCGGCCGGTGCTGAACGACTACCTCTCCTGGTGTTTCCAGCACATCGTGTCGTCCGCCCCGCAGCAGGCCACGGTGCGCGTCCACCGGGCGCGGGCCGTCGACCTCACCGAGGGCCCGGGTACCCGCCAACTGCTCTGGCTGGACGGCCAGGACAGCCCGATCGCGGCCGACGTGGTGATCCTCGCCCAGGGCCACCTGCCGGTGGAACCGGCCGCCGAGTACCAGGAGCTAGCGGATTTCGCGGACCGGCACGCTCTGCGCTACCTCCCGCCGCACTACGCCGCGGACATCGACCTCGGCGTGGTGGCTGCGGGCGAGCCGGTCATCATGCGCGGAATGGGCCTCGGGTTCATCGACGACATGGTGCTGCTGACCGAGGGACGCGGCGGCCGGTTCAGCCGCGCCGCCGACGGTGACCTCGCCTACCACCGGTCCGGCCGGGAGCCGGTCCTTTACGCCGGATCGCGCCGCGGCGTGCCGTATCACTCGAAGATCACCTACCGGTTGCTTGGTGAGCGGCTGCCGGGCGCGCAGTTCTTCACCCCGGCGGTCACCGCGGACCTGTTCGCCAGGCGCGGCCCGCTGGACCTGCGCCGCGATCTGTGGCCGCTGATCGCCAAGGAGCTGGGGCGGTTTTACTACCACGAGCTGTTCACCGCGCACGCCGGCCGGGTCGCGATCGGATGGCCGGAGTTCCTGGCCAGCTACGCGCGGCTTGACTGGGGCAGCGACAGGCTCACTGACCTGGTGGACGCCAGCGTCCCCAAGGCCGAGGACCGGCTGGACTTCACCACGCTGCTCGACCCGCTGGCCGGGCAGGCGTTCGGCGATCACGACGACCTGCAGGACTGGCTGCGCGGTTACATCACCCGCGACGTGGCCCGGCACCGCGATCCGGCGCACAGTGCTGACCTCGGGCTGTTCAATGGGCTGCTGGTGACGTTCGGCGTTCTCGTCGACGCGGTCAACAGCGGGCGGCTGACGGCCCGGTCGCAGGCCCAGGACCTGACCGGGTGGTTCCGCGGGGTGTTCAGTTATTACGCTAGCGGGCCGCCGCCGCAGCGACTGCGCGAACTCGAGGCCCTGTCCCGCGCTGGGATCGTCCGCTTCCTGGGCCCTGGCATCGAGGTGACCATGGATCCGGGCCGCCGGGTGTTCCGGGCCCATGGCGCCCTGGTCCCCGGGCCCATCGAGGCGCGCGCGCTCGTCGAGTCACGACTGCCCGCCGCAACCATGAGCCGGGCGCGCGACCCGCTCATCCGCGCGCTCTACGCGCGGGCCGACATCGCCGAGGAGTCGCTGGCCGACGATGACGGCCAGCGCTACCCGCTCGG
>JAWWPY010000124.1:0-6095 GCA_033854735.1 Streptosporangiaceae bacterium | reverse complement strand
GGCCCAGGTCGAGGCGTCGGCGATGGCCAGGCTGTTGGACAGCTCCAGGTGGATCGGCCGGCCGGCCTGGGCCAGCGCGGTCGACCACGCCTGCACGTCGGGGATGTCCCCGGCGCCGACGCCGTCGAGCTTGAGGTAGTCCACCCCCCAGGAGGCGAACTGATCCGCCCAGGAGTTGATGAAGGCCTGCGCGCCCGGCTTGCTGTAGTCGATGCCCTGCATGCCGCCGCAGTTGTAGTTATGCTCGCTGGCCCCGTCAGCGATCTCGCTGGCGGTGTCCGAGGTGCCCTCGATCGGGGTGTTCTGCGCTACCGCCTGGTCAGAGATGCCCGGCGTCATGTACAGCCCGAACTTCAGCCCCAGGGAGTGCACGTAGTCGGCGACCACCTGGATGCCGTTCTCGGATCCGCTGGGCGGGAACTTGGTGGCGTCAATAACCCACCGGCCGTACTCGTCCACGTTGGGGCCCTGACTGCCGGGGCACTGGTACCAGAAGTCGTCCACATTCACGTACAGGTAACCGGCCTTGGCCAGGCCACTGTCCTTCATTGCGAGCGCCTGTGCCTCGATGTCGGCCGCGGTCGGATCATGCCGGATGAAGCTCCAGCTGCTCCAGCCCAGCGCCGGGGTGAGCCCGACGCCATTGGTCTCGTTCGCCGCGACGGGCGCCGCCGTGGCGGCTGGCGCGGCCATCACGATGCCGTAGACGGTCAGTGGCACCGCGGCCAGGGTCGCCACCAGGCCGTAGATCAGTCTCCTCATGTACTGGCCTCCATCCCTAGCTGATCTTTATCGCGAAGATGTGCAGCGACGGGCTGCCCGGGGCGACGCCGCTGCTGACGTCGGGCAGGGTGACCTGGTCACCGTCTTGCCGGACTGTAGCGGCACCGAGGTGTCGTAGACGCACACCGGCAGTGAGTTCTGTCCACGGGCGGATACGGCCGCCCCAGGCAGTGCCGCCGAAAACGGGGCCGGCCTGGGGCGCCCGTCACTGGACGGCTGGCCAATAAGGCGGTGGCGGCAGCCGCGACGGGCATCAGCCGGATGTGGGGCGGGCAGATGAGCCGGCGAGACGAGCGCATAGCGGCCTTCCGTGGCGGGTGGCGGCCCAGGCGAGCGCTGGACTACACGAAGGAGGCGGCGACACATCCGATGTCTAAACCGGGACGTTAAGCTCGTTTCTGTTAGGTGTCAATGCCGAACTAGGCGATAAACCACACCAATTCCGGCACTGATCTCCCATGATCCGACACGACACGACAGGATCCGACAGGCAGACGGGGTCCCTACCCTCTAGCGGGCAGTCCTGGATTCGGCGGGATTCTCGCCACATTTGATCTCTGGTCGGCTAGGCGTTGGAAGCCTGCCGGGGGCGCGCGGCCTGTGCCGGCCCTGCGCCGGGCCAGGGTCACGGCGGTCACGCCCTCAGGCGTTAAGGTCACCCAGTCACTAAGGCACCTCTCCCGCCGGGCCATCGAGCCCAGCATGCCGGCGATAAGCCGGGTGCGTGCTGGACGGCACCCTTCGCGGGCCGGACGGTGCCCGTGCTGACCGAAGCTCAGAACCATCGACCGTGATCAGGAAACTTCCGTCGCTCGGCCGGGCGGCTACCGCTGGCCGGCTCCATCTCCATCGCCATCCACCTGGTCCACGATCACCTGCGTGGCGACTGACGCGGCGCCGGCTAGGTGGCCAATCCGGGCGCAGCGATCGGCCTCAGGCACCCTCGAGGTGATCACGCTGGCTTGGGGCGGTACCTGAGGTAAACAGCGCCGCTTGCGAACCGCCGCGTCTCGACGAGTTCCAGATCCGAGCGGACACCGTTGGGGAGCGCTCGCTTGCCACCTCCGACGACGATCGGAACCAGGAACAGCTGCAGCTCGTCGACCAGCCCGGCCCTGACGGCCTGCCCGGCCAGGCCGGCACCTCCCACTGTCATGTCGTGCTGGGTGGACGACTTCAGCTGCCGGATCATGCCGGGATCGAAGTTCCGTTCGATCCGTGTCCTGGCGGTGGACACCGAGGGGAGTGTCGTTGAGAACACGATCTTGTCGGCTACCTGCCAGATGCCGGTGAACTCCCGGACGGAAGACGGCTGGCCGGGCACCGTGTGGGCAGTCTCCCAGTAGAGCATCGTCTCGTACATCCGGCGCCCGTACAGGTAGGTGCCGACCGGCCGCTCAAGGTCGTTGACGAAGCACAACAGCTCTTCGCCGGGTGCCGCCCAGTCGAAGCTGCCTGCGGCGTCTTCGACGTAGCCGTCCGCCGAGGCGATCGACGAGTAGATCAGCCTGGCCATCAGGACTCGCCGCCTTTACTCTTCACGCGGTAGCCGATGAAAGTCGCGAACGGCGACTGGCGCACTCCGAGGTGCTCGAGTTCGAGGGATTCGCCGAACCCCTCGAACAGGCGCTTGCCGGCGCCGAGAGTCACCGGCGCGATGATGATCGTGAGCTCGTCGACCAGCCCGGCAGCCAGGGCCTGGCGGATGAGGTCTGCGCCGCCCATCACATGCACCTGCTTCTCGCCGGCTGCGGCCTTGGCCGCAGCGATCGCCCCGGCCAGGCTCCCGGCGAAGACGAAGTCGTCGCCCGGCGGCTGCTCTGCGGGGCGATGGGTGACCACGAAGAACGGGATGCCCCAGGGGTTCTTGCCGCCCCAGTGCCCGGCCGCCTCATAGGTGCCGCGGCCGGCGATCACCGCACCGTTGGCGCCCATTGTCTCCTCCAGCCAGGCCTTGTCCTCACCGGCCGGCTCCCCGCGCCCGGGCGAGTCATAGCTCCAGGGCCCACCGAATACCCAGTAGTGCAGGCGCTCGCCACCGGCCCCGAGTCCGCAGCCAGGGCCATCGCCGGGCCCGGTGATGAAGCCGTCCACCGAGATAGTGATCCCTGCGAGTACCTTGCCCATCGGCTCTCTCCTTTAGCAGTCAGGCCGCCGGCGGCACACCGTCATCGATCAGACAGACGATCGCCGCGGACCGGAATCATCGCTCGGGCGGCTTGACAGCGCCACAGGCCGACAATGCCCCCGGGAGGATCACCGCACGGCGCGGGAGCTCCAGGACGATTGGCCACCGCCATGCGCTGGGCTGCCGGCCCTACCCTGGCCTCGCCAGGACCCGGTGCCGAGTTCGGAACTGGACGATCTGTACCCTCGCATCCCCGGAATCGGCTCAGCGCGATCAAGTCAAATAGTCGGCGATCGGGGAGCACGACGGAGGGCGCGGGAGCGCTGAGGGCGCAGGACAGTTAGTTCAGGGGGCGGCCGTGGCGAGCGCCTTGTCGACCCAGGCCCGCAAGGCAGGCAGGGGGGCGGCGCCCGTCTGCCGGGCCGCCACCCGTCCGCCGCGCAGCACCAGCAGGGTCGGGATGGCCTGGGCCTGGAACCGCTGCGAGATCTGCGGCGAGACGTCGACATTCACTTTGACCAGCTTCACCTGGCCTGCCAGGTCGCGGGCCAGCTGCTCAAGCGCGGGGCTGACCATACGGCAGGGCCCGCACCAGGGCGCCCATAGATCGACGATGACGGGAATCTTGGCGGCCTCCGCGATCTCAGCGAAGGTTGTGTCGTCGGCGTCGGCGATCCACGGCAGCGGCTGATGGCACTTGCCGCAGCGGGGCGTCCCGGCCGCCGCGGCCGGCACCCGGTTCGCCTGGCCGCAGTGCCCGCACCGGACTAGCGCGCTTGTCATGGCTTCATTATCCCGCGTCGGCACGTGTCCTCTGGTGGCGCCGAAGGCCCTCTGGCTCGTCAGCGCGTCACTGCCATTCGCCGTGGGTTGACGGGCCGCTTCTGGACGGCGCCGCGACGCGCCTATTTCCTGTTCGTGGTGCGACAGCCTGCCCAGGCGGCAGCCGGGTAGGCATCAACCATGCGGCCAAGCCGATCGCCCTGGGCGCCGACTGGGCGCCGACGGGCAGGTATCCGACGTTTCGTGGTACGCTATCGAGTACCACTCTCGGAGGAGTCCCAGGCATGTCCATCACTGCCAGCGAGGCCCGCAAGAGCCTGTTCCCGCTGATCAAGAGGGTCAACGAGGATCACGACGCCGTCGAAATCGTTTCCAAGCACGGCAACGCTGTCCTGGTCTCCGCCGAAGATTACTCAGCCCTGCGAGAAGGCGCCTACCTGCTGCGCTCGCCCGCCAACGCCCGCCGCCTGCTCAAGGCCTACGAAAACGCCCTGAACAACGTCAACCTCGTCGAGCACGAGCTCATCGACCCCGACACCGCCTGCCCGCCAGGCAGCGCTGAGTGAGGCTGGTCTTTGAAGACCAGGGCTGGGAGGATTACACCTCCTGGCTGACCACCGATCGCAAGATGCTGGCCCGGATCAACAAACTGATCGAGGACGTCCGCCGGGATCCGTTCACCGACATCGGCAAACCTGAACCCCTGAAGTACCACCTGCCTGGCGCCTGGTCACGACGAATCGACGACGAGCACCGCCTCGTCTACCTCGTCACCGGCACCGAGATAATCATCCTTGCCGCGCGTTACCACTACTAGCGGGACCGTTCGCGCAGGCGGACATGCGGCCGCCACCGGTCTTGTCCATGTCCGGAAGACCGGTGATGATCAGTACGCCCGAGTTGACCAGGGTCACCAAGGTATTCAGCCGTTGCCGCCCACCTGATGCGCATAGAGATCGCGTTCCCGTGATTTAGGGCTCATGGTCCAGTAGGGGGCTTGCCAGCTGTCGTCCTCGGTGAGGAAGCTGTGGCTGTCTGCACCGGCAGTGCCGAGCTTCGCCGCCCACCAGCGGGCGTAGAAGTGCTGGAAGATCCGCATGTATTCGGTGAAGTACACGTCAGCGACGTCGCGGTCCCCGGCAATGACCAACATATTTTCGTCATTGCTGGTGGTCGAGGCTTCGGAGAAGTTCGCGGACCCGGAGATGGTAGTCGGCGTTTCCCCGAGAGCGCCTACGAGCAGAATTTTCGTATGCAGGTAGTCGACATGTCCGTTAAAGCCGGTCAGCGTCTCTTTTGCCCATCGCGAGAGCATGTCAGGGCCGCCTTCGGCGCCGACTGCGACCTGTATGGCCTGGTCTCGTGACCAGGTGTCCTGGTGGTCATCCTGGGTGTTCAGCATGACGAAGCGCAGCGGCCCGTCTGCTGCCATGGCGGTGACGGCCGGCTCGAAGTGCTTGTCATCCAGGCCGAACGGCAGAGTGATATGTGCGGTCGCGGTGCTGCCGGTGAAACCCGCGGCGTACCAGTCGAGCGGACGCAGGTCCATCCGGGGACTGAACAGGGTATGGATTCCAGCCGTTGCCTCCGCGGCGCCGTTGAAGGTGCTGTTCGCTGACACCCACGTCTTGAGGGGGTGGGCGGTGGGGTCGCCGGACAGTTCGGCCCAGTAGCCGAGGTAGGCGCGGGCGACGCCTGGGTCGCGGACGGCGTGGCCGACGTTGGAATGGCCGAAGATGCCGCCCTGGCTCATGTTGGTCGAGCCGGTCCAGACCTGCTCGCCGGACAGGGTGCCGTCGGCGGCCCGGGTCGCACGGACGATGAACTTGTTGTGGGCGATGGTCGGGTGGTGCCGGGCGATGAGCATGCCCGGGTCGAGCCGGGCGTCGGAGATGGCCTGGTCGTTGAGGGCGCTTTGCGGGTCGTTGGGCTTGTCGTGGTAGATGATCTTCACGTCAGCGCCCGACGCGTGCGCTTGGGCGAATGCGGCCAGGACGGTGGGTTCGGTGAACTCGTACGCTGCGGCCCGCAGGACGAGCTGCGGGGAAGCGGCTGTCGTGATGAATCCGCACAGCGCCTCGTGCAGGCCGCGGGATAGCCAGGTCATTGCTTCGGCCTGCTTGGCGGGCGGCAGAGCCGGTGGTGGCGCACCGAACTTGGTGGCGTAGGCCTGGCTGGCGGCGACACCCCGGTTGAAGTAGATCCCGTGCATTCCGGTCGCGGGATCGCTGGTGCTCACGTCGACGGTGACTGACTTGGCATCATCCAGGACCGGGCTCGCGGGGGTTCCGTAGACGGGAACGATCTTGTAGGTGTAGTCGTGCGCGGGTTTTGCGCTGTAATCACCCCACCACATCGCCTGGATCGGATGCTGGTCGGTGGTGTAGATGGTCGTCGCACT
>JAWWPY010000123.1:0-4850 GCA_033854735.1 Streptosporangiaceae bacterium | reverse complement strand
CGGGCCGATGAGGTGCATGAGGGCGGGCACCAGCAGGCTGCGGATGATCAGGGCGTCAACAAGTACCGCGAACCCGAGCCCGAAGCCGAACTCGGCCAGAATCCGGTGGCCGCCGAGCAGGAACGACGGTGTGGTGGCTGACCACCAGCCAGCGCGGTGAGTTGTGCACTCTATGCGCGCAATTTTCACCGCGTAGATCCGCCCGGCTGGCGGCCCCCCGGCGAGGGCCTGGAATCCAGGCACCCGCCTGGGGCTGGTGATGCACCAGGGGCCAGGGGGGCGACGGCTGCGCAGCCTGACCCAGCGACACCATCCGGCCCGGCCGGCCTGACAACGAATATGGGGGGACCTGCCCGCTCGATTGCATCTAATTATGCAACCCACTACCTTAGTGGCATGGAACGGAAGTCGTTCTCAGCCATGGGCTGTTCGGTCGCCCAGTGCCTCGAGGTCGTGGGCGACTCCTGGACCATGCTCATCGTGCGGGACGCCTTCAACGGTCTCACCCGGTTCGCCGAGTTCCAGGAGCGCCTCGGAATGCCCCGGAACACGCTCCAGGACCGGCTGATGAAGCTGGCCGACGCGGGCGTGCTCGTGAAGGTGCCCTACTCGGATCACCCGCCCCGGTACGACTACCTCCTCACCGACAGTGGCCGCGACCTATGGCCGGTTCTGACGGCAATGCGCCAGTGGGGTGACCACCACGGCACTCCAGCCGGGCCGGCCCGGGTCGTCCATAAGGCGTGCGGGACAGTAGCTGAGACCATCGCTGTCTGCCCAACATGCGGGGAGCCGCTCGGGCCCGGCGACGTCGAGATGATTCCCGTCCCGGGACGCGCGGGCGGCGCGAAGGAGCCGCACGGCCCAGCCGGCCGAGTGTGATGAGCACGAGGCGCGGGTCCTGCACCGGGCCCCGGACGGCGGCCTAGGA
Source organism: Streptosporangiaceae bacterium (assembly GCA_033854735.1). Taxonomy (GTDB): domain Bacteria; phylum Actinomycetota; class Actinomycetes; order Streptosporangiales; family Streptosporangiaceae; genus JAWWPY01. The sequence continues at coordinate 3,919 of JAWWPY010000123.1, read as the reverse complement.
AGCGAGCATGGCCAGAATGCGGGACCAGGCGTCGTCGCGGGCGGCCCGGCTGAACGCTGGTGTGTCCGGCCAGAAGAACGCGTGCCCGGTGCCTGGGTAGCTGACCAGTTCGTGCTCGGTACCCGCGCTCTGCAGGGCGGCGCCGATCTGGCCGCGCTGTTCGGCATCGATCAGGGTGTCGTCTTCGCCGACCAGATAGAGGATCCGGCCGCTGATCCCCGGGGTCAGGTCCAGCGTCGGTGAGGGCTGGCTCATCGGGATGTCGGTGGTGGGCAGCCAGCCGCCGTACAACACGACGGTCCGGCTGATCGGGAGCCGGCAGGCCGCGAGATAGCTCAGGTGACCGCCGGCGCTGAAGCCGATCATCGCGATCCGCTCAACAGCTGGCTGTGATCTCAGCCAGCTGATGCCAGCCGACGCATCGGCCAGCGCATGATGGCGTTCAAGCCGGTGCAGGAGACTGAAGCCCTCCTGGCGTCCGGCATCGTTGCGTTCGAGCCAGCGGCCGGGTTGTGCGTCGCGGTGGTAAAACTCGGGCGCGATCGTGAGGTAGCCGGCTTCGGCCAGATCGTTGGCCACGCCGCGGATGTCTGGGTTCACCGCGAAGAGTTCATGGGCCACGATCACCCCGGTCGGGGCCTGGTCAGCGGCCGGGCGGGCGAGGTAGGCCGGCATGATGGTGCCGTCGGCCACGGGGATCTGGACTGTGCCGTTCGTGATCGTCATGCCTCCAGCCTGAGTAACGGCGGTACTGGTAACCAGAGCCGCTCTTTACTGGTATCGGCATGAGTACCCTGGACGGCATGGCGCGAGCTGGAGATCCGCAGGCCCTGGGGCAGTTGCTCAGGTCGCGGCGTGAGCGCCTCGTCCCGGGCGATGTTGGTCTGCCCGCCGGGATCCGCCGGCGCACGGCCGGCCTGCGGCGCGAGGAAGTCGCACTGCTCGCCAACCTGTCCACCACGTACTACACCTTTCTCGAGCAGGGGCGCCCGGTGCGGCCATCGGCCCAGGTGCTGGACGCTCTGGCGTCCGCGCTGCGGATGTCCGCCGCCGAACGCAGCTACCTCCAGGTGCTCGCCCAGGGACGCGAGGGTGTGGGCAGCGCCCAGGTGGTCGCGATGGCGCCACCCGAGCGGGTCGATCCCGGCGTGGCCGCCCTGGTCCAGCGCCTCGATCCGTTCCCCACACTCCTCAAAGGGCGCCGCTGGGACGTGCTGGCCGCCAATCCCGCCGCGCGGGAGTTGTTCACTGACTGGGAGGCGATGCGCTCCGGGGAGCGCAACCTGGTGCGCTGGATGTTCATGACCGACCGGGCCCGCGAGGTGTACCTGGAATGGGAGTCCGAAGCCCGGGCCATGCTCGGCCGGTTCCGGCTCGCTGCCGCCCGTCATCCAGGTGATCCCGACTTCGAGGCCCTGATCGCCGAACTACGGCGGGACAGCGAGCACGTCCGGGACTGGTGGCCCCGCCACGACGTGACGGCCGTGGGCAGCGGGTCGAAGAAGCTGCGTCATCCCAGGCTCGGGCCGGTCGACTACACACACGTCGTGCTGCAGATCGCCGACCATCCGGACCAGACGATCGTCACCTACTCCGCCGCGAACGCGGCTCAGCCCGGCCCCGGCTGATCTGGGCTCAGGCTCCGCCGGCCGCTCAGCTCCCGGCCGGAGGGCTGTAGTCCGCGTTGCGGTCGACCGTGAGGTACACGTCCATGCCGATCGGCTGGCGCTGCTCCTCGGCCAGGTGACCGAGCAGGCCGGCCGCCCGGGCGAGCAGCGCGAAACCGCGCAGCAGGCCGACGGGGAGGCCCAGGTCGGCCAGGGCTGCGCCGCAGGTGCCCGCGCCGTTGAGCGGCAGGGTGCGGCCCAGGACCTGCGGGTGGACCCGGCCGATCGCCTGCAGCAGCCGCAGGTGCGGGCCGAGGAGTCCCTCTTCCTCGGCGATCCGGATCAGCACCGGGGTCCGCGGGTCGGTGACCTTGTGCACCGGGTGGCCCAGGCCAGGGACGAACCGGCCGGTGGCCCGGGCCTGCCGTACCGCGGCCAGGGCCAGCGCGTCCCAGCCGGCATCGCCGCCGGGCAGTGGCTCCCCCGCCGACGCCAGCGCGTCGGCCAGGAAGCGGCCGCAGTCTTCAGTGACGCCGAGGAACCGGGAACCCCCGCCGAGCAGGCCCGCGGCCAGCGCCCCCTGCACCGAATCGGGCGCGCTCAGGTAGGTCAGCCGGGCCGCGATCGCGGTCGGGGTGAAACCATGGTCAGCCAGCGCCACCAGTACGGCCTCGAACACCCGGACCTGCGACGGGGTCGGCCTGCGCTGGGTGACCAGCCAGAGCGCCAGCTCACCGAAGGAGACCTGGCCCATCAGGTCGGCTGCGAGGTCCTGGCCGAGCAGGGTGATCGAGTCAAGGCCGGAGGCACCTATGGACGTCGGGAAGCGGGGCGGGACGTTTCGTTGCGTCATGTGTTGTTTGTCCTGTCGGAGGGCGGCGCGGCGAGCCAGGCGCGGATCTGGGCACCGTGCTCGTCGAGCGCGGGTGGCGGCCGCCGGTAGCTGGGCGGAGTCGCGGAGAACGTGATCGGATGGCGGATCGATGGGACGCCGGCCGGGCCCTCCCCCGCGACGACCACCGGGTCCAGGCCGAGTTCGGTGGCCAGGGCGACGCCGCCGGCCACCGTGTTGATGGGGCCGCACGGCACGCCTGCGGCGGTCAGCGCGGTGAACCACTCGCCTGCCGGGCGCTGGGTGAGCCGCTCAGCCAGCAGCGGGCGCAGCAGCTCGCGGTTGGCCGTCCGGCCCTGATTCGCGGCGAAACGCGGATCGTCAGCCAGTCCCGGCATCCCGAGCACCTCGCACAGCCTGCGGAACTGGCCGTCGTTGCCCGCGGCGATGACAAGCTCGCCGTCGGCGGTGGGCAGTGGCTCGTAGGGGAACAGGCTGGGATGCGAATTGCCCATCCGGAACGGGACCACGCCCCCGGCCACCTGCGCGCTTGTCTGGTTCACCATGCCGGACAGGGCCGAGGACAGCAGGCTGACCTCGATGTGCTGCCCCTCGCCGGTGGCGGCGCGGTGACTCAGCGCGGCCAGGATGCCCAGCGCCGCGTGCAGGCCGGCGATGACATCGAACAGCGCGATGCCCGCCCGCTGCGGCGGCCCGTCCGCCTCGCCGGTGAGGCTCATCAGGCCGGACATGGCCTGCACGATCATGTCGTACCCGGGCAGGGCCGCTCCGGCGCCAGCGCCGAACCCGCTGATGGAGGCGTAGATGATGGCCGGGTTGGCCGCGCTGACCGTCTCGTAGTCCAGTCCGAACCGGCGCAGGCCGCCGGGCTTGAAATTCTCCACGAAGATGTCGGCCCGGCGGGCCAGTTCCCGCGCCGCGGCGTTGTCGGCCTGGTCGCTGAAATCCAGTGCCACAGATCGCTTGTTCCGGTTGATCGCGAGGTAGTACGTGGAGACGCCGTCCCGGGTCGGCGGGACCCAGGTGCGCGTGTCGTCGCCAGCGGGGCTCTCCACCTTGATCACGTCGGCGCCCAGGTCGGCCAGCAGCATCGTGCAGTAGGGGCCGGCCAGGATGCGGGAGAAGTCCGCCACGACGAGCCCAGCCAGCGGCCCCGGACGCTCGGCCGAGGGAGCACCCGGGCCAGGGCCGCCAGTTCCGTTGCGGGCAGTTTCGGGCGGCCTCATGACCGCGATGCTACTGATCACCGCCTGCCCGGCCACTTCCCGGGGAGCCGAACTCGTTCCGATGGGTTCAATGACATGATTCGTGGTTCGTGGCCCGCCGCTGGGCTTGGCGGCCACCAAGCGCGTGGGAGGTGCGGGTGGACGGTCCGGCTCACGACGCCGCAGGCGAATCATCCGCGGTCCTGGGCCGAGCCCGTCAGCTGGCCGCGGATGTGCTGGTGCCGGCCGCGATG
>JAWWPY010000122.1:0-12207 GCA_033854735.1 Streptosporangiaceae bacterium | reverse complement strand
TGCGGGGCGCCAGGGGCCGCCCCGCAGCCGGGTTAAAGGAGGACAGGCACATGCCATGGCCGACCGAGGCGGTGGTGACCGAGGCTCTCGCCGATCCGGCGTGGCGGCCGCTGCCGTTTGACGAGTTCGTGCTGAAGGTACACGGCCGCTGTAACTTGTCGTGCGACTACTGCTACATGTACGAGCTGGCTGACCAGAGCTGGCGGCACAAGCCCGCCGTCATGGCGCCCGCGATCTTCGACGCTGCCGTGCGCCGTATCGCCGAGCACGCCGCGGCCCATCACCTGAAGTCGGTAAGCGTGGTGTTCCACGGCGGGGAGCCGCTGCTGGCTGGCGCCGAGTACCTTGACCGCGCGGCCAGCGCGGTTCGCAGCGCGCTGTCCGGCACGGCACGGGTGGCGCTCGACATCCAGACCAATGGCGTCCTGCTCGCCGAGCCGATCCTGGCGGTGCTGCGGTCACACGAGATCCGTGTCGGGGTGAGCGTTGACGGCGGCGAGCAGGCGCATGACCGGCACCGCCGGTACGCCAGCGGCAGGGGCAGCTACCGTGCCGTACTGCTCGGGCTGGAAAGGCTACGGCAGCCGGAGAACCGGCACCTCTTCGCGGGCCTGCTGTGCACGATCGATGTCTCCAGCGACCCGGTCGGCGTATATGAGGACCTGCTGGCGATATCGCCGCCGTCCGTCAACTTCCTGCTGCCGCACGCGAACTGGGTCAGCCCGCCGCCCGGCTACGTGGCGGGCGAGCCGGGCACCAGGTATGCCGACTGGCTCATCGCGATCTTCGACCGCTGGTACACCGCGCCGCGCGCCCCAGTCCGGATTCATTTGTTCGAAGAGATCATTAACCTGGTCCTGGGCGGCGCGAGCCGGTCCGAAGCGATCGGCATCAGCCCGGTACGGATGCTTGTCATCGATACTGATGGTTCGATCGAGCAAGTTGACAGTCTTAAGTCGGCATTCGACGGCGCGCCGGAGACAGGGCTGAGCGTCCAGGCGCACGCCTTCGACGAGGCCCTGACCCACCCCTCGGTCGTTGCCCGCCAGCGCGGCGTGGCAGCGCTGTCCGCGACCTGCCGCGCCTGTCCCGTGCACCGCATCTGCGGTGCCGGACTGTACCCGCACCGCTACCACCCGGACACGGGATTCCTCAACCCCTCGGTGTACTGCTCCGACTTGCGCCGCCTCATTGAGCACATCCACCAGCGAGTTCATGCCGACCTGCGCCAGTTCAAGGAGGACTGCCAGTGACAGGCAACCACTCCCTGACCCGGGCCGAGTTCGACGCGACCGCTGCCGGCGATCCGGATGCCGCGACCATAGGCAAGCTGCTAGCAGGCGTACTCAGCAAACGCGTCGTCATGCTCCGCGCAATCCTCCAGCGGGCGACGGAGCGCTGTCCCGCGGCACTGCCGGCGCTTGAGGCCGCATACGGCCTGCTCGCCGAGGCACAGGCGGCCGATCCAGCAGCAGTGGAGGCGGTGCTGACCCACCCAGGCGTCGGCACCTGGGCCTCGGGATGCCTGCGCCGCATCCAGCGTGCAGGCGCAGCCGCCGTCCCGCCCGCGGGTGGGACGGGGCAACTCGCCGCCATCGCCGCGGCAGCCGCCATCCGGGCGCGTCACGCGTTCACGCTGGACGTTCCCCTACGCGACGGTGCCGTCATGCTGCCCACGCTGGGCCTGGCCACCTTCCCCGGCACGACAGCGCAGACGGCCACGGCGTCATCCGACGGCGTTCATGCCAGCATCTCCGCTGGCGGCCAGGACATCACCACCCCGCGAGATCCAGCCGCCGACGCCGAAGGCTGGCTCGGCCTGCGCAAGCTGCGGTCGCATGCCGCAGGCATCAGCATCGTCCTCGACTTCGACGACGTGGACCCGGCCCGCTACGACGGCGGCGAGACCCGCTCTCCGCGTTGCGACAGCGCGAGCCTCAGCCGCTGGCAGTCCAGGCTGGACGGCGCGTGGGAGATCCTGGCCACGCAATACCCGCACCGGGCCAGGGCCCTCGCCGCCGGCCTGCGTGTCATCGTCCCGCTGCAGCCCACGGAAAACCGCTCCGGGATCAGCGTCACCACGGCGGACGCCTTCGGCGCCATCTCCATGACTCCGCCGGCCGATCCGCTGAGATTCGGCGAGTCACTCATCCACGAGTTCCACCACTCGGTGCTGTATGCCGTGGCTGGCTGGTACCGGCTGCATGACGCCGGGCCCGAAGCTGAACACTACTCGCCGTGGCGCGGCGACCCTCGCCCATTCGACGGCGTGATGCACGGAGCTTACGCCTTCCTCGGAGTGGCGGACTTCTGGCGCGGCCAGCGCGCCACGCTCACCGGCCCGGACCTGCGCGCAGCGGACTGCGAATTCGCCCGCTGGCGGGACGAGGTCGCCCACGCCACCAACGTACTGCTTGACTCGGGAAAGCTCACTGCTCCCGGCGCGGCGCTGGCCCGGGGAATGGCCGCAACCGCCAGCCAGTGGCTAGACCTGCCAGTTGATGAGGAGGCAGCGACCGTGGCCAGCCGGCTGGCGGCCGACCACCGCCTCCTGTGGCGACTGCGCAACCGCCGCCCGGATCCAGACGTGATCAGCTCGATGACTGATGCCTGGCTTGCCGACCAGCCCTGTCCTGTAGACCGGCGGGATGTCCCGGTCACGATCGTCGCCCAGTCGCGGCTCCTGTCCCCCAGCGACCGGGCCAGCCTGTGCAGTCAGCGGCTGCGTAACCCAGAGGCGATCGATCAGTCCCGGTACAGTGCGGGTGACCTTGCTTACGCGCGGGACGACTTTGCCCGCGCTCTCAGCATGTATCGGTCGGCAATCGGGGCCGATCCGGAGGACGACGACGCGTGGGCCGGGCTTGCGCTAACGCTTACAGCGTCAGGGAGAACCGAAGGGATTGCCGGCGCCCCCGAGATAGCCCGCGCCGTCTACCTTGACGCCGTCGGCCGGGGCGGTACCCCCGGCGTCATCACGCTTGATCGCTGGCTCGCCCAGCCCGCAGTTGTCACAGGGCTGAGCGCAGGCATATAGCATGCTGCCGGCGCCCGGCGCGCTTGCCCTTCTATCCCAGTCAGGCTTCCGGCGATTCTTTATCGGCTATGCGACGTCTCTGCTCGGCGATGGCATGGTTGGCGTCGCGCTCGCATTCGGGGTGATCCATCTCACCGGATCCGCGGCAGACCTCGGTTACGTCCTGGCTGCCCGCTCAGTACCGCTGATCGCCACACTACTGGCAGGTGGGGTCATCGCTGATCGCCTTCCGCGGCGGCAACTGATGATCATAGCGGATGTGACCCGTCTGGCCAGCCAGGCAATCACGGCCACGCTCTTCATAACCGGGCATATTCAGATCTGGGAATTGATGCTGGCCCAAGCGGTAAACGGGGCAGCGACCGCCATCTTCAACCCGGCTATCACCGGATTCCTTCCGTCCATTGTCACCAGCGACCAACTGCAGAAAGCCAACGCCATGCGCGGGCTGGCAGCCTCCGCCGGCTACATCCTAGGCCCGGCAATCGCGGGAATCCTGGTGACGGCCACCAGCCCGGGCTGGGCTTTCGCCGTGGACGCCGGCACCTTCGCGGTCAGCGCCTGCCAGCTCGCCCGCGTGCATCCCCGCAGCCAAGCTCCCGTACCCGGAACATCTCTTCTTCGTGACCTCCGGGATGGCTGGACAGAACTCAGGACGAGAACGTGGCTCTGGAGTTACACCGTCTTCTGCTCGGCCGGAAACATGTTCTATGCGGCCTTCCTCGTGCTCGGGCCGGTAGTCATCGCGCACTCCCGGAACGGAGCGGCCTGGTGGGCCGTGCTGGTCGCCGCGCTGGGAGCAGGGGCACTGCTGGGGAGCATCGCCGCCCTCCACATCCGGCCGCAGCGACCCTTGCGCGCAGCCGCCCTCGCCGTCATGCTGTTCCCGTTGCCGACCCTCGCGCTCGCCGCACAGTTGCCCACCGCCGGCGTGGCCGTGCTCTGCGTTCTCGCCGGGGCGGGAACCACAGTGTCCAACACGCTTTCGGAGACGGCCATCCAGCGACACGTCAGGGCCGACGCATTGTCCAGGATCAGCGCCTTTAGTCTCCTCGGATCCCTTGCCACCCAGCCGCTCGGGCAGGCAGCTGTGGGATCCCTCGGAGCCGGAGTCGGCGTCTTCCCGGCCCTTTGGATAGCCGGCTCCGCGCACATGCTCAGCGCTCTCAGCGCCCTCTCAGTTCCTGCCATCAGGCGGCTAACGGCTTGGCCCCAAGCCGACCATGGGCCACCAGCAGAGCGTCAGTCTGAGCCGACGCCCCTTCGCCCATTAGACATTTGCTGAGGCGGGACCGGAATGCCAGAGGGAGGTTGGCGACACTGTCCACGACGGGACGCCGCAGGTCACAGCCCTGGCTGACGTGAAGGCTCAAGATAAGGAACGAGAGCCTGAACTACCAGCTCCGCAAGGTCACCAAGGCCCGCGAGCGCCTCGCGCGACGCCGGGAGACCGGGAAGCGCTCAAACCAGCCGGCCCGCCTCTTCGAGGGCCAGCGCGTCATGGGCTGGCGCGGGGCCCTCACCGAGCTCGACACCGCCTACTCCGGCCGCCTGCGCATCTGCCCGGGCGCGTCTAGCCTTGGGGCCATTGGGCCGGCCCAGCTGCGCGCTGGTCGGCAGGCAGCTGCAGGCGGGAGGCTCGGGATGCTTTTCTCGTTGCTGGGGCCGCTGGTGGTGACGGACAGCGCGGGTGGCCCGGTGGCGATAGCCGGGCCGCGGCTTCGGGTCCTGCTGGCGACCCTGCTGCTCTATGCGAACATCCCGGTGTCGGCCGGCGAGCTGGCCGAGATGGTGTGGGATGGCTCGCCGCCGCCCGGCGCCGTCGTGACACTGCGTTCTTATGTCAGGCGATTGCGCAGTGCGGTAGATCCCGGGGCAGCGCGGATCGCTGCCAGTGACCCTGGCTATGTCATCCGCGTGGAGCAGGCGGAGCTGGACGTTCTGGAGTTCGAGGCGCTGTGCCGGGACACCCGGGCAGCGCTGAGGGCCAGTGAGTGGGCGGACGCGTCCTCCGCAGCCACGGGGGCACTGAGGTTGTGGCGGGCAGCACCGCTGTTGGACGTGCCCTCCGAGGTGCTGCGCGGCGAGTTCGTGCCCCGCCTTGAGCGGCTGCGCCTGCAGGTGCTCGAGGACCGCTTCGACGCCGGGCTGCAGCTGGGACACCACCAGGAACTGATACCTCAGCTGCTGGACATGACAGCCCGGCATCCGCTGCAGGAGCGGTTCCACGCCCAGCTTATGCTCGCGCTGGCCGGTACCGGGCGGCGCGCGCAGGCGCTGAGCGCCTATCAGCAGGCACGCACGGTGCTTGTCGATGAGCTCGGCATCGAGCCCGGGCCTGAACTGCGCGATATCCACCGGCAGATCGTGGTGGGCGATGCATCGCAGATGACGAGCCGGGCTGACGATATCCAGCCCGGCGAGGTTCCGGGCACGGCCGTGACCGGCGCGCTCACTGGCTCCGCCGATGCGCTGGCCGGGCGGACGCGTGAGCCCAGCCGGCGAACCGCGCAACTGCCTGCAGACGCGCTTCACCTTGATGCTCCGGCCCGTGCGGAGCTGGAGAACACGGCGCGCGATTCCATGAGGATGCTGACCTATGAAAATGGCCGGCCGGCGGCGGATGCAGCGGCGACGGAGTCTTCATTCCATGATGCGCAGCAATCGGCGGCCATGATGCCGGTACCAGCGCAGTTGCCACACGATGTGCCGGGATTCACCGGCCGCGCAGCTGAACTGGCAACGCTAACTAGACTGAGGGAACAATCCACCGGAGTAATGCTGATCTCTGCAGTTGACGGTGCCGCCGGAATCGGTAAGACCGCACTCGCGGTTCACTGGGCGCATCAGATGGCTAGCTTCTTCCCAGACGGGCAGCTTTACATCAACCTGCGCGGATTCGCTCTCGGTGAATCAGTTGCGCCAGCAGAGGCCATCGACGGATTCCTGGACGTACTTGCGGTCCCACCAGGGCGTAAGCCCGGCAGCCTCGATGCGCGGACCGCGCTTTACCGCAGCTTGCTCAGCGGGAGACGGGTGCTGATCGTGCTCGATAACGCGTATGACGAGCAGCAAGTCCGTCCGCTCTTACCCGGGAATCGGGAGTGCATGGTAATAGTCACTAGCCGGCGTCGGCTGGGCGGCCTGGTAGCCGCTGAGGGTGCGAGCATGGTTACCTTGGAGCCACTGACCAACGCCGAGTCTCGGGACATGCTAGCCGGACGCGTCGACGAGGCCCGGATCACGGGCGAGTCGCAGGCGGCCGACGCACTTATCCAGCTTTGCGCGGGATTCCCGCTCGCGCTGGCTGTTACGGCTGCTTATGTCGCGACCTGTCCGCGCCTTTCGCTCGCAGAAATCGCAGCCGAGTTGCAGGACGAGGCCAGCCGGCTCACTATGATGGATGTTGGGGATACAACCACCAGCGTGCGGGCGGTATTCTCCTGGACCTACAAATATCTGAGTCCTGCGTCTGCGCGGCTCTTCCGTCTACTGGCGCTTCACCCGGGTGCGGATATTGCGGTGCCCGCCGCGGCCAGCCTCGCGAATATCACGCTGGACAATTCTCGCGAGCTCCTAGGCCAGCTGGTCCGGATGAACCTGCTGCGCCAGCAGGGTCCTGGGCGCTTCGCATTCCATGATCTTGTCCGCGTCTACGCCCGCGAGCTTGCAGAAAACCATGGTAGTGACGAGCGTGAGGCTGCGTTGAGCGGCTTGTTTGATTATTATCTGCACACCGTTGCGGTCGCCATGGATATGGTTTTTCCTGCCGAAACCGAGCGCCGACCTCGCATTGTTGGGCGGCCGGTTCTTGAATTGCCGATTAACGGTCGGGAGGCGGCCTTGGCATGGCTAGATGCCGAGCGGGCCAACTTGACTGCCGCCGCGCATGCCGGCAGGCACGACTGGCCGGGCCACACCACCCGCCTGGCTGCAATCCTGTTTCGCTACCTGGATGCCGGCGGCCATTTCTCGGAGGCTGTCGCTATTCATGGCGTCGCCAGGCGCGCAGCCTCGCAGACCGGTGACAAGGGCGCCGAAGCGGTGGCGTTGACTAACCTCGGCGTGGCCTGCCTCCGACGAGGCAAGGACAACGAGGCCATGCACTATCTGCGGCAAGCTCTGGAACTATATCCAGAGACCGGTGACCGCATCGGCCACGCCCGTGCCTTGCACAACCTCGGTGTTGTTTATGTGCGACGGGACCAGCTCGGGGAAGCCGCTGAACACATACGGCAGGCCCTGGACCTGCATCGCGAGATCGGTGACCGCGTTGGCCAAGTCCGGTCGCTGAGCAGTCTCGGATCCATCGAAGCGCGATGCGGCCGCCACGATCAGGCCATACTGCTCCAGGAGCAGGCTCTTGCCCTGTCCCGCGAGCTGGGCGACCGGAACGGCGAAGCATACGCTCTGAGCTATCTCGGCGAACTCGAAATGCACCAGCGTCGTTATCGCATGGCGAAGACTTACATCCATCAGGCCCTGACCCTCTTTCGTGAGACCGGGGACCGGAACGGTCAAGCTGGGGCACTAGACGACCTCGGCCGCGTCGATCTGCACCAGGACCGGCGCGCGCAGGCCGAGAGCCATTTCCGGCAGGCTCTGACCCTTTACCGTGAGATCGGCGACCCAAACGGCGAGGCTGAGGCACTGCGAGGCCTCGGTGAGGCACTCCTTGCTGCTGGCCTACCCGACGCAGCGCTCGACCAGCACAGGGCTGAGCCGTTCTCATCCTGACCTCGCCGTGGCCCGCCTGAAACCCGAAGTTGCCGGCCAGGCCGCAGCAGCCGGTCTCCAGGTGCTCGGCGTCCACGCCGGCATCCTCGAGCAGCTTCGCGTCGGCGTCCCAGCCCATGACGGCGTGCTGGTGACAGTGCACCTGGGTCAGCACCGGCCGGCGGACGCTCGGCGGCTGGTAGCCAGGGGTGTGCCCGGTCAGCAGCTCGGCCAGGGTTTTGGTGTGGTCGCGCAGCCGGCGCACGTCCTGGTCATCGGGGAACAGCTCGGCAGCGTCGGAACGGAACACCGCCGTGCAGCTCGGCTCCAGGCCGACCACATAGCCGCCGGCCCGGACATGCGGCGCCAGGGCATCCACGGTCTTCTTGAGAATCTTCTTGCCAGTGGCCAGCTGGCCACTGGAGATCCAGGTCAGGCCGCAGCAGACCGGCTCGGCGGGCAGCTCGACGCGCCAGCCGGCCGACTCCAGCACCTCGACCGCCGCCTGGCCTACGTGCGGGTGGAAATAGTTGGTGAACGAATCCGGCCAGAGCAGCACGGTGCCGCGGTGGCCGTCGCCGCGCGGGCCGCGGGGATTTGAACCAGTCCACCAGGGTCCGGGGAGCGAACAGCACCCGCCCGCACTATACCAATTGGTCTAGACCTATTTCACCATTGGTCTAGACCACAAGGGTCCGGGTATCAAGCACGGATTCAGCACGCGGTCCGGAAACGACGGGAAAGTAACCGGCACGTTCCGGACAAATGGGACATGAGACCGGCCTGGTCCACTCTGGGCAGACCGGCCCGTCTCCCGGGTACATGATAGGTATATCCGCAGGTCAAGCTAACGGACGTCCAGCCCGGTGAGGGCACGCCCGATGATCATCCGCTGGATCTCGCTGGTGCCTTCGAAGATCGTGAAGATCTTGGAGGTAGGAGCAGAGTCATCGGAATATCTTGCAGCCGCTCTAACCTGCGCAAACACCGATAAGAAGGGCTTCCGGTCGCTCCTGCGCGTGGGGGTACCACCGCCCATTCTGGTGCCACGCGCGGGTTTCCGGCCGCAAGGCCGCCGACTATGCATGCTGGAGCGCCGATACTAATCGCTGATGCCGGGCGCTGGTGTCGATGCTCAGTGCCAAGGACCGGCACCAGGTGGAATGCGAGGGTTGGGGGCACAGGTGGGGCGTTCAGCTGACTATCTGAGCGTGGCGCAGTTCGACTTGCTGAGCTGGGTGTCGGGTGGTTGCAAGGGCGGGACCTATGAGGGAACCTCCTATCGTGTTTCCGCGCGAGCCTTGCATAATCGCGGCCTGATCCGGATTGAGGGCCGTGGCCCGACCTGGACGGCGAAGATCACCTCAGAGGGCAGGCGCCTGCTGAAGGAACAGGCCCGCCGGGTCGAGGCCGAGCGCGAGCGGGAGCGCCGTGAGGAGGAGGCCCGCGCCGAGCGGGAGCGTGAGGCGCAGCGACTGCGGGCACGCGCGCTGGAGGTGCTTGAGGCCGTCACAGCGGCGGGCGGACGCCTCGCTCTCAAGGCCGACTACAGCGAGCGCGAGGTCACCCAGATCACGGACTGCCTAGCGAGAGGGAGCCTGCTACCCGACGGGCAGCGGTTCGCCCACGAGCCGACCCGGATGGACCCCATCCTCGGCGTGACCGCCTACCTTGAGCCTGACTTCGCGGCGCTGACGCCGATGCGGGCATTCAAGGTTCCTCAGCAGCTTCGCGGACCTCATGCGGCTGTGAGCGCGTTCCAGGAGAAGCGCGAGCACGTTTCCCGAGCGCAGATACCCCGTGCTGCCCGGTACCTCCAAGGACTGGTGAACGCCGCGGCCGAGATGGGCTGGTCGGCTCCGGCGAAGGTCCAGGTCGGCTATGCGGGCCGCAGCGAGCAGGGACCCGACCTGTCGATCAAGCTTCCCTCCCGCGAGATCCTGGTCGCCATCCGCGAACTGGACGAGCGCGGACGCCCGGGCCATGCCTTCATAACCCAGACCGATTACCTGACCGATACGGAGCGCACGACCGTGAACAAAAGCTTCACGGCCTCCGGCAGGCTGGAGGTGACGCTGACACGGGGATGGGAGCAGCACCCGGTCCTCAGCCAGCGCGATACGGGCAAATCCACCCTGGAGGACCAGTTACCCGCCCTCATCCGGGTGCTCGAGATCGGCCAGGCTGAGGCCGACTGGGCACGGAACGAGGAAGAACGCCGCTCGGAAATCCGCGAGGACCGCTGGAAAGAGGTCAAGAAGCAGGCCTTCGTCCACGTGGCCTACGAGCGCAACGCCAAGCGCCTCCTCACTGAGCTCGACAGCCGCGATGCCGCGACCGCCATGTGCTCGTACGCCGACGAGATCGACGCGCGTGCCTCGGCCCTGGAGGCCCCAGCCGCGCGGGCGGCACGCGAGTGGGCCGAGTGGATCCGCGAGCACGCCGAGCGCACGGACCCACTGAACGGGCCACTGCGCCTAGAGGAGGTCTCCTCTAGCAGTCACGAAGAACTCCAGCCGCACATGCGTGGCTGGAGCACCCACGGGCCGTACCGGCACTAGGCGCGGCCTGCATGAGATGAGCCTCGGGCCACCCGGCCGCAGAACTCGCCTAGGAGCACGGGGGGCTCGCCCTCCGGCAAGGCGCGCTGCCTTCTCCAGCCGGTGCTCTTACACTGGTTGCATGAGCGCGATGCGTGAGGAACTGCATCACCTAGTGGACGAGCTCCCCGAAGCGGAGGTTCGGCCGGTCCTTGAGCTGATCCGGGGCCGGGCTGACGCCGCTCAAGGCGTACGGGACCTGCCGTTCTTCGCGTCCTTCGAGTCTGACCCGGATCTGGCGGAGAGGTCAGAGGAGATCCTGCGGGCCGAACTCGGCCGCTGACATGCTGCTGTGCGATACAGGCGTCCTGCTCGCTGCGGGCAACGTGAAGGACCATCATCACGCCGCGTGCCTCGCGCTGATGCGCGCTGCCAAGGGGCCGCTCCTCGTTCCGTCTCCTGTCCTGGGCGAGATCGGCTACCTACTCCAGTCACGCGTCGGGCCGCACGCGGAGGTCACCTTCCTCAAGTCATTCGGTGGCAACGGCTTCCACGTTGCTGAGGTCGAGGAAGGCGACATCTCGCGCACCGCGGAACTCGTCGAGCAGTACGTGAGCCTACCCCTCGGCATCGTCGATGCGGCCGTAATCGCGATCGCCGAGCGCCTGAACCTCACGGAGGTCGCGACGGTGGACCGCAAGCACTTCAGCATCGTCCGCCCAAGGCATGTCTCCGCGTTCAAGCTTCTCCCCGAAGCACTCTGAAACCACCCACGCACTGCGCCGCCTTCGAACTGCTGCCCGCACTCTGACCCGAACCGCCCGACAGGTAACGATGATTCGGCGTCACTGACGATGAAGGCACAGCCAGCCCTGCGAGGACAGCGTAAAATCCGGGCTAAGACGACAGCGGTCCCTATTGATCGCGCTCATGAGGCCCGCCCCTCCGGGACAGGCAAGTCGCACCTGGTCGAGGCCCTGGCCCACGCCGCGATCGAGAGGGCCTGCGCGTCGCCTGGTTCACCCTCGAGACCTCCACCGCCGCGATCGCCAGGGCCAAGGCCGGCAGGTCCGTGGCCCGGACCTGCCGCAGCGATCTCATAGTGGTCGACGACATCAGCATGCTGCCAGCCGGGCAGGACGCCGCCGAGGCCTACTACCGGATCACCGACGCCGTCTACGAGCACTGCAGCGTCGCGGTCAGCTCGAACCTTCACCCGGATTGGCGCGGTCATCAGCTGGACAGTTCCCGAGTTCCTGGACCCGCTGGGGGCGACCGCCAAGCTGCCGACACTGCGCCAGAAGCTGCGCTGTTTCCTCGCCTCAGGCCGGAAATAGACGCAAGCCGAAGGCCGCTCTGCGCAGTCCTTGAGGAAACGCCCGCATTCCGGCATTGTTACGACGAATTGCTCCTCAGACAGGACGCGGAGTGACCGCCGAATGTCCTACTGTCCCCATAGCATGACGCTATGCCCGGAGACATCAACATCGACGAGATCGCCTGGCTGCGCGCCAACAGCCCGGCCTGGCGGCTGCTGCGCACCGAGAACGCCCGATCGCGCTTAGCGTCCTGCACCGTGTGTTCGCGCAGGGGAACGCGCGGGTCATCTCCGCGGCCGACATGGAGGCCCTGCTCGCCGACGACGAGCCGTAGCCGCAGCGTAAGTCATAGGCCGCGCAGGGGGCACGTTAACCGCACGATGCGCGATAGTGTCGGTACGATGTGAAGTCCGGGCAATTCCGTGGATTTCCATCACCATGAGCACGCCAAATGCGGACGCCTGGGAGC
Source organism: Streptosporangiaceae bacterium (assembly GCA_033854735.1). Taxonomy (GTDB): domain Bacteria; phylum Actinomycetota; class Actinomycetes; order Streptosporangiales; family Streptosporangiaceae; genus JAWWPY01. The sequence goes on along the minus strand of JAWWPY010000122.1, from coordinate 126 downwards.
TGGCTGGCTTCCTGGGCCGCCTTGACGTCGCTGCGTACCTGACCGCGGACCAGCTGGCAGCGCAGTACCGCGTGCTCGTCGACGTGCTGCTGGACGCGCAGGAGCACTCACTGACCGGAGTCGGCC
>JAWWPY010000121.1:0-3504 GCA_033854735.1 Streptosporangiaceae bacterium | reverse complement strand
GTGCACCCGCAGACGGTGCGGTACCGGGTCCGCCAGCTGCACGGGCTCTTCGGCGAGGTGCTGCTCGAACCAGATGTGCGATTCGATCTGGAGATCGCGTTGCGAGCCCGCCGGCTGCTCGGCGGTGTGACCGCGCGGCCGGTCCGGGACCTGCCCGCGGGCCAGGCGGCGGTAGCCGGTGCCGGTGGTGGTGCCGGTGGTGGTGCCGGGCAGTCTCCCTAGTTCCACCAGCCCGCATGGGCTGGCTAGGCGCGCCGGGGCGCATACGGCGCGACGACGACCTCGACCCGCTGGAATTCCTTCAGGTCCGAGTAGCCGGAGGTGGCCATGGTCCGGCGCAGTGCGCCCATCAGGTTCAGCGAGCCGTCGGCCACGGTGGACGGCCCGTGCAGGATCTGCTCCAGCGTGCCGATGGTACCGACCTTGACCCGCGCGCCCCGGGGCAGGTCGGGATGGTGCGCTTCGCTGCCCCAGTGGTAGCCGCGCCCTGGCGCCTGCTCCGCCCGGGCGAACGGCGAGCCGACCATGACCGCGTCAGCGCCGCAGGCGAGCGCCTTGGCGATGTCACCGCTGCGGGTCATGCTGCCATCCGCGATGACATGCACATAGCGGCCGCCGGATTCGTCGAGGTATTCGCGGCGCGCGGCGGCCACGTCGGCGATGGCGGTGGCCATCGGCACGGCCACGCCGAGTACGGCGGCGGTGGTGTGCCCCGAGCCGCCACCGAACCCGACGAGTACCCCGGCCGCACCGGTCCGCATGAGGTGCAGCGCCGCGGTGTACGTGGCGCAGCCGCCCACGATCACCGGCACGTCGAGCTCATAGATGAACTGCTTGAGGTTGAGCGGCTCGGCCTGCCCGGAGACGTGCTCGGCGGACACGGTGGTGCCGCGGATAACGAAGATGTCCACGCCCGCATCGATAACTGCCTTGTAATACCGTACGGTTCGTTGCGGTGACAGCCGGGCGGCCGTGGTGACGCCGGCCGCGCGGATCTCCTCGATCCTGCGCCCGATCAGATCTTCTTTGATGGGTTCGGAGTAGATCTCCTGCAGCCGCCTGGTGGCCGCCTCCTCATCGAGCCCGGTCACCTCGGCCAGGATCGGCTCCGGGTCCTCGTACCGTGTCCACAGCCCTTCCAGGTCGAGCACGGCCAGCCCGCCGAGCCCGCCGATCTGCACCGCGGTCCGCGGCGAGACGACGCTGTCCATCGGGCAGACCACCAATGGCAGGTCGAACCGGTAGGCGTCGATCTGCCAGGCGATGGACACCTCCTCGGGGTGCCTGGTCCGGCGGGAAGGGACAATACCGATCTCGTCGAGCGCATAAGCTCGGCGGCCGCTCTTACCGCGGCCGATCTCTACGGGCGTCACAGTGTCACCACGGTTGTCATCGGGCCATCACGGGGGTCGTCAAGGTCACCACGGGGGTCATTGGGTCAGCACGGGGGTCACGGGCGCCGCCTCGCATAGTTAGGTGCCTCGGCGGTCATCTCGACGTCATGCGGATGGCTCTCGGCCAGCCCGGCCGCGGTGATCTGGGTGAACCTCGCCTGCTGAAGCTCGGCGATATTGCGCGTCCCGCAGAAGCCCATGGCCGCCCGCAAGCCGCCGACCAGCTGGCCCGCGACGGCGGCCAGCGGCCCACGGTAGGGCACCTGGCCCTCGACGCCCTGGGGAACCAGCTTGTCCTCGCGGAGCACGTCGTCCTGGAAATAGCGGTCCTTCGAGTAGGACCGGCCGCGCTCGGTGTTCCGCATGGCGGCCAGCGAGCCCATCCCCCGGTACAGCTTGTACTGCTTGCCGTGGATGAACACCATTTCGCCTGGCCCCTCCTCGCACCCGGCGAGCAGGCTGCCCAGCATGACGGTGTCCGCGCCGGCGGCGATGGCCTTGGCGATGTCGCCGGAGTGCTGCAGGCCGCCGTCCCCGATGACCGGCACCCCCGCGGCCCGGGCGGCCTGCGCGGCCTCGTAGATCGCCGTTACCTGCGGGACCCCGACACCAGCCACCACCCGTGTGGTGCAGATCGAGCCCGGCCCGACACCGACCTTGACGGCGTCGGCACCCACGTCGATCAGCGCCTGCGCGCCAGCCCGCGTGGCCACGTTCCCGCCAATCACGTCCACCTTCGTGTTCGCCTTCACCTGGATCACCATGTCGAGGACCGCCTGGGCGTGGCCGTGCGCCGTATCCACCACGAGGAAGTCGGCCCCGGCCTCAGTGAGCGCCTGCGCCCGCCGCTTGGCGTCCTCACCCACGCCAACCGCCGCACCCACCACCAGCCGTCCCTCGGCGTCCTTGGTGGCCTGCGGGTACTCATCGCTCTTGGTGAAGTCCTTCACCGTGATCAGGCCGCGCAGCCGCCCCACGCCGTCCACCAACGGCAGCTTTTCCATCTTGTGCTGCCTCAGCAGGCTGAGGGCCTGGTCCCTGGCGACCCCTACCGGCGCGGTGATCAGCGGCATCGCTGTCATCACCGCGGTGACCCGGCGCCCGTGGTCTGTCTCGAAGCGGATGTCCCGGTTTGTCACGATGCCGAGCAGGACGCCGTCGGGCGTCGTCACCGGCACGCCGGAAATGCGGTACCTGGCGCACAGGTTCTCCACATCGGCGACGGTCGCGTCCGGACCGCAGGTCACCGGGTTGGTGATCATGCCGGCCTCGGACCGTTTCACCATGTCGACCTGCTGCGCCTGGTCCTCGATGGACAGGTTGCGGTGCAGCACGCCCACGCCGCCCTGGCGGGCCATGGCCACCGCCATCCGCGCCTCGGTCACGGTATCCATGGCCGACGAGACGAGCGGGACGTTCAGCGTGATCCGGCGGCTGAGCCTGGCGGTCGTATCCGCGTCGCCCGGCATGATCGCCGAGTGCGCAGGCAGCAGCAGGACGTCGTCGAAGGTGAGGGCAGGCGGGGCGAACTTGACGGCGTCGGTCATGGCACCTTCCGCGGTGGTGGGCGACGGCCCCAGTCTAGGGCGTGCGCCGCGGATTGCTGGCCGGGTGCGCCACTCCGGGCTGGCCGCCGCGAGTCAGCGGGTGTGTACCGTGATCAGCGGATGTGCATGGTGATCAGCGGGTGCACCGTGATCAGCGGGTGCGTGCCGACCCCGCGGCCACGGCCCCCGCGGCGGCAACTCTGGCCCAGGCGCCAATCCTGGGGGCTGGCGCCCGCGCCAGCCGGCCGACGGCGGCGCTCGGGCGGCGCCGGGCTGGACTGGGCCGGGCTGGGCCGGGCCGGGTGCCGGCGGGCACGCCAAGGTCGGCGTCCCTGACATCGACATCGGCCGCCAGCGCGCTCAGCAGCGTTACTGCCGGATCGCGCTGTATCCGGGCGGGCATCGCAACGCGCTCCGCGAGCACGTCGATGATTTCTTCGGATCGCCGGATCTCACTGAGATCAACGGCCCCGTCGCCCGGATTGCCTGCTGCCACCGGCCCCCGAGCGAACTCCACACCGGATGTCACGCCGGGCGCTCCAGGTCCGCGCCCCGTGATCACG
>JAWWPY010000120.1:0-5256 GCA_033854735.1 Streptosporangiaceae bacterium | reverse complement strand
GCTGCGCGCCGGGCTGTCCGCGCTGGGCATCGCGATCGGGGTCGCGGCGATCGTCGCCGTGCTGGGCCTGGCCGCGTCCTCCTCCGCCGCGCTGCTGGCCGAGATCCAGCAGCTGGGCACCAACCTGCTGACCGTCACCAACGGGCAGACCTTCACCGGCACCACCGCCGAGCTGCCCCCCGCGGCGCCGGGCATGATCGCCCTCCTGCCCGGCGTCACCAGCGTGCAGGACACCGGCACGGTCAGCGGCGTAAACGTCTACAAGTCCCCCTACCTCCCCCCGGGTGAAACCAACGCCCTCAGCGTTGACGCCGCCACCCTTAACCTGCCCGCGGTATCCGGCACCAGCCTCGCTCAGGGCCGCTTCCTCAGCGCCGCCACCGCCCGCCTGCCGGTCGCGGTGCTCGGCGCCGCCACAGCGCAGCTGCTGGGCATCGACCGGATCCGGCCCGGGATGCGGATCGTGGTGGGACCCGCTCCTTCCGGCGGCCAGTGGTTCTACATCACCGGCATCCTGAACAAAGACACCTACGCCCCCGAGATCGACTCCTCGGTCCTGGTCGGCTTCCCCGCCGCCGAGCACTACCTCGGCTTCGACGGGCACCCGACGAAAATCTACGTCCGCACCACCCCGGACAACCAGGCCGTCACCACCAGCGTCGACAACCTCCTCGGATACCAGGCCAACCCGGAAAACCCCAGCTACGTCACCGTCTCCCAGCCCTCGGCCGCGCTCACCGCCCAGGCCGACACCAAGGGCACCCTCGACACCCTGTTCCTCGGCCTCGGCGCGATCGCGCTGCTAGTCGGCGCCATCGGGGTCGCCAACATCATGGTCATCTCCGTCCTCGAACGCCGCTCCGAGATCGGGCTGCGCCGCGCCCTGGGCGCCACCAAAGGCCAGATCCGCACCCAGTTCCTGGCCGAGGCCATCCTGCTGTCCCTGGCCGGCGCCGCCGCCGGGGTTCTCATCGGCGCGGCCGCCACCATGTGGTACGCCCGCGCCCACCACGAGGCCATCGTCATCCCCCTCGAGGCCTGGGCCGGGGGGCTCGCCGCCGCCATCGTCATCGGTGCCATCGCCGGGCTGCTGCCCGCCATACGCGCCGCCCGCCTGTCACCGACCCAGGCACTGTGGACCGTCTGACCGCACAGGCACCAACAGCGTCCCCCCACCGAATGTCGCTGCGAGCAGCGACCACTCGTTTACTAGCAATCGCAGTAACAGGAAGGCTGTGGCTCCATTGACAGAGCATATGAACGTCGTCGAGGCCAGCGGCCTGGGCAAGCGCTACGGCGCTACCTGGGCGCTGCGCGAGTGCATGCTGGCGATTCCGGCCGGGCACGTGACCGCGCTGGTCGGCCCGAACGGGGCGGGCAAGTCCACGCTGCTGAACCTGGCGGTCGGCCTGACCGCGCCGTCCTCGGGCGAGGTCACCGTGCTGGGCGGCCGGCTGCCGGGGTCGCCGGGGGCGCTGGACGGGATCGCGTTCGTCGCGCAAGACACGCCGCTGTACAAGACGCTATCGGTCGCCGACATGCTGCACCTGACCCGCAACCTGACCCGCCGCTTCGACCAGGCGTATGCGGAGGCTCGGCTGGCCGAGCTGGGCATCCCGCTGAAGCGGAAGGCCGGGAAGCTGTCCGGCGGGCAGCAGGCGCAGGTGGCGCTGACCCTGGCGCTGGCGCGCCGGCCGAAGTTGCTGGTGCTGGACGAGCCGGTGGCAATGCTTGACCCGGTCGCCCGGCACGACTTCATGGCCACAGTGCTGACGGCGGCGGCCGCCGACGGCGTGTCGGTGCTGCTGTCCTCGCACGTGCTCACCGAGCTGGAGCGGGTGGCCGACTACCTCATCCTGCTGTCGCGGGGCCGGGTCCGGCTGGCCGGCGAGGTCGGTAACCTGCTCGCCACCCACCGCCAGGCCAGCCTGGAAGAACTCGCCCTGAACTACCTGCGCGACAACCCGACGGAGGTGGCGAAATGACCACGCTAACCGTGCCCGCCCGCCCGGAGGAAGAGGACGCGAGCCTGCGGCCGGTGCCGTGGCGGCGGATGGCCTGGGTCACCTGGCGGCAGCACCGCTTCGCGCTGGGCAGCGTGGCCGTGCTGCTGGGCACGCTGGCGCTGTACCTGTGGCTGGCCGGCCTTCAGGTGCACCGCGCCTACGCCACCGCGGCCGCCTGCCACCCGGCAAGCTCCTATGCCTGCCAGAACACGATCTTCAACTATAATACGGTCTACGGCGCAACCGCGGACACGATCGCGACCCTCCTGCAGGTGGTGCCCGCGCTGATCGGGGCGTTCGTCGGTGCGCCGGTGCTGGCCCGGGAACTGGAGGCCGGCACCTTCCGGTACGCCTGGACCCTGGGCGTCGGCCCGCGCCGCTGGACACTCGCCAAGCTGGTGCCGATCGCGGCCGCGGTGACGGCCGCCGCCGGGGTGTTCAGCTTGCTGTTCTCCTGGTACTACCAGCCCTTCTTCGCCGACGGCAACAATATCCCGCTCGACCCCAGGCTGTTCGGCCTGCACGGGGTCGCGTTCGCCGCCTGGACGCTGGCCGCCTTCGCCATCGGCGCCCTGGCCGGCCTGCTCATCCGCCGGGTCGTCCCCGCGATCGCCGCCACCCTGGCCGCTTACGCCTGGCTCACCCTCGCCGCCGGGCTGTACCTGCGACAGCACTACATGACACCGCTGATCGGCAGGAACCTGTTCACCCCGCCTGCTTCGGCGTGGCTCATCAGCATGTGGTGGACCAAGGGCGGCACGGTGATCAGCCAGTCCACCATGAACCAGATCATGAACACCATGTTCCGGCAGATCATGCCCGCGATACTGCCCAAAAACGTCAAGAGCAACGACATCAAGTTCTATAAGGGGACGGCCAATTCCCAGGTGCTGAATTACCTCACCCAGCACGGATACACGCAATGGACCAGCTACCAGCCCGGCAGCCGGTTCTGGCCGTTCCAGTGGATCGAGGGCGGCTGGCTGCTCGCGCTGTCGGTGCTGCTCATCGCCGCGACCGTCTGGCTGGTGGGCCGCCGGGCAACCTGAGCCGCCGCTAGCCACGGCTCCGGATGACAGCAACCAGGCGACCCGCGTGGGTCTACGGGAGGTCGATAGCCGGTGGCTCCGGGGTACCTCACAGGTCGATCGCGGTCATAGGCCCGGTCCTGCCGTACCGGTCCCGGGGTCGCCCGGGAATCTTTGGCGGGGGGGGGTGGTGAACGATGGCCGTGCAGATCGGATTTCCAAGGTGGGACACCATCCGGCGCATGTGCGGCCCGGGGAGTGGCGGGCATCGGCTGCGACAGGCCGGTGGCTTACCGGTGTGCCCGGCCGGGTCCAGGACAGCAGTGGGCAGTGAGATGCAGCTGGACTCAGCTGGACTTGATGGGACATGATCCAGAACCTGCGTCGCGCTGACCAGGCACACTCCGGAACCACGGACGCCACACGGACAGGAAGCCGGGTTCGCGCAGCGGAGAATGGAGAAACAGCAGGTCAGTGGCTATTCCGGTGGGTGGGGATCGGCGTTCTGTAAAACCGTCGGCTTAGCCTACGTTGGTTCGAACCCAACACCGGTCGGTGAGGAAGGGCCGAACGGCGAGTGAGAACCCGGCGTGCACACAGTTCCCTGCTAGAGCGAGCGGTTTGCAGACCGCTCGCTCCGGCTGACAGCGCCGGCCGGGAGAGATTTCTAATCACCGTGCTGACCTGCGAGAAAGTATCACCGTACCGGCATCGGCTACGCGTTCGAGCCGACGGCGCGGGCCGCCACAGTATGCGATCGTGAGTTCGGCTGATTCGCTGATCACGGACATATGGCGGACAGGATCTGGGCAAAGCAAGCGGTTCGGCGAACCGCTTGCTGTCGCGGACGGTGACGGTATTCGCCGCCACCCGGCCAGGACGGCGAACACCAAGGCCCCGGCCGCCGCGGCATCCGCACGCGTGCCAGCCTGGCCACCGCCCATCGACTCTTATCGTGGCGAACCGACCCCCGCGCCACCCGGCTTGCTGCGCTTGGCGAGGCGCTGGAGATGGCGATCTTCGCTCGCCAGGACAGCATCGGCGACGAGCTTGTGCGCCATTCTGACCGGGTGTGCAGTACACCTCGATCAGCTGGCCTGATTCAACGAAGACAGACTCCACTCCGCGTGCGGGAATATCCCGCCAGCTGAATACGAGAATGCCTGGCTAACCCGCAAGGTAACACTGTAATCCTCCCTGAGGCCAAAGCATCGTAGCCTCCAACGAACCCGGGGCGGATCACCTCGCCCGGGACACCAGCGCCAGGGACGACAGGCCCGTGCACCGCAAACTCACTCAGGCCACCAGGCGCGGCAAAGAAGTACAGGTAATCCTCGTCATACATCGCCGCAGCGTCGAACAATTCACCCATGCCAGCGAACAATAGAGAGGATCATCATGGGCAGCAACGGCATAACGGCGACGGCGGCAACCCCTAGCGGTCGTCACGCGGCTGAGAGTAAGCCGGCTGCTAGCTTTGCGGGAAATGGCCCGGTCGTTAAGAGACCGGGATCACGCTGGCTGCCTCGCTGACCAGGTCGGCCGCTGGATCCAGCGCCAGTGCCTGGTTAAGCGGATTGCCAGCGTGCTGGCCGAGGGCTTGCCTGGCCAGCGCTACGGTAGCGAGAACCGTTGCGCGCTGGCTTGGCTGCAGATCGGCCGCGAGGCCAGCGGCGCACAATGGCTCGACTTCCGCTGGCCTGCCCTGGCGTAGCCGGGCCAGGGCAAGCGTGTGCTCTACGGCAAATGCGGGCAGCATGTCGTCCTGCGGCCGGGTGTTGTGGCGGATCACCCATTCGACCCGGCGGGCCGCAAGGTCGGCGGCCGCCTGTGGGAGGCCCGGAACGTTAAGCACGTCCCATTCCAGATGATGCACGGCCATGAGAGTGTTCAGGCCCGGCGCGCCGGGCAAAAAAGTCACGGCGCTGGCATGGATGTCCAGCAGATCCTCGATCCAGCCGGCGTTCCTGAGCAGATGCGCCAGCGTGTGGAAGCGATTCCTGGCCGCTTCCACCTGGAGCTGGTACCCCTTCAGCAGCCGCCCGGCCGCGTCTGCCCGGGTAGGCCAGTCAGGCTGCTCCAAGAGGTGCCGCAAGTCAGCGCAGGCCCGGCTGCGAGCCGGTGCCTGAAGTAACCTTGCACCGTCGGTGGGCTGGCCAGAGCGCGACTTACCCGGGAACAGGGTCCCCGCCGCGATGCTGCCAGAGATCAGCGCGAACGAG
>JAWWPY010000119.1:0-3618 GCA_033854735.1 Streptosporangiaceae bacterium | reverse complement strand
AGCAGGTAGTCGAACAGCCTGCTTACCCGCTCGATGCGCTCGTCAGGCGGGAGGTTGATGCCTTCGAGCAGGTTTTCCACGAACTCACGGAACTGCGGTCCGTCCTCCGCCGGGAAGCCGAGCATGTCGGCGATGACCCGCATCGGGATGTGCTGGGCGTAGTCGCGGGCCGCGTCGACGACGTCCCGCCCATCGAAAGCGTCGATGAGTGAGTGGCAGAACGCCCGGGTGGCGGGCTCCTGCCTTGCGACCGCGTTCCTGGTGAAGGGGGGAAGCAGCAGCTTGCGTGCGTCGTGGTGGAACGGCGGGTCGGAGGAGATGGGGGGCGACCCGCCAATCGGGGCCACCTCCCGGGGCGGCCGGAAGTTGCTCAGGATGATCGACCGCGACGAGAAGCGGTCGGTGTCGTAGGCGATTGCCGCGACGTCCTCGTAGCGGGTCGGCAGCCAGGCACCGCCGAACCGCCCGGTATGGGCGATGGGGCATCGCTGCCGCAGGTCGTCCTGGATCGGATACGGATCGGCGGACCACTCCGGCTCGAGATGCGAGAAGTCGGTTGCCCAGTCTGAGACCAGCCCGGTGATGATCTCGTTGCGGGTACCAGCGGGCCGTTCGTCGCCCGGCTCCCGGAAGTCCGGGCTGAAACGGTCGTCGAGGGCCATGTCATGCCCCCTCGGTGAGGGTGATCGCCCGCTCGGGGCAATTGGCCACCGCGAGGTGCGCTTCGCGGTCCTGGCCCGGCGGGACGAGGCCATCGCCGAGGACCCTCCCGTACCCTTCGTCGTCGTCGCCGAACAGGCCAGGGGCGATGTCGTAGCAGCGGCCGTGCCCCTGGCAACGCCCGGAGTCGATCTGAACCTTCACTGTGCTGCTCCTGCCTGCGCGGGCGAACCCTTCGCTCCCAGAATGCCTGCATGACCCGGTAGGGCAAGTATCCGGCGGTGTCAGTGAGCTCGGCTCTCACGTGAGTAGAGCGCCGTGCTGCGGGTAGCGCTCCGGCCACGCTGGACGTGGCCGTCTGAGCTCGGCCGCCCGGCGCGAAGGCTTCACGGTGGTGCAGGATCACGGTGCGGTTCTCTGTGGCACCCCGAACAAGGGCACCTCGAGTGGCCCGCATGGTTCAGCAGGGACATCCTCCGCTGCCTGCGCACGGCGCGCGGTGAGGTACAGCAGATGCGAGGCCACAGCGAACAGCAGCGTGGCGAGGGGCAGCTCAAGCAGCAGGGCCGACGCGATCGCGGTAATGGCGTCGAGGCCTCCCGATGCGGTTGTGACGTCAAACCACGCATCACAGGTGAGTAGCGTCCCGGTGATGAATGCGGTGATGATCACCGCCTGCCGCCGGCGCCAGGCGAACCATGCGGTCAGGGCCAGGCCGCTCAGGAGAACGATGTCGAAGCCGACCCAGGTCAGCGTCCAGTGGCTCGCGACGTAGCGGTGCGGCAGCGTAAACGCAAGAAAGATGACCCACGGGACCAGGGCGGCCGAGGAGACGGTCAGCAGAAGCACGAATCGCCGGCGTCGTTCGTCTGCTTCGCGCAGTGAAGGAAGATTGCTGTCGATCGCGGCCAGGCGGCGGCTCAGGGAGGATCGCTCCTCGTGCGTCATCTGGCGCAACGTGTCGTCACTGATCATTGCCGCACATCCCCGCGTGAAGGCAACCGGGGGGCCGCCCCTCGCTGACGACGATAACTCCGGCCCGAACAGGCCGGGGCAATGCCCCAGGCCGTGCACTCATGGTGGGAGAAGATCACTGGCTTGCCTCGCCGAGGCGTGCGGAATGATCCTCGCCGAGGAATAGCCTCCGCAGGCCGCTACGCTGGCCGGCATGTCATCGGATGACCTGCCGGTCGCGGAGTTCGCTTTCCCGGGCCCGCTTCGTGATCAGCTCGTCGCAGCGATCGCGGCCGGCGACAAGACCACCACGAGCGGGCTCGTGGCTGACTACGAGCATGAGGGGGAGCCGCTGCCTCAGGCCGGCTTGCGGCAGATGGTGGTTGATTCGGCGGGCAAGCCCGTGGCCGTCATCGAGACGACCGCGGTGCGGGTGATTCGTCTCGCCGACGTGGACGTCGCTCACGCACTGGGGGAGGGCGAGGGATACGGCTCGGTCGCGGAGTGGCGGGCCGGGCATGAGCGGTTCTGGCACTCGGCAGAAATGCGCGGCGCGCTGGGTGACCCGGAATTCACCGTCGACGACGACACCCTCGTGGTGGCACAGACGTTCCGGCTGATCGGGAACTAGCGGTTCCCGGCTACCAGGCACCGAGTCTGCCGGATGGCGACTCGCTAACTCTCATTAGGGGAACACCGACCATGAGCAACTCCCTGTACGCCGTCACCCTCGACTGCGCGGACGCCCCGGGTCTGGCCCGGTTCTGGGCTGCCGTCCTCGGACGGCAGGTCGCAGAGAACGCGACTCCGGAGCATGCCGTCCTGCTCACCGGCGACGGGGCGGCCAGCGGCCCGCGGATCGTCTTCAACAAGGTGCCCGAGCCGAAGATCGTCAAGAACCGCGTCCACCTCGACATCATCAGCGACACCTTCGAGGCCGAGGCCGGGCGCCTGCTGAGCCTCGGCGCGCAGAAGCTCAACGAGGTCGAAGCCGGCAAGTCCCGCTGGACCACCTTCGCCGACATCGAGGGCAACGAGTTCGACCTCATCGCCGGATAATTCCCGGCCGGGAAGGTGGCGGTCGTCAAGGCGCCACCGGGCCGCGGCCCGGCCAGTCTCTGCGACGTCACCAGGGACAGGCCTGGCAGTCGCCGGGAGTTGTCAGTCGTTGCCTGTTGCCGCGGCGGGCCATCCGATCGCGTCAAAGACTGCTAGCGGGTCGAGGTAGTCCCGCCAGTGCGCGATCTTCCGGTCGACGATCGACAGCACCGAGATGTAGCGGTTGCTGTAGGCGGTTCCAGTCGTGATGGCGCGGCCCTGCGAGGCGTATACGAGAACGACCACGCCCGTGGCCCGGTCGGGGTGGACGGCCAGGTCATAGCAGCGATCGAGGGAGAATGTGGCGCCATACTGGCGATACAGCCTGGCTACCGCCTGGCGCCCTTCGACACGGCGCGGGTAGCCCGGGACCGTGATGACGTATTCGAAGACGACGTCCTCGGCCAGCAGGTCGAAGAAGTGCTCACCGTCCACCAGCCCGGCCACGCCTTCCTCGATGATCCGGAAGAACGGGTCCCGGGCCCGGAAGCCGGCGAGATTTCCGGCCGCCGTCATCGGGCCTGGTCCACGGCCCAGGCCGCGGCCGTGCGCCGCGCGAAGTCAGCGAAACTGGCCGGCGCAGCGCCGCTCGCCTTCTCCACGTCACGGTTGGGTCGTGAGCCGTGACCGGAGGCGATGGTTTCGGTCAGCAGGCGCAGAACCGCCCCATAGCCGGCTGGTACCCCTCCTGCTACCGCGGCGGCGACCCATTCGTCGCGGTCAATGTCGGTGTAGTCAACGGCCTGGCCGCTGACCTCGCTGATGATGTTGGCTGCTTCCGCGATCGTGAGCGCCTCGGGACCGGTGAGCGCGTACTGGGCGCCGGCATGAGCCTGCGGGTCGGCCAGCGTCACGCTCGCGACTGCGGCGATGTCCTCCGCGTCGACGAAGGCCTCTGCGCCGTCA
>JAWWPY010000118.1:0-9575 GCA_033854735.1 Streptosporangiaceae bacterium | reverse complement strand
CTCGTGCACGGTTACGCGCTGAACGGGCACTCGTGGGAAAAGCAGGAAGCAGCCCTGCTGGCTGCCGGGCACCGGGTGATCACCTATGACCGGCGGGGCTTTGGCGCCTCGAGCCGGCCGAGCACCGGATATGACTTCGACACGCTGGCTGCCGATCTTCATATCCTGCTCAGCAGGCTCGGCCTGCGGGAGGTGGTGCTGGCCGGGTTCGCCATGGGGACCGGTGAGGTGACCCGCTACCTGGCCGTTCATGGCTCAGGGCGGGTCAGGGCAGCCGTGCTGGTGGCGCCGCTGCTGCCGTTCCTGCTCAAGACGGACGACAGTCCTGAAGGCATTGACCGGAGCGTTTTCGAGCGTCTCACGGCGCGTGTCGCCGCCGACCGGCCGGCCGCGATGAAAGACCTCCTGGACGACTCCTACAACGTCGATCTCCTGGGCGGCACCCGGGTCAGCGACCAGGCGTGGCAGAACAGCTTCTACGTGGCCATCTCCGCGTCGGCCCACGCCGCCCTCCGCTGCGTCACGGCGTGCCTGGAAGATTTCCGCGGGGACCTCGCCGAGATCAGTATTCCCGTCCTGGTTATCCAGGGCGACCAGGATCGCGTCCTGCCCTACGAGGCCACCGGCCGGAGGCTTCCCGGGTTGCTGAAGGACGCCCGCTCCACCATCATCGCGGGTGGGCCGCACGCGATCATCTGGACCCACGCCGATGACGTCAACCAGGCACTGCTCCACTTCATCGGCCACCTGGGCGAGTCCCGCCGGGCCGCCGGGGTCAGATGGCGGTGCGGCCGCCGTCGGCGGCGAAGACCGCGCCGGTGACGTAGCTGGCCTTCGGAGAGGCGAGAAAGGCCACGACCTCGGCGATCTCGCCGGGCTGGGCCGCCCGGCCCAGCAGGGTCGTGGCACCGAGGGCGTCGATGCGGTCGGGCGCGGCGCCGCCGGTGAACACCGGCCCGGGGGCGATGGCATTGACCCGGACCCCGGAGGGACTGAACTCGGCCGCCCACGACCGGGTCATCAACATCAGGGCGGCCTTGGTGGCACCGTAGGCGGCGCTACCAGCCAGGCCGATCTGGCCGGCCATGCTCCCGAGGCTGATGATGCTGCCGCTGCCCCGGGCGGCCATCTTCGGGGCCAGGGCGGCGACGAGGAAGTAGGACGCGCGGACGTTGGCGGCGAACAGCCGGTCGAAGGTCGCAACGTCGAGTTCGGCCGTCGGCCCGAACCAGGAAAACCCGGCGTTGTTGACCAGCACGTCGACCACGCCCGCCTGCTCGGCCAGAGAGTCCAGCTGGGCTGGGTCGCTGAGGTCGGCCGCCACGAACCGGGCCTTGCCGCCCTCCGCTGTGATCGTGTCGACCACCGCCGAGCCGCGGGCGGCGTCCCGCCCGTGCACGACGATCTCGGCGCCGCGGCCGGCCAGGCGCTCGGCCACCGCCCGGCCGATGCCCGAGGTAGCGCCGGTGACCAGTGCGCTCAGGCCTTCGAGGTCTCGCTGCTCGTCCATGCCCTGTTCTCTCAGATTGACGGAATTGTCATACCGCGCGCCGGAGAGCCGGTCTAGCTCGCAGCCGGCACGGCTTCGGCCGCCGTCTTGATGAGCTGTGCCACATCGTCGGGATGGGAGACCATCGCGACGTGGCTGGACGGGATCTCGACCGTGCTCGCGCCCATGCGGCCGGCGAACTGACGCTCGGCATCGGGCGGGAGCGCCTGATCGTCGGCGGCGACCAGGTACCAGGACGGCAGCGTTTTCCAGGCCGGGACGCCCATCAGGTCCCCGAAGGCGGACGTGGCCAGCGGCTGCTGCACGGCGTACATCACCTTGGCCTTGGCCGGGTCGACGTCAGCGGCGAAATGGTTCACGAAGTCGTCCTCGGACAGCCAGCCGAAGCCGCGGGCGTCGGTGACCAGGTGCGCCAGCGCCGGGCTGACCGGTCCCTGGGACAGCAGCGCGCCGAGCGATTCGCCCTGATCAAGGCCGAACGCGGCGATGTAGACCAGGCCGGCGACGTTCGGCGCGTCCGTACCCAGGGCGGTCATGATCTGGCCGCCGTAGGAGTGTCCGGCGACGATGGTGAGGCCGTCCTGGAGGTCCAGCACCTGGCGGAGCCGGGCGACGTCGTCGGCCAGCGCGGTCAGCGGGAACTGCGGCGCGGTGACGTGGTATCCGTCGGCCTGCAGGCGCTCGATGACGCCGCTCCAGCTAGAGCCGTCGGCCCATGCACCGTGGACGAGAACGATGTTCGGTCGGGCGCTCATCTCGGTAATCCCTTCCATGGTCGAGTCTTGAGGCCATCCTGCGCGGCGAGGCTGCGGCCGGGGTATCCGCAACATGACTGCACATTGCGGATGCCTACTGCGCTGGGCTACCTGATGGGCCCGATCAGCCCCAGACCTTACGGGCGGCGGCGACGACGAGTTCGAGCTTGCGCCGCTCGTCGTCCACGGTCAGCAGGTTGCCCCGGAAGGTGGAGGCGAATCCGCACTGCGGGCTCAGCGCGAGGTTCCCGATCGGCACGTACCGGGACGCGTCATCGATGCGGCGCCGCAATTCGTCCTGAGACTCGAGCTGGGGAACCTTCGATGAGATCAGGCCGAGCACTACGGTCGTGCCCGGCCGGACAAACCGCAGCGGCTCGAACCCGCCGGCTCGCTCAGTGTCGTACTCGAGCAGGAAACGGTCCACCCCGACCTCACCGAACAGCCGCTCGGCTACGGGCTCGTAACCGCCCTGGGCCATCCAGGCACTGCGGTTGTTGCCACGGCAGATATGCATGCCGATGGTGACACCCGGATCCTTCCGCCTCGCGGCGCGGACAACCTCCGCATCGGCCGTGACCGTCGCGTCGAGGATCTGCTCCGGTGGCACTGCGGCCAGTCCGGTAGCCGCGCGGAACTCCTCGTCGAACACCTGGTTGTACCCCAGGGAGTCGAGCTGGATCCAACGCACACCCTGGTCGATCAGGCCCTCGATCTCCGCGATCTGCAGCGCGACGAGATCGCCCACCAGATCGCCCGGCGTCGGGTAGACGCCGTCGCTGATCCCGGGCTGCCACAGCATCCCGCCCATCGACGCGCTCATCATCGTGATCTTGAACTGGCCCGGGGCGTGCCGCGCGAGGAACGCGGCCTCGACGCTGGTGTGGGCGGCTTTACGGGTCACTCTCTGGTTCGCGGCCACCACGTCGAACCCGGTGTCCTCGACCGGCCCACCGCGGCGGTCCCAGTGCCATTTCACGGGCGCGAGTTCCGCCGGGACCACTCCGCCGGTCGACTCCAGCAGCCCGGCCATCCAGGTGCCGCGCCGCGCCTCGCCGTCGGTGAAAACCTCGATGCCCGCCTGACGCTGCAACTCGATGGCCTCCAGCGCGGCGCGATCCTCAACCTCCCGCAGCCCCTCGCCGGTCAGCCTGCCCTGCTTATGCGCTAACCGGGCCTCCAGCAGCCAGGACGGCCGCAGCAGGCTGCCAACATGCTCGGCGTGATGGTCTGTCGTCACAAAACCCTCCACGAGCAGTTACCCAACGATCCGTGCCCCACTCTCCGCCGCCCGGCTGGCGAAGTCCATACACATGGGACATGGCGGGCGCTTACATAATGCTGTTCAGGTTCCAAATTTCAACGCAGGGCGGGGGCTGGTCCGTCAGCACGCCAGGGCCGGTGGTTGCGGTGGCCAGGGTGTGGTGATCAGGACTGAAGGAGATGATGCTCACATCGCCATCGCCGTGCACAGTGGCGACTAGCTGGCGGCTGGCCACCTTCCAGATCCGCACGGCGAACCCGCTGGAGGCGGCGACCAGACGCCCATCAGGGCTGAACGCAACAGGAGTGGCGCTGGAGGAGTTAACGTCCCCCGGGTTGCTCAGCGTGGCGACGAGTTCGTGGGTGACGGTGTTCCACATCCGCACGGTGGACCGGTTGGCGACCGCGACCAAGCGCCCGTCAGGGCTGAACGCAACGGATGTCCCTGCGTCGTTGTTCTGGCCAAGCGTTGCCTCCAGCCGCCCGGTGGCCACGTTCAGCAGTCTCACTGACTGCCAGCCGACGGTCACCAGGGCCGTTCCTCCCGGACTGAACGCCAGCCCTGGACTGCCCCCGTTAAATCCCTCTTGCGGGGACAGGGCCGCGAACTGCCTGTGACCGGCCACGCTCCACAGCGTGGTGGTGGCGGCGTCCACCACGGGGGTGTTGGAAATTGATATGGCCAGTACCTGGCTATCGGGGCTGAACGCTAATCCATCCGCCGGGGTGACGACATCCAGCCCGGTCTCTAGCGTGGCCGTCTGCCGGTGATCGCTGAGATCCCACAGCGTCACGGTGCCATCTGTGCGGCCGAGGGCCAAAGTGCGCTGGTCAGGGCTCATCGCCATCATCTCGGCTCCGGCGAGTTGATCGGTGATGGTCTGAACCACAGGGCCCACGCGATGCCCTGTGCTCACGTTCCAGTGCGTGACCGTCCCATCACCCGCCCCGGCGGTGAGGATCCGGCCATCAGCGCTGAATTCAATGGCCCCGGGTGGGCTGGCGAAGCCCGACAAGACCTCCTCCGGGCCTGGCCCGCCGCCAAACATGAGGTCGCGGAGTGGCGTCAGCAGCACCGCCAGGCAGACGGCTGCGGCGGCCACCGGTATCACCCGGGACAACCGCCACCGTCTGCGCTTGAAAGGAGCGGGTGGCGTCCGGCGCTGCTCCCGCGGCACCGGCGCGGAGCGGCGGCGCCTGGCGTAAGTTCGGGTTGGCGGGATGCTCCGGCCGGGCGGACCGGCCGGCGCCGTTGGCGGGTGAGGCACCCGTCCGTTGCCATGCGCCCGCTCATGGGAACGGATGGCCATGGTCACCGCATCTGGCCAGAACGAGGCGGACATGGTAGCCGCGGGTGAGGCCGAAGTGGCAGCGATGGCTTCGGCCAGATGTTCCAGTGCTGGCCGGTCCGCGGGGAGCTTGGCCAGGCAGCCTGCTACCAGGTCCCGCAGACGGCCGGGTACCCCGTCCAGTTGCGAGCGGCCGTGCACGATCCTGTACAGCACCGGGGCCGGGTCGCCGTCACCGAACGGCGACGCTCCCGTCGCGGCGAAAGCGATCGTGCTGCCGAGCGAGAACACGTCGCTCGCGGTGCCTGTCGGCGTTCCCTCGGCTTGCTCGGGGGACATGAAGGCAGGAGTGCCGACGATCATCCCGGTCGCGGTCTGATGCGTGCCGTCGATGGAGCGGACGATCCCAAAGTCGATCACTCGCGGCCCATCGGTGGCCAGCAGCACATTGGACGGCTTAAGGTCCCTGTGCACCAGGCCGCAGGAGTGGATGGCCTGCAACGCCTCAACCAGGCCGGCCATCAGCTTCCACAGCGCAGCTTCAGGCAATGGCCCCGACCCGGCCACCACCTCGGCCAGCGAGGGGCCCGGAACCAGCACCGTGGCCAGCCAGGGGGGGTCGTCATCGGGCCCCGCGGCCACGACCGGTGCGGTGTACGCGCCGCTGACCAACTGCGCGGCCGCCACTTCCCGACCGAATCGGCCACGGAACGCACGGTCCCGGGCGAGTTCTGGACGGATGACCTTCACCGCGACGGCCCGGCCGCCCCGGGAGAAACCCAGGAAGACACGGCCCATTCCGCCGGTTCCTAACCGGCCTTCCAGCCGGTACCCCCCGACCTGCCGTGGATCCCCCGGCTCCAGCCGCTCCATCCCCAAGCCCTCGCCTCTCATCACCCGGTACGACAGCAGGGCATCAGCCTGAACCAGGGTAAAGCACGGGGACGTATGGCCCTCCGCTGAGTTGAGCGTTGCCGCGGATCCGGTGACCTCAGCACACCTGAGTCCAGTCCCATGCCGATAGCTAGGACGGTCTTTCGGCCCTCGGTGCGACAAGAGTGACGAATCGCTCCACCCCAGGCCAGCGGACCCCGGTTAACGCGCCGCGGTTGATGTCGATGTCCGCGACTAGCGCCTCGATACGATCGACCAGACGCATGCGCTGGCCTTTCATTCTGATGGCGAGCGCGTCATGTTCGTCGCGGATCTGCCGGACGGCTGCGTCGATCTGATCGGCGGCCGACTTCTGCTGCTGGCTGAGGACGATCGATTCCACGAGCATGGTGGTGGTCGAGGTCATCAGCTCGCCTACCTCGCGGGCCTGACGGGTGCCCTGCCCGGTGGCGATGATGGTGGAGTTGGTCTCGTCCTGAACGCTGGTGATGATCTCCCGGATGGACTCGGTGGACTCCACCGAGCGCTCGGCCAGCCTGCGCACCTCCTCGGCGACCACCGCGAACCCCCGGCCCGCCTCGCCGGCTCTGGCCGCCTCGATCGCGGCGTTCAGCGCCAGCAGGTTGGTCTGGGCGGCGATCTCGTTGATCAGCCCGAGGATCTCTCCGATCCGGTGAGCGCGCTCCCCGAGCGAGCCCACCCTGGTGGCCATGTCATCAGTCTGGCTCCGCAGGAACGACATGGCCTGGCCGGTGCGCTCGGCCGCGTCGGCGACGGTACGCATGGTCTCGGCCAGCAGACCCGCCGTGTCGGCAAACTCCTGGGCGGTGGCCGACACGTCGGTAGCCACGTCGGCCTGCTCTCCAGTCACCTTGGCGACGTCCCTGGCCCCGGCCCGCAGCTCCGTCGCGACCTCGCCCAGCAGGTCGGATGCCGACCGCAGTCGGGCGACCAGTTCATCCCGGTCCGACCGCCGGCTGAGCGCCACGGCCAGCTCGTCCTCGCGCCTGATGACCCGGCCAACCAGCCGTCGCGAGTACCCGACGAGCATGGCACCAGCGATGACGGCCAGGACAAGGGCGGAGACCGCGAGCGGGGCGGCCCGGTTGTGCGCGAAGTTCTGCCCAGCCAGGACGCCCGCTCCCGCTATCACGGCGACGATCACCAGCCCGGCAGCGGCCGCCAGATTCGCGGATCTCCCCGCTGGCCATGGCCCGCGCCCGCCGTCGGCCCGGCGGCTAGGCTGAGCGGCCACAGCGCTGCTGGCCGAGCCCGCCCAGCGGCGAACGGGATCTGCCAGGACGCCGGTGATGCCAGCCCGTCTAGCGTTCATGCTGGTTAGGAACGTACCCAGCCACGGCTGCCGCGTAACGGGCCGGGAGAGCGCCTAGCGGCGCCGCCCCCAGTTAAGCATCGCGTATCACTCCCATTTGCCGACATAACTCCACACAACGGCCAAACCGAGCAGCACCTCCCGCGCCAGGTGTCATTGAGCACTGTGCCCTGTTTGCGCACCATCCACCGTTGCGTCCCTCGCGTGGCCCAAAACGCCCAGAAGACCGAAATCTTCTGTTACCTAATAGAGATCATCGAGCGCCCTGTGGGTAACCCCACCAGGAAGACGGGTGCTCACCACGTTCCCCGGCAGATGCCCAGTTCATAGCGTGGACGGCAGACGCAGACAGCGTGCTCGCGCCACGAGGGCCGGTTACGCCCAGGCGCAAGAACAGCCACGACAGCTCAGCCACTGGAGGTTCCGATGATCGAGGCGCGCGGCCTCGTCAAGCACTACCGGTCCACGCTCGCGGTGGACAACCTGAGCTTCGATGTCCGCCCCGCCGTGGTGACCGGATTCCTTGGCCCGAACGGCGCGGGCAAGTCCACTACGATGCGCATGATCATGGGCCTGGACCGGCCGGACGCGGGACAGGTCAGGATCGGCGGGAAGAGCTACGGCGACCTGCGCTGGCCGCTCCGCGAGGTGGGCGCGCTGCTTGAGGCCAAGGCGTTCCACCCGGGCCGCACCGCCCGCGCCCACCTGACCGCGCTCGCCGCCAGCAACGCGATCGGCCGGCAGCGGGTCGAGGAGGTGCTCGCCATCACCGGCATCGAGAAGGCCGCGGACCGCCGGGCCGGGAAGTTCTCGCTCGGGATGTCCCAGCGGCTGGGTATCGCCGCCGCCCTGCTCGGCGACCCGCGGGTGCTGCTGCTCGACGAGCCGGTCAACGGCCTGGACCCCGAAGGCATCCGCTGGATCCGCAACCTGCTGAAGAACCTCGCCGCCCAGGGCCGGACGGTGCTGGTCTCCAGCCACCTGATCAGCGAGATCGCGCACACCGCGGACGCGCTCATCGTGATCGGCCAGGGCCGGCTGCTCGCGCAGACCACGGTCGCCCAGCTGTCCGCCCGCAGCAGCTCACTGGAAGAAGCGTTCTTCCAGCTGACCGATGGCGTGACCGACTATTCAGGGAGCCTGTGATGAACACCACGACGCTCAGCCGCCGCGCCACGAGCCGCGGCAGCTACGGTTTCCGCGCCGTCGCCCAGATGGAGTGGCAGAAACTCCGCACGGTCCGCTCGACCTGGTACATCGTGGCCGCCTTCGCGGCCGGCATGATCGGCCTGGCCATGCTCACGGCGGGCCATGAGAACTACGCGCAGATGTCCGCCGCCGACCGCGCGTCCTTCGACCCCACCTACGACGCCTTCCTCGGACTCGTGCTCGGCCAGTTGCTGCTCGGCGTCCTCGGCGTGCTCGCGATCACGACCGAGTTTTCCTCCGGGATGATCCGCGCCACGCTCGCCGCGGCGCCCAGGCGCCCGCTCGTGCTCGCCGCGAAGGCAGCGGTGCTCGGGGCCGTCACACTGGCGGCGGGGGAGATCTTCGCCTGCGTGGCGTTCTTCGCCGGCCAGGCCATGCTGAAAGCCCCGGCCCCGCACGCTACGCTCGGCCAGCCCGGCGTGGCGCGCGCGGTGCTGATGGCCGGCGCCTACCCGGCGCTGATCGCGCTCATCAGCCTGGGCATCGGCGCGATCATCCGGCACACCGCGGGCGCCATCTGCGGGTTGGTCGGCGTGGTGTTCGTGCTGCCGCTGCTGTTCTTCTCGCTAGGCAGCTCGATCCGCAGCACGGCGCAGAAGTTCCTCCCCGACACGATGAGGAATTCGCTGATTGCGGTCAAGCCGGTCGCGCACATGCTGTCGCCCGGGCTGACCTTCGGCTTGCTGTGCGCGTATGCGATGGTCGCGCTCGCGGCCGGGGCCTGGGCGCTCGCCCGCCGTGATGCCTGAACTGGTCGCGGACCATCGGCTGTGGGCCAGGTTCCTCTTCCGCACGGGGCGTCGCACGCTCGTGGAGTCGCTGTACCTGCTCACTGCGCCGGTGACCGCCGCAGCTGGCCTGCTGCTGGTGCTCGGAGGCCTGTGCGCCGGAACGGCCGGCTTGCTGCTGCCGGGCGGGGCGCCGGTCCCGCCCGGCGCTCTGGCGCCGGTGCGGTGGTGCGCCGAGCTGGAACGGTGGCGGATCGCCAGGGTGCGCTCCCCGGCCGCTGGGGCGCAGGGCGCGGGCCGGCGGCCGAGACCGAAACAGGCACCCGCCGCGGCCGACCCGGGGCTGTGGCTCGGCGTGGCGCACGCGGTGGTGGTGATCCCTGTCGTGCTGGTCACCTCCGTGGTGACGGCGCTGTGGTGGCTCGTCGGCCTCGCTTTCGCCACGTTCGGCCTGCGCCACCCGTACCTGTCCTCCGGGTCGCTGCGGCCCATGTTCCTGTACGCGGGCAGCGCCCAGTCCCACATCGCCGTGAGCCTGGGGCTGATGTCGCCAGCCGTGCGGGTCGCCTTCGATACCGTGGTCGGCCTGCTGCT
>JAWWPY010000117.1:0-8661 GCA_033854735.1 Streptosporangiaceae bacterium | reverse complement strand
GCCGTGGGCGATGACCTCTGCGCACTCGGGCACCTGCGACAGGGCGTACGTGGACAGGATCGCGTCGACCTCGGTTGGGAAGTCGAAGTCGGCCGCGTCGGCTTGCACGAGGCTGATATTGCTCCAGCCGTTCGTCTTTATCCGATCCTGGGCCTGGGCGAGCATCGCGTCGGTCAGATCGACGCCGACGATCCGGCCGTCGGGACCGATCACCTCCTCAATCAGCGGGAAGTTCAGACCTGTGCCGCATGCGATGTCGATCACGCTGTCACCCGCGCGAAGGCCGAGCGCTTGCACGGCCCGGAGGCGTTGTGCCCGCTGGGGATAGCCGGGCGCGGGGTAGAGCCGGGAGGTGATGTCGTAGTGCTTCGCCTTCTTGCGGTATGTCTCGATCAGGTGCTCTCGCGTACGGTCGGTCTGGCTCACGGTGTGCTCCTCGAACTCGGTAGCGTCGCGGTAGAACCGCGCGCCACCCCCTCTAGGACCCCGCGCCTTCCCGCGCAGTGGACTCGACGGCAGACTTGATCGCCACCATCTCACCATCGCTTACGCGCTGAATTCTGCTTTTGAGAATGCCGGGGACCGCGCGCATGATGCCCGCGAGGTCGACCTCAATCCACATCATGGCGTCGGTCTGCCTATCGCCCAACGGTTCGAGTTCCATACCCCAGCGCGCCGCGGAAGTACCCATGGGCCCGGCGAACGCCACGTGGTGGGGCGCCTCGACAGCGGTCACCTCCTGGCTCCGGCCGCGAGACAACCCGAGTATCATCTTCGCCCGCTGCTCCACCCGCGAACCGGGCTGAAGCGGAACTCCTCCGCGAACCCGGCATTCGAGAACCGTTGGCGCCCACTCCGGCCAGCGCCCGACGTCACAGACATACGCCCACACCTCACGGACGCTGCTGGCGATTTTTATGCGGCTCTCGGTTCTGATTGTCATCGGGCAGACTTTACTGATCACTTTCCGGGTGCGTAAGGTCTCCGGCGACGCTACATCCTGACTGAGACGCCTGCAAGTGTGCTCCGTGGCGGGAGGATCAGGCAAATCTCGCCGCCCAAGCTCTGCAGGTAGGAGTCAACGTGAGCCCACACCTGCGAGGCCACGTTTGGTGTCCCGGGCCGAGGCGGTAAGGGTCGAGGAGGCGCACGGACGGCTCCGGCCACGCCGACGTCTACCTGCACGGCCCCTGTACGGGCACGTAGACGCCGGTGTAGCCGGAGCCGCGTCGTCCTCGGCGACCGCAGCGGATGCGGGCGTGTCCGAATCCGGGTGGCAGACTCGCTAGATGCCGGAGCAGCCCCCTCCTGCTGCTCCGGCATCTGCTGGCACATGCGTGATCTTCCGGTGCTCCCTGCGTTCCAGAATGAGCAGCTCCGGAGACGCGCTGGTCGCGTTTCGCCAGTAGCGCGGATCGTGATCGTCCTCTGGCTTGTTGCCCTGACTGCCGCGAGGCCGCCTTTGACGGTGATGTCACCGAATCGGAACGCAAAGTCCAGGCGCCGGAGCCGATCATGCCATCACCTCGGCGAGCACCTGCTGGGTGGTGAGCTCGTGCCCGTGGGAGCTGTGCGCGTGCTCGCGGATGGCGGCGACAAGCTGGCCGAACTGGTCGTCGCTAGCGACCCGGAACTCAACCCCGCAGGGGCAGCGGCCGACGTGCCCGGCTAGTGCACGTCCGGTGAAAGCGAGGTCAAGCGCGACGCACGGCTCGTCCCCCTCCACCCAGGCGTCGTGACCGGCCGGCACCACGTGCGCGTCACCCGGGCCGAGGTCGTATTCGCGGCCGTCGTCCATGCGGGCGTGGAGCCGGCCAGAGATGATGTAGCCGGTGTGAGCCGCCTGGCAGGCTTCCGTGCCGACGACCGGCTTGACGTCGGTCGACCACTTCCAACCGGGCTGATACACAGTGCGGGCGATCGTGACGCCGGGCAGGTTGACCACGTTGAGCGAGGCGTGTTCGAAGGCGTGCCGCTCATCGGGCGTCTCGATGTTCTTGACTGCCACGACTAGTTCCGTAGCTTCGAGCATCCGGCGTTGCCTTCCCTTGGCCTGGCTTGCCAGGCCAGCATGCAAGCCGGCCGCCTGCCGTCACATCGGGAACAACACGTAGATGCCAGCCGGGACTACGTAGTAGCCGAGGGAGGAAAGGCCCGAGAGTCGCGGGCTGCGGCCAGTGATGCGGCCGCCTCCAGGCCGGTTCGGGAGCGGGCGCCGGTCTTGCGCAGCAGGCTCTCGACGTGCTTCTCCACGGTCCGTGGCGACAGATGCAGCCGCGCTGCGATCTGCTTGTTGGCCAGACCGCCGGCGACGAGGCGCAGCACGTCCGCCTCCCTGGCCGTGATTCCCGCCGCCACCCAGGGATTGGGCTGCGACTCCTTAAGCAGTTCGCGGCAGCGCTCGGCCAGGCGGGGCAGGTCCCGGCGATCAAATCCTGCCTCGGCCTCGGCCAGCCAGCGAAGCGGGTCGCCCCATCCGCCGGCGAGGGCAGCGGGGGCGGCGCAGAACCTCGCCAGCTCACCCCAAGTCTCGCAGTTCGTGAAGCCAACGTCGCAGCCCGCCGCCAGTTCGTTGGCCCGCTGCCGCTGCCCGGCCCGCCCGGCCAGAACCGCCTCGGCATAGCCGAGAAGGCTCCGGTTGGAGCGGATAGCGCCGACACCCAGCCGGCGGGCCTCCTCGATCGCCCGTGCCGCCCGGTGATCACCAAGTGAGGCCAGGAGCAGCGGCCATAGCGCCCGGAGCCCCGCCGGTTCGGCATGCGGGAGGCGGGCCAGGATCGCCATCCCCCGGGCGTAGGGTTCCACGGCCGCCGCGGCCTCGCCACCGAGCAGAACCACTGCTCCCCGGCTGGCCCAGCAGATGCCCTCGACCATCTGGTCGTCCGGAGCGGCCGCGATGGCGCGGGCGGCGTAGCGCTCTGTCTGCCCGGCATCGGCGCGCATGCTGGCGCTGCCTGCAAGTACCGCCAGCGCCTTGGCCCGGACCTGGTCCAGGCCGAGCCGTTCGGCGAGGCCAACGGCGGCCTGCGCGTGGGCATCACACGTGTCCAGTTCCCAGCGGCAGGTGAAGCCCGCGGCGAGCTGGAGATCCAGAATCGCCACGGTACTCAGCGCACCCATCTGCTCGGCAGCGCGCCGCGCCTCGGACAACCGCTCCACTCCGGCATGATCAAGTAGGTCGATGGTGCCCAGCTCGTGCAGGGCGCGCAGCCGCCACAACGGCAGGCCGACTGCCTCCGCGGTGACCAGCGCGCTCTCGAACGCCGCGCGGGCGGCGCTGAGATCACGCAGCCGGTGGCTCCGGCCGATGAGCTCCAGCGCATGACAACGGACATCCGGAGCACTGACCTCGGCAGCGAGGACGTTCTCGGCGAAAAGCCGGGCCTCATCGAGGTCATCGGCGGCGAAGGCTACCTCGGCATCGATGACTCCCATGCGGGTGCGCACACCAGCCGGTGGGGCGGGTCCGGCCAGGCGCCGGGCGGCGCCGAGATGATGACGGGCCATCTCCCACCGCGAGGCGCCCACCGCCGCCTGGCTGAGGCGAAGGTGAACCTCCGTCCGGAGTTCCGGCGCCTCGGTCCCGAGCCGGGTGATGAGATGGCCGCCAGCCGCGGCTGCCTCCTCAACCCGCCCAGCCAGGGCCAGCGCTTCGACCAGCAGAAGTTCCGCCTGATCCCGCTCGGGAGTGCCTTCGAGGAGGTCAGCGGCACGCCGTAGGGTATTGATCGCGGTGGCCAGCGCCCCCCAGGCCAGCGCCTGGCCGCCGGACTCGCTCAGCAGCGTTCCGGCCCGGCGGCGTTCCCCGGCACGGTTCGCCAGCTCGACGGCCAGCTCGCGCAGGCCGCCTTCCAGGCGCGGGTGCGCGGCGTCCAGAACGGCGAGCGCCGCCAAGGCCAGGTCCCGCTGGCGGGGTGGCAGCATGGTATCGAGCATCGCTTCGCGGGTCAGCGCGTGCCGAAAGCGGAAGGCCGTACCGTCGGCGCTCACCAGCAGTTGCTCGACAGCGAGCCCGAGCGTCTCCGTCACCACGGCCACAGTCTGGCCGCTCACGGCCGGGAGCAATTCCCAGTCGAAGTGGCGGCCGAGGATGGCAGCGGCCTCGATCACCGATCGCTGCGGTTCGCTGAACCCGGCCAGGCGCTGGCGGACCGTCTCGGTGAACGACTCCGGCAGCCCGGGCGACGCCAGCAGATCTTCCACCAGCAGCGGTACTCCTTCGGCGGAGGCCTGCACCCGGCGCAGGAGTTCCGCCTCTGCTCCCGGGATGCAGGCATGGACCATGCGCGCCATGTCCTCATCACTGAGCCGGTCAAGACCGAGGTGAATTACGCCGGGCCGGCCCCGCTGCCGCCGGGCCACGTCCAGTGCGGGCGACGGCAGGTTGGCGCGCAGGGTAAGTACGCATAGCAACGACTCGCCCTCAAGGTGCTCGCCCAGGTACTCCATCAGGGCCACGGTGTCCGGGTCCGCCCAGTGCAGGTCCTCTAGCACTATGACCAGGCCCTGCGGCGCGAGGCGCCGAAGAAGCTGGATCAGCGCCTCACCGCGGATCCCAGGTGAGACCTCTCCACTCGCTGGAGCGCGGCCAGCCATCCCCGGCAGCAGCGCGCTCAGCGCGGGCAGCCAGGGCTCCATCGTCGCGTCATCGGGAACGGCCCGGTCCCGGAGGAGCTGCACAAGCGCCTCCGTTAGCGGCCGGTAAGCAGCGGTAGCTGACTGCGGCACCGCCCGGCTGGTAACGACCCGGATGCCACGGCTGGCCGCCCGGCTGGCCGTCTCCAGGGCCAGCCGCGACTTGCCGATCCCCGGCTCCCCGGTGATCACTACACACCCGCCGTGCCCGGCCATAGCGGCCGTCAGCGCCGCGTCGACCGCATCCAGCGCGGCGTCCCTGCCGATCACGACCGGGCACAATACCTGCGCCATCAGCCTAGTCTGACAGCAATTCCTCGATATCGGAGAAAGGTCATCGGTTTCCGGAACCGGCGGCGCCAGAGTCCCCGGTTTATCAGGAGCGCTCCCGCCGGGGTGGTCAGATCGCCACCAGTAGCATCCGGCTTGCCAGTGCTGTCGAGGGCGGCCAGGCTCTCCAGGAAAAAAGCCCGCGCGCGAGCAGATCATCGCGCACTGCCCTGTCCTCCAGCGAAGAAGCGCTCCCCCACGGATCGGCCGATACCTTAAGCCCTCCCGCGGATTCCCTGCCTTGCCAGCAGCATGCTCCGTCGCCCGCCGTACCGCCTCAGGCGGCCTCGCCGACATCGTGGACACGTTGTTCAAGCAGCTCCTCAGCACGCTCGCGCGACATGCCAAAGTCAAGCCATGTGCGGTCACGCCCACCGCCCGGCTGGTCCAGGCCGGTGGCTGCCCAGGAGAACACGCCGGTGAGTATCTCCGGCCGTCGTGCAGGTGGCCGGACCCCCAGGGCGAACACCACGGCCAGCGCGGCACGCCGGATGATCAAGCGGTCTGGATCCGAAGGTGACCGCACGCCGACCGTCAGGAACGCCGGCTCGTCCACGATCTTGACCCATTCCACTACCGACCCCTCGACCTGCGCGGTGAGGATGGCTTCCATCTAGATGATCAATTCCAAGGTCAGTGGTCGTAAGCCACGAGTGAGCGCAGGGTTGGCTGCCCGGGGGTGTCGTTGTGCCAGATCGCGGCATTAGGGCGAGGATGCGCTGCAGGACGCGGACGATCACGCCTGCGGGGGTGTGGCCGCCGTGTTGTTCGAGGTCGAGCTGGCCTTTGAATGTCTCGTTGATCGACTCGATGACCTGGCGCAACGGCTTGAACAGGCAGGCACCGGCGCGTTCGGGCTCTCCTTTGCGGGCCGGGCGCAGCATCTGTGCGCCAGCCCCGGCAAGAGAAGCTTCGAACTCGGCCCCGTAGTAGTTCTTGTCCCCGATCAGGGTCTGGCCGGGCCGCTGCGCGAGCAGGCCAGGGCCGGCGTCGAAGATGGCCAGCAGCACCTGGCGCTCATCGGCTTTCGCCCCACTCAGGGCGAAGCCCACTGGCAGGCCACCCAGGGTGGCGACCAGGTGCAGGCGCAGGCCCCAGAAATAGCGGGAGTGGCTGGCGCAATACCCGTACTCCGCCCATCCAGCCAGGTCAGACCGCTTGGCGGTCTCCCGGGAACGACCGCATTCCACCGGGGTGGAATCCACCATCCACACGTCGTCGGTCCATGCGCTGGTGCTCGCGGCCCGAACCCGGATGCACTGCCGGATGAGCGACGCCGCCCTGCGCAGGCGCTTGTTATAGCCGGGCTGCTGAGGCAGGTAGGGAAACAGGTGGCGCACTGAGTGCAGAATTGGCAGTCCTGCGGTCGGCACTTGGCCGGCCGCGAAACCGGCAGGAGCGGGAAGCACGCAAGCACACTGACGGCCCGACGGGTATTACAGACAACCCCGGCTATGCTCACTGCCCGTACTCGCTGCTGCTGTCCGCTTCTGGTTGTCTGGATTTTCAGCCGCCGATGGGCCGGCCGGTGTCCGGAACGAGACCGAACTGGCCCAGACGTATCGAGATGGTCCTTGCAAGAGGGGTGTGACTTGGGCCGGGGTGCCCTCGCGCGGCGCGGTTGATGGCGAAGTGCGGCGCCGAACTGGTCAGAGGGTGATGGTGCCGCGGATGCAGCCGGTGGCAGCGCCGCCGACCCAGACGGTGCCGTCGGTATCGGCGGTGATCTCGATGGTCCCGGCCCGGCCCACGCGCGCGCCCTGGGAGACTCGGTAGGCGGAGGGTGCGGCGCCGGTGGTGGTGAGCCATTGTCCGACCGAGGCGTTCATGCTGCCGCATACCGGGTCCTCGGCGACGCCGACGCCGGGGGCGAAGGTGCGCATCTCAAAGGCGTGCTCGGACCCGTCGGGGTAGGCACCGATCGCGCCGACCATCGCGGTCGGGATGACGGAGAGGTCGGGTTCGAGGGCGAGGACCTCCTCGGCCGTGGGCAACTGGACCACGGCCCAGCCGGGTCCGTTGTCTACCCACTGGTGGGCGAGGACACGGTCCCGCTTGATGCCGAACGCGGCGACGATCTGGCCGACGTGCTCTTCGTCGAGCGCGCCGTCGCGGACAAGCGGCGGGGCGGCGAAGGACAGGATGCCCTCGCCGCGGCGCACGGTGACCAGGCCGGCGGAGCACTCCTGCACGATACGGCCGGCATGGTGTGGTGTGCCGCCGTTGTCCAGCCAGGCGCGTGCGGACCCAAGAGTGGGGTGCCCGGCGAACGGCAGTTCACGTCCAGGGGTGAAGATCCGCAGCCGGTAGTCCGCCGCCGGAGCGGTGGGAGGCAAGACGAAGGTGGTCTCGGACAAATTCGTCCAGCGCGCCAGGCGCTCCATCTGCTCGTCGGTTAGGTCTGTGGCATCGTGGATGACGGCAACCGGATTGCCGAGATAGGGGATCGTGGAGAACACATCGACCTGCGTAAA
The DNA here is from genome assembly GCA_033854735.1 of Streptosporangiaceae bacterium. Classification (GTDB taxonomy): domain Bacteria; phylum Actinomycetota; class Actinomycetes; order Streptosporangiales; family Streptosporangiaceae; genus JAWWPY01. The sequence continues at coordinate 1,222 of JAWWPY010000117.1, read as the reverse complement.
CGCACGCGAGCGCGGCATGGTCATCACGGGCCTTCCGGTAGCGGCGGAAACGGTTCTCAGCGACCCCGCACCTAGGAGGGGGTCCGGTGCCGCCGGCGTCAGGTGCTCGCCGCCGCAGCGACCACCGCGTCGGCCGCGGCGAGCGCGTCGGCAACCAGGTCGGCCGTGTCCTCCGTGCCCGCGGCCAGCCGGATCAGGCCTGGCGGAACCCCTGACGCGGCAATCTGTTCCTCGCTGAGCATGCCACGCCACATAGACGCGGGATGCACGGCCAGAGATTCCACGCCTCCGAGGCTGGCCGCCCGGCGGACGTAGCGCAGTCGGCCGAGGAACGCGTCGGCAGCCTCGAAACCGCCGGCCAGTTCAATGCCGAGTACCCCGCCGAAACCGCTCATCTGGCTGTGCGCCAACGCCTGCTGCGGGTGAGTCGCCAGGCCGGGATAGTGCACCCGGGCTACGGCTGGGTGGCCTTTCAGCGCCTCCGCGAGCGCCTGGCCGTTGTCGTTGTGCCGTGGCATGCGCAGCGGCAGGGTGCGCAGGCCGCGCAGCAGCAGCCACGCGTCGAACGGGCCGAGTACGGCACCAGTGAGCAGGGCGGCATCCCAGATCTGGTCCAGGATCCCCGCCGGGCCGGCCAGCACCCCGGCGGACACGTCGGAATGGCCATTGAGGTATTTGGTCGCGCTGTGCCAGACGAGATCGATGCCGAAGTCTGCCGGTCGCTGGTTCACCGGAGTGGCGAAGGTGTTGTCGGCTATGGTCAGCACGTTGTGCGCGCGGGCCAGGTCCGCGACGGCGCGCAGGTCGGTGATCTGCAACAGCGGATTGCTCGGCGATTCCACCAGAATCAGGCGGGTCTGCGGAGTCAGCGCGTTTTCGAACGCCTCCGGGTCGGCCTGGTCCACTTGGGTAGTCGATACGCCCAGCCGGGGCAGCAGGTTCAGCAGCACCGACGCCGTGCCCCCGTAGGTGGACTTCTGCCCGATCACGTGGTCACCGGCGGACACCAGGGCCAGCACGGCGGTGGTGAGTGCGGCCATCCCGGATGCGGTGACCATCGCTGCCTCGGTGTGCTCCAGTTCCGCGACCACCACCGCGACCTGCGCGTGGTTGGGGTTGCCGTAGCGGGTGTAGAAACCCTGGCCCCGCCGGTCGACGGCGGCCTGCGCGAACTGCTCCGCATCCTCGGCCCAGAACGTCGCCGTCTGGTAGATGGGCGGTG
>JAWWPY010000116.1:0-8011 GCA_033854735.1 Streptosporangiaceae bacterium | reverse complement strand
GACGTCACGTGACCGTTTGATGCAGCTGAGGCAACGGAAAAGACGCACCAACGAGGACAAGAGCCCCATCTCGCCGTTCCTCAACTTGAGGTATTCGACGCGGTTGGTAAACCGCTCCCTACCAGTTGGGAAGCGGGGATGGCGCTGGAGGCGGTCCAGGCCCAGGCTGGGCATCTCAGCATCGAGTCCACACGGGTCTACCTGCACCTGACCAACGACTGGCTGGCCGGGGAATACCGCCGCGCCGCTGCTCTCATCGACGCTGACACGGCCGCCGTCACCCAGATGCTGGCCGCGCAAGAGACGGCCGCCCGGTGAGCGCCGTTCCTGCCCCTGAGCGTCAGCAGGCGGGCTGGCAGGCTGCTGCCGAGTGGGCCCAGATCGAGGCGGCCGCACCCGCAGTAGCTGCTGTCATGCGCCGCTACCTGCGGCAGCTGGGCACGTTCCTGGCCCCCCGGAGCGTCGATGCTGCCGACAGCGCGCTGCGGCAGTTCGCCCGCTGGATGCTCAGCGACGCCGGCCTCACCGCGATCGGCGATATCCGCCGCGACGACATCGAGGACTACAAGGCCTGGCTGGCTGGCCAGCCCGGCAACCACGGCCGGCTATCCGCCGAGACGCACCGGCAGCGGATGCGGACCGTGCGCCAGTTCTTCGAGCGGATCATCGAGTGGGACTGGCCGGATGCCCCGGCCCGCAACCCGGTCATCGCCGGGGACATCCCCAAGAAGCCCGAGCCGCTGCCGAAGTTCCTCGATGACCGTGACGCGGCCAGGCTGATGGCCGCGGCCCGGGCCAGCAGCGATCCCCGCGACCGGCTGGTCGTCGAGCTACTGGCCCGCACCGGCATGCGCGCCGGTGAGCTCGCGGACCTGGAAGCGGACGCGGTCGTGCAGATCGGCGCCGGCCACTGGCTGCGGATCCCGCTGGGCAAGCTCCGCAACGACCGCTACGTGCCGCTGCACCCCGAACTGGTGCAGCTGCTCACCGCCTGGACCGCGGCCAGCCTTGAGCACATCCGCCGCCACCGCCGGCTGGTCGCCGACCACCGCGGCCCGCTGGACCGGCATGTCATCGGCCGCATCGTTGCCCGCGTCGCGCGGGCCGCCGGCGTCCCCGGAGTGCACCCGCACCGGCTGCGGCACACGCTGGCCACCCAGGCGATCAACCGCGGCATGCGGCTGGAAGCCATCGCCGCCCTGCTGGGCCACCGCAAGATGGAGATGACCCTGATCTACGCACGCATTGCCAACCGGGTCGTCGCCGACGAATACGCCGCGGTCAGCGCCAAGATCGACGCGCTCTACGGGCAGCCACCCGAACTGCCCGCCGACTACGAGACCACCGGCATGGCCCGCCTGCGCCGCGAAGCCCACGCCCGCATGCTCGGCAACGGCCTGTGCACCCGGCCCGCCGAACTTGACTGCCGCATGGAATCCGCCTGCGAAACCTGCGCCTACTTCCGCACCGGCACCGAGTTCCTGCCCATCCTCATCCGCCAGCGCGACCACGCCCGCGACCACGGACAGGCCGGGCGAGCCGCCCTCTTCGACGGCCTCATCAGCAAGACCGCCGGAAGCCCGGAAGGAAGCCAGGACCGATGAGCATCCCCGGCATCCGGCTCGCCGCCACCGATGCCGCCGAGCTCACCGAACTACTCAGCTTCCTCATCGACTGGATCGACAGCGACCACACCCAGCTACCCGCCTCGCTGCGCCGCTTCACCGGCCACAGCGCCTACGACACCACAGCACTCCGCACCGACCTGGCACGCTTCCTCTTCCTGCTCGGCGGAGACGAACGCCCACTGCTCGGCGACTCCTGACACGTCCTTGACAAACATCACCCGTATAACGCCGACTCTGCGCGCACCGCGTGCGCGCTACCTGGCCTGTGCACCTGCACGCAGAACGTTCGGTTCTGGCCCGTGCTCCGATAGACCCGATCATCGCGGCATGGGCGAACGGGCGTGCCTGCACGGCGTCGCGTGCTGTGGTGGTGACAGCGCGGCGAATTGGCGGGTCTGGCACCGGTGCGCGGGAAGGACGAGCGTGCGGACTAACGGTGTCGCAGCCTGCGGCGTCGACAGCGGGCGGGCTGTGCGTTCCTGACGGTTCGTCAGATCATCTGGGCCGGATGCGGTGCTGCCAGGAAGAGTAGTCGCGTCCCGGTCACCGAGGGTGCTGGCGGATGCCGTCCAGATAGCCGCGGATCGCATCGCGGTTACGCGCCAGGCAGTCGATGCGGCGCTGGATCCGCTCGGCCTCCTGTTGCAAGAGTGCTGCCGTCTGGGGCAGGCAGTCCGGGTGGACCGCGATCTCGCCGGGATGCTCGAGGAAAGGCAGGATGCGGCGAACGATGTCTGTCGTGAGCCCGGCGTCGAGCAGGCCCCGGATCTGCTGTACCAGCTCGACCGTGCCGGGGCCGTAGCAGCGGTATCCGTTCTCCTCCCGCCCGGGACGCAGAAGCCCCTGCTCTTCGTAGTAGCGCAGCATCCTGGCCGGGACGCCCGTGCGCCGCGAAAGCTCCCCGATCCTCACCGCGCTCCCTCCGCCGGGCAGACGGCCATTGACTTTGACACTAATGTCAAGGTTCGACGATAGCGAGATGGACCCCTCAGCCGTCGTCCCAGGCCACTGGGGACCGCAGGATGCGGGACCGCTCCGGCTGCCGTGGGCCGGGCTGCTCGCCCTGTCCACCGCGGCGTTCATCGACGTGGTAACCGACCTCGCGCCGGCGGGCCTGCTGCCGGGGATGAGCGCCTCCCTCGGCGTCCCCGAGGGTCACATCGGCATTCTCGTGAGCGGCTACGCTGTGGCCTCGGCGCTCGGCGCGATCCCGCTCACGGCGCTGCTCCGGGGCCTGCCGCGCCGTCGGGTCCTGTGCTCGGTGCTCGCCGGCTTCGCGCTCTTGGACGCGATGACGGCGGTGTCGCCCAGCTACGTGCTGACCTTCGCATGCCGGCTGCTCGCCGGCGCGCTCGGCGGTGTCCTGTGGGCGATGCTCGCTCCCGCTGCGGCCCGTTTCGTGCCGGCCGAACGTCGCGGTCGCGCGGTCGCCATCGTGCTCGCGGGAATCACCGTGGCGCTCGCCCTCGGCGTCCCCGCAGCGGCAGCGCTCGCCTCGCCGCTCGGCTGGCGTACCGTGTTCGCCCTGCTCGCCCTGCTCGCGGCGATTGCCGCCGCCTGGATCCGGGCCGCCGTCCCGGGTATTCCCGGCGAGGCTCCCGCCGGGCGCCTGCCGCTTTCCGGCGTACTCACCCGGCCGGGCGTGCGCAGCGTGCTCGCGGTCACGTTGCTGCTCCTGGCCGGTCACCAGGCGCTTTACACGTATCTCGCGCCGTTTGCCCGTCGCTGCGGGATCTCCGAGGTGGCTCTTGTCCTCTTCGTATTCGGGCTGTCCACGCTTGGCGGCGTGACGCTCGTCGCCATCCTCACCGACCGCCACCTGCGCTCAACCCTCCTGGGCGTGCTCTCCCTGCTGGCCGCCGTGCTCCTGACGCTCGGCTGCGCCGCCCATCTCGCGGTGGCGCTCTATGCCGCAGTCGTCTGCTGGGGCGCGGCGTTCGGTGCCGCGCCCACCCTCATCCAGGTCGCCCTCATCGACGCCGCCGGGCCGACACACAGTGATGTCGCCACGGCAATGCAGACGGCGGCCTACAACGTCGGCATCGCCGCCGGGTCGTTCGCCGGCGGCCTGGCGCTCGACCACGGCGGCGCCGGGACTCTCCCATGGGTGGCGCTCCCGCTCGTGATCGCCGCGCTCGTCACCGTCATCGGTGCCCGGCGCACCGCCTTTCCTCCCGCCCGGTCGGCGACGCGACGACGTGCTGATGGTCATTGTCCGAAGGTCGCCGCATGGCAGACCGACTTCGACCAGCCCGGTCCTGGGAATGGTCCGGGCTGAGCTGGCTGTTGGCATGATCTGGCGCTGGCGACCGGTGGCCGCTGGCTGAGTGAGCATGAAGGGCAGATTCAATTGGATCTGGTGCGTGATGACGACGGCGCCGGGATCGCCGCGGCCGATGAGGCATTCTTCGGCGCTTTGCTGTCGGCTGACATGGGCTCGCTGGAGGCCGTCCTGGCTGATGATTTCGTGATCGTCGATGTGATGAGCGGCCGGGTCACAGGCCGGGAGGAGTTCCTCTCCGCGATCGGCTCGGGGATGGTGCGGTTCGCCGAGGTGACCCGGTTTTCAGCGGAACAGTCAGTGCGCCGCCGGGAGGCGGCCGGCGTGGTGGTCGGGCGGACGAGGATGGTCATGCACTTCGGCCCGGATAGGGTGACCGCGAACAGCCGGTACACCCACGTCTTCGTCCGCGATGACGGCTCATGGCGCCTGATGTCCGCTCAGGGAACGCCAGTCACGGAATAGCTCGCCGCCGGGCGGCCCAGAACCCACACCGCCGGCGGGCAGCGCATCCTGGGAGGGGAAGAGGCGGTCGTAGCTGGCCAGGTCCATCTGTCCGCGCAGCGCCATCGCCTCCCGCAGCAGGCCAGTACCCAGGCGGCGCGCCCTCTCTGCCGGGACTGGGCCGGTGAAGAAAACCCAGGCGTGCGCGCCGACCCCCGACCGGGAGACCTCCAGCGCCGCCGGAACTGCCAGCGATCGGGCGCCTTTAGGTACGCCAGCGCGTCCAGCATGGCCGCGGGGCCGTCGAAGTCGGCGGCCAGCCACCAGCAGCGGTCACCGTCGAGCAGCGGGTAAAACCCGGTGTGCAGATCACCGGATAGGTGCGAGGCCAGGACCTCAGCTGTCAGCGGCAGGTAATCCCGGTCCGCATGCGGGACGCCCTTGCGCCACCCGCCCCGCACAGCCGGAAGCCAGCCAGCCTTCCCGGTGCGCGCGTTTTCCCATCGGACCGCATAAACGTCAGTCCGCGCAGCGAACAGAGCGCCGAACAGCGCCACCTTCACCTCGGGTGGCGAGCCGGCGTGAACCGGCCCGGGTGGTGCCTCGAATAGCCCGGACTGCCACGGTCCTGGTGGCGCTACCTCCTGCCGGGTCAGGTTCAGCAAGCGCAGCAGCCGGGCATTCTCCGCCCGCAACCGCGCCAGTTCCCCATCTACCGCTGAATGTCCATTGTCGTTGGGGAGTCGCTCGCTCACAGTGACCACCGTATGACGTACGCGACCGCTCGGAGTCCGGCAACCTTCTGCTGAGCGGGCTCCCATTGCGCCGCGCGTTCAGCGCAGGCCCCCTCGTCGGCCAGCTCACCGACGATGAGCCCTCTCGTCAGTAGGCCAGGGCACGCAAGCGCCGGCCGGCAGAGGTGGCCTTGACATTGCCTATTGAGGTGGCGCAACAGCCGCCTCTCCGGGGCCGGGTAGACGGTTAGCAGCGACGTGACTCGTGTGAACGACCGGCTCCCGGATGCCGGGCTGTTAGGTTCAGGCCTGGCCATTCTCGTAGGGTTAGCAGTCGATCTTGAACGAGTGAGCGTAACTCCCCGCACCGCGCCGGCGCTGGCATGTATCTATCCCTAGCATCTAGGCCCGTCGCGTAAAGTGGTCGCGACGGTTCGGCTACCACCGGTGCTGCCGGAGGTTAATGATGGACGACGCAGAGCTTGAATTGCTGGAGCGGGGCATGCGCGCTCTCCTCACCGAATCCGGGTTAGGCTGGGTCCGGGCGAGCATCGAGGATGGTATCGCGGCTGGGACTCATACCGACGTGTCGATCCCTCGCCGTTCCTCGAGGGGGAACGAGCCGCAATCGCTCTTCGATGAGGACGGATTTCAATACAAAGAGCTGTCGCCGAGCTCTGGAGGGCGGCAGCTGATCGGTAATGTGCGGCTCAGTCAGGCGGAGCGTGTCACGCTGATCACCCAGGCAATTCGGCGGCTCATAGTAGAGCTTCCGGAGATTCATCAAGACACCATGAAGCGCCTTGCGCCGATCGACGATGAAGCGGATACGGCAGTGGCAGGCATGGAGTTCGTGCCGGACGAGGACGACGCTGCCCAGGCGCCTCCAAGCTTTGAGGCAGTCATGACCCCGCAGGCACGGGCAGCGCGGCGAGCCGCAGTTGAATTCCTTGCGCAGGTAGATCGAGTGATATCCCAATGACTAGGGTTGACGATCTCCTCCGCGAGCTGCGAACTCATCTGGGGGCTGCTGTCTCTTACACGACGGCTTCGGCAGCCAATGATGTCTACGAGGGATTCCTCTTCTCTCTTGTAGTGGCAACCGCCCGTAGGTCTGGTGCCGTCATCCACTATGAGGACGTCAGGGGCAGCAAAATCAGGAATCTGATCTTCCGAACCGGCCCGGGGCACTTGTACTCTACCAGGCGAGATTACACTCACGCCGTAATCGAATTCGGCAGAGCGCCTGCGTTGGAAGTCCATGTTGGCGTTAAGGTTCAGGGTAGCTCCGGCGTGGAGCATGAGTGCGATGTCCTCGTCTTGAATGCGGCTGAAGCGGTTCTCAGCAGGCGGTTGAGAACTTCTCCGCGTGCCGGTAAGTGCCTCATTGCGATCGAGTGCAAGTACTACACCGCGCATTTGCCTCTCGGTCAGGCCCGCGGATTCGCTGGGCTCAGCGCGGATCTAGGAAACGCGGCTCACGCAATATTCGTGGCCAACATCGGATCCGAAAGTGTTACGAAGTACCTTAACGGCCGGAAGGTTCCGCGCGAACTTAACGTGATATCCGGCGCCCCGGAGATCGAGGGCGTCCAGAGCCTTGTCCGGGAGGCCTTCAAGTTTCATGTGGGCCGCCGTGACTCTGGCCTGAGAATCTAGGCCGCAGATTACCCGCTACCAACATGACCGAGTGATGCAGTTGGCGCGCGTGCCCGCCGTGACGCGGCCGGTGTGGCCCGATTTGCCCGCCTGCTCGCTCAGCCAGCCCCTTGGACGAGCCGGGGTACTCCAATTGAACGCTGCCGCAGCTGTCCTCGTTACACGGGCGGCCAGTGAGGCCCGAGGTAGGGCTCCGGGTGATCCTGTGCCCAGTGGTCAAGGGCCTTTGCGAGTGCGGCGGCCTGGCCGCCTCCGGCGGGCAAGTTCTTCTTGAGCACGAACACGAGCACCACGTCGCGTTCGGCCGCGAAGTCCGCAACATTCTCGGTGACGACAGCCCGGCCCTCTGCCCGGGCGGCCGTCGCCACTTGTGCATCGTCGGCACCGCGGAGACCGATCTCGGTGACGTGAACCGCGTCGTGACCGTATGTCTCGCGCAGGAGCAGGGCCACAGCCTCCGGGAACATCTCGTCGATCAGGAAGGCAGTCACGCCAGCAGTGCCTCACGCTGGTGCGCCATGCCGCGGCTTCGGTCTGCCGCGGCCTGGTTCCGCTCGATTCGCTCCCTGATGTCGGCGGAGTGCTCGGCGGCGTAGTCGAGGGCGATCCTGATCAGCCGGGGATGCAGATCCGACTCTGCGCTCAGCAGGCTGATCCGCTGTTCCTCACTGCCGTCGAGCTCTTGAAGGCGTGCGATCACTTCCCAGACGTCAGGGCCCGCAGCCAGCGCGGCGCGCCGGTCATGTGCTGGGCCCCGGAAGATGATCCCCGGGTAGTCGAGCTGATCAATGCCTTCCACAATGAGCAGGTCAAGCAGAGCTGTAGCGGTCATGCCCTCACGGGCCGCGCGTGTAGCGAGCCGGGTCCTGGCGGCGTCGCTGATGCGAAACGATGTGCTGGTAGCCATGATCATCTCCCTTCTTCTCATAAGTGTACCCCGATGTAGTGCAATTGCGGTACAACCCTTGGCCTGGTGATCGGCAGCGGCCCTCAGGGGCGCGCGAATGCTCTGTAACCGAGCGGCGGACCCATGGGTTGGGGGGCAAGACCTCTTCTGGCTCTGTGGCGTATCAGCGAACCTCGAGACGGGTGGATTATGTGCCTGGTGGCAGAACCGTTCTGAAATGGCTGTCCCCTGTCCTCGCATCAGAATGGAGGGCCGGTCCCGGTGTGCCTCGGTACGCTTGCCCGGTGGCTGGGTTGAGCAAAGCAGAACTTGCCGCGATGGCCGAGGAGCTACGGTCGACGCCTACGGCGATGACGAG